>DASXJP010000155.1:0-43088 GCA_036497345.1 Thermoanaerobaculia bacterium
CGCTTTTGCGGTACCTGAGCCGGACGCTCGAAGCCCTCCGGCATCCCTTCGAAGGCGCGCCAGAAGTCGTCAGGCCACTCTCCACGAGGGGCTCTGGTGGTCCGTAAGATTCGTTTCCTGGTGTTAGGCATATGGTTCGCCATGAGGGGGGACCTACTGGACCAGGCTCCGGTTTCTGGCGATCTCGATCCCGGCCGTGACGATTCGCCGGAAGATGTAGGGATGGAAGGGACCGGCGACCCCCATCCCCCGTTGGAGCTTCAAAGCCAATTTGGACAACTGCCTTGCCAACGCTTCGAGGGCTGACATCGACGGCACCCCTGATGGGGCACCGAAACAATTGAGGACGCAGCGGAGGGCGCCGCTCGGGGTGCTGTCGTGGATGTGGGGATCGTGACCATTGAGGTCGCTCAGGCTGGACTGAAGCCGGAACGGCTTCTCTTCCAGGACAAAGAAGTCGTGGGATGCCTTCTGGGCCAAGGCGTATGCCATCCCAAGCTCGAAAGGCATGTTGAAGCGAGGGACCCCTTGAGAGCCGGACAGGGTGATCCGGCTGAGGTCGTGGATAGAGGCATCGCAACTCTCCATGAGCCGGAAGATCCGCTCCAGACGGTTCCGGCCTCCGCTCGGGACCTCAAGCACGCAATGCGGCGTACGCCCCAGAGCCGCCAAGCCGGCGATCAGGGCCAAGAAGAGAGGAGCGTACTCTGTGTCGAAAGGGACATTGAGAAACACATCTCGCCCATCGACAGGAGCCCGAGGTTCCGCGGGTAGCATTCCGGAGCAGAGCTGACTTACTCGTCTTCCTTGGCGGACTGGCGGCTTTCGGCAGGCCTATCACAGGGAGCGGGAGGATCGTCGTACTCCCCGAGCTCCCTCAAGATCCTATGTACAATCTCGAGATCCTCCTGGGTGGCTCCAATGGATCGCAGCATCTGTTCCGCGGTCGCCGGAGGTCTGATGTTTTTCGCCATGACGCGACTTTAACACAAATCGGGAACTTGGGCAAGAGGCGCAGCCGAGGGTTTCCCGGAGGCTTTCGGAGTACCATACCTCTCCATCAAGCGCCCAAAGAAGCTCTCCACCGCGCGCAAGGAGGGTGAGATGCCCAAGCCTGACGGAACCCCGAAGCGTTCGCTCATCCTGGCCGGCGGCGGCGTCAAGGTCGCCTTCCAGGCCGGCGTGTTGCAGGTCTGGCTCGACGAGGCGGGGTTGACCTTCGACCACGCGGACGGCGCCAGCGGCGGCTGCTTCAACCTCGCCATGTGGTGCCAGGAGATGAGCGGCACCCGGATGGCCGACAACTGGCGGAACCTCGATCCGGCGGCCGGCATCGACTTCAACTGGGCGCAGTACCTCCGCCTGTTCTACGCCGAGTCGCTGTTCAAGCTCGACAGCTACCGCCACAAGGTCTTCCCGGCCTGGGGGCTCGACTTCGACGCGATCCGCCGGAGCCCCCGCGAGGCCACCTTCAACGTCTACAACTTCACCCGCCACGAGCTGTTCGTCTATACGCCGGCGCAGGCGACCGAAGA
The DNA here is from genome assembly GCA_036497345.1 of Thermoanaerobaculia bacterium. Classification (GTDB taxonomy): domain Bacteria; phylum Acidobacteriota; class Thermoanaerobaculia; order Multivoradales; family UBA5704; genus DATARR01. The sequence goes on from DASXJP010000155.1 coordinate 1,536, forward strand.
CCTGCTGGTCGCCTCCGTCTCCCTGCCGATGTGGTTCGAGCCCGTGCGCATCGGCAACGAGGTCTACATCGACTCGGTGTTCAACACGGACGCCAACCTGGAGGAGGCGATCCGGCGGGGCGCGGACGAGCTGTGGGTGATTTGGACAGTGAGCCAGCGCGGCGAATGGCTGGACGGCTTCGTGGCGAATTATTTCCAGATCATCGAGACCGCCGCCAACGGCCGCTACAAGGCCGTGCTCGACCGCATCGCCGCCAGCAACCAGGCGATCAAGGAGGGGCGGCACAGCGAGTTCGACCGTCCCATCGAGGTCAAGGAGCTCAAGGCCGAGGTGGGGTTGCACTACCTGATCAACGTCAGCCGGGACCGCTCGGCCGAGGCGGTCAACCAGGGGGTCGAGGTGGCGCGCGCCTGGTGCCGGGAGCGGGGGATCCCCCTCCGCCAGGACGTCGCCGCCTATCCCACGGAGATCCACGAGGCGGCCACCCGGCTGCGGTTCAGCGAGGAGATGAAAGGCTATATCGCTCTTGGGGAGACCGACTTCCAGCGCGGCTTCGATCTCGGCCACGAGCGCAAGACCTTCCTCCAGGCCCGCATGACGATCCAGATCGACGGCGTCAACCGCTTCATCACCCAGCCCGAGCACGCGGCCACGATCACGGGCACTCTGAGCTGCGATGCGCTGGGTGGCGAGCGGCCGATCGAGGCGGGCACCTTCAACCTCCTGGTGGACGAGGGGGACTACACCCGGAAGCGGATCCTCTACCGTCTCCACTTCCGCGACGGCCAGGGCGCGGCGTTGACCCTGAGCGGTTTCAAGGAGGTCCGGGACGATCCCGGCTTCGACGTCTGGACGGACACCACCACCCTCTTCACCCGCATCTACCGCGGGGAGGTGGCGGCCGAGCAGGAGGCGGGCGCCGAGGTGGTGGCGGCCGGCATCCTCCGCATCGCCTTCCTCGACTTCCTGAAGGAGCTCACCACCTTCCACGTCGAGGGGCCCACGCTCGCCGACCGCACGGCCGCCCTGGGACGATTCGGCCGTTTCTTCCTCGGCAAGCTGTGGGACGTCTACGCCCGCGAGGTGCTGGCGGTGGGGCCTTTCTGAGGGCGGTCTCAGAGGGCCCCTCGCCCGTTCAGTGCGCCCGCACCCAGTCCAGGATCGTCTGCCAGGCCAGCGATGGGGCCTGGTTGGCCAGGAAGAGGTCGGCGTGGCCGAAGTCGGCGATGCGTACCGGCGCCAGGCTGACGATGTGGGTGCTCACGTCCGTGCTGCCGAGCAGGGTCGTGGTGTAGACGCCAAACTGGCCGAAACCGCCGCCCGCTCCCACGTAGAGGACGGGGACGGTGATCTCGGAGAGGTGGTCGTCGAAGGCCACGTCCACCTGGCCGCAGGTGGCGGTGTCGGCGTCCGCCAGCTCACGGTTGGGCTGGTAGGGAGACGCGGCGGTCTCGAAGTGGAAGAGGTCCGCCTCGTTCGAGTAGAGCAGCCCGGAGGGGATCCCGTTGGCGTCGAAGGTGCCGCCGGTGAAGTGGTAGAAGGGCACCGGCTCCAGCCCACCGAGCAGCCCGAAGGTGGCCTCGCCCACGAAGAGGCCGGCCTGGCGGTTATTGAATCCGGGAACAACGGCGGACGGGCCGTTGGGGTCCGCCACCGCCGCGTTGCCGATCGCCTGGACCAGCCCTCCGGAGGTGGCCGCGTAGTTGCCGGCCGCGATCGCGGCCTCGGTCCCCTGGGCTCGCTGGCAGGCCTTCGCCTGGAAATCGGCCACGTCGGTCTTCAGGTAGATGTCCACCGGGATGAAGCCCTTGACCTGGCGCAGGCCCGGCGGGAGCTGGGTCTCGCCGTTCAGGTAGGCGTAGCCGATCTGGCCGCCGCGGCTCCAGCCGAGGAGGAAGATCTTGCCGAAGCCGCTGCCGGTAATGGCGCGGGTGAAGCGGGCCACGCCGATGGCGACGCCGAGGTCGCGGGCGTCCTGCTCCAGCCCCCAATCCTTCATGAACGCGAGGTCGGTCACGCTCGCCGGCACGAAGGTCCAGCGATAGTCGATCCCCCAGACGTCGAGACCGTTCTGGGCGAGGAAGACCGGGATGGGCCGGGCGCCGGTGAGGAACGCGGCGCGGAAATTCCAGATGTCTCCTGGAGCGAGGAAGACCGCCCGCGAGGCATGGGCCGGGACGTTCGGCGCGGTCTCCTTGACCACGCGGTGCAGGCCGATCTGATCGTAGGGGCCGGAGCCGACCCGGACGGTGAAGAAGTACTCGGCCACGCCGTCCGCGAGGACGCGGCGCTCGATATTCGAGACCGGCGGAGTGGCCGCGGCCGGGTTGGACTGGGCCGAGGCGAAGGCGGGCAGCGCCAGGGCGGCGGCCAGGATCAGCAGGGTGATCTTCTTGTTGAGCGGGAACATCCGTGAATCTCCTTGAAGTAAGTCGCGGGACCATTGCGCGTCCCGCGGCTGGAACGACGATGAGTCGAGGATTCCCTCACAAGAGACCGTGCGGATTCGGCGGCAAAGGGGGACGCGAGGATCGCTACCCCATCGGCAGCTCCACCGTGAACACCGTCCCCTGCGGCGAGTTGTCCTCGACGCGGATCGCCCCCTGGTGATCGGTGACGATGCGGTGGACGATGGCGAGGCCGAGGCCGGTGCCGCGCCCCTTGGTGGAGAAGTAGGGGAGGAAGAGCTTCTCTTTCGATTCCAGGGGGATGCCCCGGCCGGTGTCCGCGATCTGGATCTCCAAGTGGCCGTTGACGGGATGGGCGGCCACGGTGACGTGGCCCGGAGCCTCGGTGGCCTCGACGGCGTTGTCGAGCAGGTTGATCAGGGCGCGCTTGATCTGCTCGCCGTCGATCCAGACCGCCGAGAGCGCGGGGTCCACCTCCCCCTCGACCTCCACCCCCGGCTTCAGGTTGCGGTAGAGGTGGAGGGTCTCGCCCAACAGCTTCGGCAGGTCGACCGGCGCCGGCCGCGGCCGGGGCATGCGGGCGTAGCGCGAGAACTCGTCCACCATTCCTTGCAGGGTCACCACCTCGCGGACGATGATGTCGACCCCCTCCTCGATCGCCCTGGCGAGGCCGGGGTCCCCTTGCTGGGATTTGCGGAGCATTCGCTCGGCGGCGAGGCGGATGGGGGTGAGCGGGTTCTTGATCTCGTGCGCGATCCGCCGCGCCGCCTCGTTCCAGGCCGCGAGCTGCTGCGCCTTGATCAGCTCGGTCAGGTCCTCGATGACCACCACGCCCCCCTGCACCACCCCGGAGGCGTCGCGCAGGGCCGTCACCTTCAGCTCGAAGGTCTTCCACTCGCCGCCCAGCGTCAGGTGGACCTCCTTGCTGCCGTGGCCGCCGCGCCCCACCTCGCGCACCGCCGCCGCCAGCCGCCGCCGGTCGGGGTCCCCCCAGGCCTCCTCGAAGGGGCGGCCCACCACGTCCTCCTCCCGCTGGCGCAGCATGTTGAGCGCCGCGCCGTTGCAGGTGAAGATCCGCCCCTGGGAATCGATGGAGACCACGCCGGCGGCGACGTTCTCCAGCACCGCCGCGATCAGGGCCCGCTCGGCCCCCAGCCGCTGGTTGCTGGCCGTCAGCTCGCGGTTGCTCCGCTCCAGGAGGTCCTTGCTGCTCGCCAGCTCGCCGGTCATGCGGTTGAAGGAGCTCACCAGCACGCCGAGCTCGTCGTCGGCCTCGACCTCCACGCGGTGGGAGAGGTCGCCGCCGCTGATCCGGCGGGTCCCCTCGGCCAGGGCCTGGATGGGCAGGGTCACCCGCCGGGCGAGATAGAGCCCGGTCCACGAGGAGGCGAGGAGGATGACCATGGTCACCATCACGAAGAGGAGCATGTGGCTGGCCCGCAAGGCGTCCTTCTGGACCACGAGCTGGCGGTAGGCCTGATAGTCCTCCACCAGCTTCTGGCGCTGGGCGGTGATCCCGGGATCGAGGAGCGTGCCCACCACCAGGACGGCCGGCGGTTTGTCGGCGGGATGGTCCGGCAGCGCCACGGCGGCCACCAGGAGGCTCCCCCGGGTGCCGGTGGGCGTCAGCACGGCGGTGGCCTTGCCCTCCTGCGCGGCCTGCTCCAGGAGCGAGCGGTCCACGTCCGGCAGGTCGGGGAGCCCCGACTGCGGATCGATGAAGCCGGAGACGAAGTCCTGCCCCGCGAATACTTCCACGGTGGTCAGGCCGAGCTCGCCGACGAGTGATTTCAGCCTGCGGTCCAGGCGCGGGCGCTGCTGCGGATCGTCGAGGTCGATCCCCTGGATCTCGCTTGCCGCGCGCCCGGCGTCGCGCAGGTTGGTCCGCTCGATCTGGTCGTAGAGGGCCTGGGCCACGGCGTTGCCGCGCTTGAGCACCGGGGCCACGGGGGTGTTGAACCAGCGGTCCATCGACCCCCGGAGGAGCTCGGTGGCGATGGCGAACAGCATCAGCACGGGGATCAGGGAGAGGCCGACGTAGGTGGCGACCAGCTTGGACTTGAAGGTCGAGCCGAGCACCCGGTGCCGGCGCTCGATGAGCAGCTTGATCAGGTTGCGCAGCAGGACGAAGAGGATGATCAGGGTGAGCAGGACGTTGACGTACCAGAGGACGAACAGCAGCACCCGGTTGGTAACCAGGGCGCTCGGCAGGTCGCGCCCGCGCTGGGCGAGATAGAAGAGCCCGGTGAACAGCAGCAGCAGGGCCACCAGCCCGCCGATGATCAGCCGGTGGTTCTTGCGGTTGCGGAGGAGCCTTTGGCGCAGTCCCATGAGCTTCTAGGGGACGCCCGGGGGGCGGAACTTGGGCGATTCCCTCCAATCGGTGCTGATCGTCACCGGGATGAGGGACAGGATGGTCCGCGAGCCGAGCTCGGCCTCGGCCTTCACGAGCAGCCGCCACTCGTGGGGGAGGCCGGCCACGGAGAAGGCGGGAAGGTTTTCGACGCGGGTCATCGCCTCCTCCAGGGCCTTGCGCTCGCGCACGGTGCGGCTCTCGATCAGCTTGTCGTTCAGCTTGTAGTGGACGGTGTAGGCGCGGGCCACGGCGTCGTAGGTCGCCACCACCTCGAAGGTGCTCTCGCGCAGCCGCCGGTCCCACCAGCGCTTGCGGTCGCGGAAGAGCTCGAGGCGGTAGAGGATGGAGGTCGGCAGGCCGCTGTCGACCCGTTCGGAGAAGCGTTGGTCGAAGGCGCCGGTGAGGGTGAACGTGGTGAGCACCTGGTCGCCGTCCAGCCCGATCTTGATTTCCGAAATCTCGGCGTCCGCGAGGGCCCGCGAGGCGAACAAAAAGAAACACAGGAGCGCGAGCTTCGCCTTCATCGGGAACAGGAGTCTAGCACTTCGGGGCTACCCTCCCGGAATCACCGGCAGCTCGATATACGACGCCCGCCCCGCCTCCCGGTAGACCGTGAGCCTCGGCGGCGGATTCCGTTCGGGGGTGACAGCGTTCGCCTTGTCCGCGCCGGTCACGGTGACGCGGATGCGGTGCCCGGCGGCGAACAGGGTGGAGGTCGGGTAGAGGTCGAAGACCAGCTCCACCGGTTGGCCCGGAGTGAGGTCGGCGCGATCCGCCTTGTCGCCGCGGTGATAGGGGAGGCCGGCGGTGTCGTAGCCGGGATCGGCGGTGGCGCGGTCCGAGGCGCGGAGCATCCCCTCGGTGACGTAGCGGGAGGAGCCCTGGGCGTCCACCTCCTCCAGGTAGACGAAGAGGTCGGCGTCCGGCGCCGAGGAGGAGACCCAGAGGTGGACCACCGGATAGCCGGTCACCTCGACCGCGGCCGTCAGCGGCGGGGTCGTATAGGTGAGCCCCTTGGCGTCGTGGGCCGAGAGCTCCGGGAAGGTCCTCTGGAGCGACCAGCGGGGATCGGGAGAGACCTCGGCGGAGTAGTCGACCGTCCGCTCGTCCCGGCTCTCCCCGCCCTGAGGCGGCGAGGTGCGCAGCGACCGGTCGGGGCCGAGCCAGTAGGAGGTCCGGCGCTCGTTCGGCAGCGGCCACGTCTTCGCGGCCCGCCAGGCGGTCGCCTCGGGGGCGCCCATCACGTAGTAGTGGACGGGCGCGTCGTCCATCACGTGGTTGTCGATCCCCTTGAGCCAGTAGTCCCACCAGCGCAGGTGCTCGGCGGCGAAGTCCATGTGCTCGCTCTGCACGTGGGTCCACGGGCCGATGGTGAGCTTCTGGGGGTTGTCCAGATTGCGGAAGAGGAGCGTCTGGTCGCGCACGTAGCGGTCGTACCAGCCGGCCAGGTGGTAGACGGCGACCTTGGACTCGCGGATCTGCCGGAGATAGGTGATCGGCGTCCAGTCCCGGTAGACCTGGACCCTGGTCTGGGGATCGACGCTGTCGCGATAGGGCAGGCCGGCGTAGAGCTTCGCCGCGTCGCGGTTCGCCCGGTGCTGCTGGATGGCCGCCTTGAGCAGAGAGCCGTCCTTATCTTCATCCACGGGCGGAGCGGGCTTGTCGACGTCGAGCTCGCGCACGATCCCGGTCCACATCTCGATGAACGGGCCGTGGAAGATGCCGCCGTGCCAGAGCAGGTCGTAGAGGTCGGTGACGGCCTTCTCGGGAAAGATCGCCTTGAGGTGCGGAGGCTTCTGGCCGGCGGCCATGTATTGAGTGATGCCGAGATACGACACCCCGTACATGCCGACGTTGCCGTTCGACCACGGTTGGGCGGCCAGCCACTCAGTGACGTCGTAGGAGTCCTGGGTTTCTTTGCGGTTGAACATTCCCGTGAAGGTGCCGAACGACGACCCGGACCCGCGAACGTCCACCGCCGCCACCACGTAGCCATGCTTCACCACCTCCGGCAGCCACTCGAAGGAGTCGAGGATGGTGTAGGTCTTCCCCTCCTGCACCGTCACCCGCTGGTATCGGTGATGGGTCCAGACCACGGGCAGCTTCTCCTCGGCGACCTTGCCGCCGCGGGTGGGCCGGAAGAGGTCGACCGCCAGCCGGGTGCCGTCCCGCGCCGTGACGTACCGCGAGCTGCGGACCCAGCCGTCGTACACCGCCTCCGAGTAGCCGGAGTAGCGGTTGAATTCGGAGACCTTGGGGGCCGGAGCGGCGGCGAGGGAGAGGACGGCCAGGAGGACGAGCAGGGGTTTGCGGAGCATGATGGATTTGTACTACGGATAGACCCTGGTGAGGGTTGCTCCCCCTGGGACCGCCGGCGGTCCCAGGGGGGAGCAACCCTCACCGCAGCTTCTTCACCACCGGCCCCCCCAGCCCCCGCCCCTTGAGATCGTAGATCTTCGGCGACAGCGCCAGGCAGAGCTTCCCGTCCGGGCGCGGCGGGTGCTCGGGCTTGAAGACCCAGCGGTCGCCCGCCGGGCTCGCGGCGAGGTGGCCGGGAACGAGCGGCCCGGTGGCGCAGTCCCCCTCCCGCACCTGGAAGGTGAGGGGGGTGACGTTGAGCACCGGCCGCGAGAAGGCCACGATGACGGCGCCGTCCGGCCCTTCCGCGCGGATCCCGGCCACGGCCAGAGGCGGATCGGGCGGCGGCGGCGAGGCCGCCGGGAAACCGATGGGCACCCGCGTGTCGCCCGTGCCCTCGCCGGCGTTCTCGCCGGTGGTGAAGCGCCAGGCGACCTCGCGGCGGGTGCAGTTGCCGTGCAGGTCGCAGACCCCGGCGGTCACGCGGGCCGTGTAGGTGCGGCGGGGCTCCAGGAAGACCTGGTGGGGGAAGAGGGCCCAGGCGCCGTCGCCCACCGCGTCCACGAAGGCGGGCACGGGGTTGCCGGCGTCGTCGGTGAGGGTGAAGGTGGAGGCGTCGATCCCCGTCACCGGCTCGGAGAAGAAGGCCTTCGGCACCACGTCGCGGGCGATCCCCTGGAGGCCGTCGCCGGGGTAGGAGCGGGCCGCGGGCGGAGCGGTGTCCACGGCGCCGCCGCGGACGTCGATCACCACGCTCCGCACCTCCATGGGCACCGGCGGGGCCCCTTCGACCACGGCGGGCTCCACGGACGGGACCCGGCCGTCGCAGAGGCCGCCGAGGACGCAGGGCTCGAGCTGGCGATTACCGTTCAGATCCGCCAGGTTCCCCAGCAGCTTCCTGGCCACCACCCCCTCGAAGGACTGGTAGTAGACGGCCGCGGTGACCGCGATGGGCCCGCGCGTGCCGGGGGGGACGATCACCGAGTAGCGGTCGATCACCGCCGTGGCCCCCTGGTTGGGCAGGGGACGCAGGCGGGTGTCGGAGAGGAAAGAGTCGTCCCAGACGTCGCCGTCGTGATCGCGGTCCTCGTAGACCGGCACGCCGCGCGGGTTGCGGCGGTCGATCGCCTTCCCCCGCGTGTCCACCGGCTGGCCGTCGCCGTTCACCTTGAGGTTGAGCGGCGTGGCGTAGGCGAGCTCCAGGGTGGGGCAGCCGTCGCCCAGGGAGGCGATGGCCTTGAACTGCACCGCGTACGGATCTGGCGAGCCGGCGGGGAGCCGCCACTCCTTGCAGCGGGGGTAGTTGGGATCCGCCATCTCCTCGCGCGTCAGATAGCCCACCCCCCTGGAGGCGCGCTTCCAGTGCGAATCCCAGAGGTCGAGCTCACGGCCGGAATCGAGGTCGAAGGCGCGCACCGCCACCCAGGCGGCGCGCCCCTCGGGGAAGCCGGAGGGGAAGTCGTGGCCGCTGCCGCTGTTGGTCACCGTCACGTGCAGGGGGGCGCGGCTGCCGGGATCGGCCGCCTGTGGGGCTTTCAGATCGAGGTCGAGCACGTTGCGCAGGCGGTCCCAGGCCAGCCGCGAGTGCTGGGTGATGGCGCCGCGGGACGAGACGTTCTCGAAGAAGGCGTTGTGGTACGGGCTCTTCTCGTCGGCCGAGGTGAAGCTGTAGGTCGACAGCTCGGGGTAGGGCTCGGGGGCGCCGGTCTCGGTCACGTCCGCCCCGACCAGGCGGGTCACGAAGGTGTTGCCGCCGATGAAGTGGTGGCTGAAGGCCGGCGCGCGCTCCGGGCCGTCGTTGGCCAGGCGGCCGGCGCGCGGCGGCGCCGGATGGCCGTCCTGGTAGAGGGTTTGGGCGGTGCCGGGCTGGCCGAAGTCCTGCTGCATGTGGCAGGTCTGGCAGTCGCGCTTGAAGCGGGGATCGAAATTGCGGTTCCCCGGCCGGTCGGCGTAGCGGCTGGCGGCCCATTCCGAATAGGTGCGCTCGATGGGGAAGCCGCCCACCCAGCGGCCCAGGCGGTTCTTCACCGTCAGCGGATTGGTGACGTCGTGGCAGGCGGCGCACATCTCGGCCCGCTCGTGGAGGGCCTGGTAGTACCCCTCATGCCCCGAACGCTGGATCTGCTGGTGCGGAACGCCGGTCTTGAAGACGCCGCTCACGTAGGCGTCCCGCTGGTCCCTGGGCGGATGGGCCCCCAGCGGTCCCACGTACTCCGGGAAGACGATGGCGTGCGGCGAGAGCTTGTAGGCCCCGGCGCCGATGGCGTACCCCTGGGTGGGGGAGGCCGGATCGGGGACGGCCGTGCGGTCCTGCTGGCTCAAAGGCTGCAGCTTCGCCCGGCTGGCCGTGCCCGGCACCGAGGGATAGGGGGTGCCGGACTTGTGGGCGTAGCCGGTGAACGGCATCTCCCGGGTGTCCGTATAGGTGTGGCAGATGGCGCAGAAGATCCCCCGCTTGCCGGCGTCGGTGTTGCGGAAGTGGGACTCCAGCGTGGCGAAGGCCAGGCCGGTGCCGTTGTCGGACGTCGGGTTGTACTCCGGATCGAGCCGGGCGTGCTCCTGGCCCGACAGCGGATCGGTGGTCACCGCGGCCAGCGGCACGTTGTCGGCGTAGTTGGCCGGCATGTGGCACTGGGTGCAGAAGCCGTCGAGCAGCGAGCCGGGGCGGGTGGTGGTGGCCGTGCCGGTGCCGGTGTCGAAGGTGCTGGCGCAGCCGCCGCCGGCGAACGGGTTGACCACGGCCCGCTCCGTGCCGTCCGGCGGCGCCGGGGCCTCGCAGCTCCCCGCCGTGGAGGTCTGCCGCGAAGCCAGGAGGAAGGCCGCGCGCCAGCCCGGATCGCGCCAGGAGCTCGACATCATGGAGCCGTTCCACTCGCTGAAGATCTTCGCGTGGCAGGTGGCGCACCTGCCGGGGTTGTGCGTCCCCTCCCAGGCCTCCTCGAAGGGGGGCGGGAAGTGCCGCGCCTCGGCCACGTCATAGGGGGCCGCCTGGGGCAGACGGTTCGGGAGCTCCCCCGACTGGGTCTCGGACTGGCGGGCCAGGGCCACCAGGCCGACGCAGGGGATCAGGGCGAGCAGGGCCAGGGCCCAGCGCTTCAGGACGTGCCTCATAGATCCTCCAGCAGAAGGAATTTCAGAATTTTCGTCTGACCAGCGCTTGACTGGCTCACGTTTTGGTCAAACAAGCACCAACGCTAATAGGTATGGTGCGATGCGGGTGATTTAGCGGGCCACCGTCGACGCGGTTCCCCATCTTTTCCTGAATTTCTTCTGGAGGACATGGGCAATGGCGAACCTATTGAGCAGGTCTCGGTGCGTCTTTCTGCTCGCGGCGCTCGTCGCGGGCCCGGCCTGCGCGGCCGGCTTCGATCCGGCTTCCACTTTCGAGGTGCAGTGCAGCGGCTGCCACAGCGTGGGGCGGGGGGTGGTGGTGGGGCCGGACCTCTCGGGGGTGACCTCGCGCCACCCTCCGGAGTGGCTCCACGGGTTCATCCGCTCGTCCCAGGGGATGGTCAAGAAGGGGGACGAGGTCGCCAAGGCCCTGTTCGGGAAGTTCGGCAAGGTCATGCCCGATCATGACCTTGCCGACGAGCAGATCGACACCCTGCTGCGTTTCATTGCCTCGGGAGGGCCCAAGCCGCCGGCCCGGTTCCGCCTGGCGCGCACGGCGACGCCGGCCGAGATGGCGCACGGCCGGGCGCTGTTCACCGGCGCGACGCCGCTCGCCCACGGCGGCCCTCCGTGCAGCGAGTGCCACAGCGCGGGGGCCGAGGGGGATTGGCGCGGCACGACGCTGGCGGCGGACCTCACCCGGGTCTACGACCGCTATCCGGACGCCTGGCTGACCCGGGCGCTCCTGGAGTCCCGCTATCCGCTGATGTCGGTCTACCGCGACCAGCCGCTGACCGACGAGGAGGCGTTCGCCCTCAAGGCCTTCCTCTACAAGAGCTCGCGCTCGCAGGCCCCGGCCGCTCCGCTCTCCTCCACAGTGCCTCCCTTCTTCCTGGGTGTCGGCGGCTCGGGGATCGCCCTCTGGCTGGCCCGGCGCGGGGCGCCGCGGCGGCCCGGAGCGGCGGAATGACGCGCGACCTCCTCCTCTACGGGCTGTACCCCTATCTCGCCGTGGCGCTCCTGGTGGGCGGCACGGCCTGGCGCTATTTCGCGGCCGGCCGGGGGGGAGGATTGGTGGCGGCCCGGGAGCGGAGCGCGCCGTTCTATCACGGCTCCGCGGCCTGGCGCTGGGGGATCGGGTGCGTGCTGCTCGGGCACGCCGGGGCCTTCCTGGTGCCGCGCTGGCTGCTGGCCTGGAACCGGGTGCCGGTCCGCCAGACGCTCCTGGAGGCGACCGGCTTCCTGCTCGGCGTCATGGCCTTCGCCGGGCTCCTGCTGCTGCTCCGCGAGGCGCGCGGGCGCTGGCCGCTGCCGGATTTCGTCCTCATGCTCCTCCTCCTCACCTCCCTGGGGTCGGGACTGGCGTCGGCCACCCTCTACCGCTGGGGCTCCTCGTGGTACGCCCTGTCGCTCCTCCCCTGGTTCAGGTCTCTGCTGCGGCTGGCGCCGGACGTCTCGCTGGCGGCCGGGCTGCCGCCGTCCGTCCGGCTGCACGTGCTCTCGGGGCTCACGGCGGCGGCGCTGCTCCCCTTCACGCGGGCGGTGTACGCGCTCTCCGGGCCGCTGTTCGACCTCCCCCGGAAGCTCGCGGCGCTGCGGGCGAGCCGCTGGGCGATGGCCGGCATGGAGGCCGCCATGGCGCTGCTGACCGCGTTCTTCCTGATCGGCGCCTTTCAGCGGGTGGGGGTCAGCCAGGGGTACGAGCCGGCCCAGCCGATCGCCTTCTCCCATCGCATCCACGCCGGCGACTTCCACATCGCCTGCCAGTACTGCCACTTCGCGGCCGAGAAGAGCCGCCACGCCGGCATCCCGCCCGAGGGCGTGTGCATGAATTGCCACTCCAAGCTCAAGGTGACCTCGGCCGAGATGGAGAAGCTCAAGGAGGCCGTCTCGCAGCGGCGGCCCATCCGCTGGGCCCGCATCCACCAGTTGCCGGATTTCGTCTTCTTCAGCCACAGCCAGCACGTGCGCGGCGGCCGGGTGGCCTGCCAGCGGTGCCACGGGCCGGTGGAGACCATGGAACGGGTACGTCAGGAAGAGCCGCTGGTCATGGGCTGGTGCCTCGACTGCCACCGCCGCGAGGGGGTGGCCACGGCCGCGCTGCGCAACGGCCGCCAGCTCCACCCGGCCATCGGCGGATTGGATTGCGGTAAATGTCACTACTAAAGCACTTAGGGGAATCGAAATGCTCAAGGACTTCGTGGGCTCGGGGGCCGGAGGGCTCGGGGAGGGCTGGGATCCAGGAGAGGCGAGCCGGAGAGATTTCCTGAAGCTGATGGGGTTCAGCCTGGGCGCCGCGGCGCTGGCGAGCTGCACCCCCATTCCGGAGCGGCAGGCGGTGCCGCCGCTCACGCTCGCCGACGGGGCGCCGCTGCCCGGCGTCGAGACCTGGTACGCCACCACCTGCGGCGGCTGCGGCGCGGGTTGCGGCCTGCTGGCCAAGACCCGCGACGGCCGGCCGATCAAGATCGAGGGGAACCCGTCCTCCCCGATCTCCGGCGGCGCCACCTGCGCCGTGGGGCAGGCCTCGGTGCTCTCGTTGTATGACGACGGACGGCTCAAGGGGCCGCTCCTCCACGGCCGGCCGGCGTCGTGGGCCGAGATCGACGCCTGGATCGCGCCCCGGCTCGAGGCTATTTCCGCCCAGAGCGCCGCCCGCGGGAGCGGTCTCGCCCTGCTCACGGGCACCATCCACAGCCCTTCCAGCCGGAAGCTGATCGCCGACTTTCTGGCCCGCCATCCCGGCGCCCGGCACGCCGTCTGGGAGCCGGTCTCCCTCGCCGCCACGCGCGAGGCCAACCGCCGGAGCTTCGGCCGCGCGGTGGTGCCGAGCTACCGTTTCGACAAGGCGCGGGTGGTGGTGGGCCTGGAGGCCGACTTCCTGGGCACCTGGCTGTCGCCGGTGGAGATCGCCCGCGCCTGGGCCCGCGGCCGCCGGCCCGAGGGCGGAGGGCCGCTGCCCCGGCATTACCAGATCGAGTCGGGGATGTCCCTCACCGGCGGCAAGGCCGACCGGCGGCTGGCCGTGCTCCCCTCGGAGCTGGGGCTCGCCGCCCTGGCTCTCATCCGCCGGGTGGCCCGCCGGGCCGGCGAGGCCGCGCCGGACGCCCCCGATCCCGCCGTCGATCCCAGGGCCCTGGACGCCATGGCGGACGATCTCTGGAATCACCGGGGGGAATCGCTGGTGGTGAGCGGCGTCAACGATCTCGCCGTGCAGACGGCGGTCAACCGTCTGAGCTTCCTGCTGGGGAACGTCGGCCGCACGATCGACCTCGGCCGCCCCTCCCGGCAGAATCAGGGGGACGAGATCGCCGTGGCCGAGCTGATCGCGGCCATGGAGCGCGGCGAGGTCCAGGGGCTCCTCCTCTGGGGGGTGAACCCGCTCTACGACCACCCCGAGGCCGCGCGGATCGCCCGCGCCCTGGAAGGTGTGCCGCTCAAGATCTCCTTCGCCGAGCGGCTGGACGAGACCGCGGCCCTCGCCGACATGGTCGCCCCGGACCACCATTACCTGGAGTCCTGGGGGGATGCCGAGCCGGTGGAAGGCTGCTATGGGCTGCGCCAGCCGGCCATCGCGCCCCTCTTCGACACCCGCGCGGTTTCCGCGAGCCTGCTGCGCTGGATGGGCGAGGAGCAGCCGGACGCCTACCGCCATCTGCGGGAGCACTGGCAGCGGGAGCTCTTCCCCCGCCGGTTTCCCCACCAGACTCGCTGGGCCAGCTTCGACGATTTCTGGGATCACTCCCTCCAGGATGGGTCCTGCGAGATCGCGCCTCCGGCACCGGGACCGGCGCCGGCCCGGGACGCCGGGGATCTGGCGGCCGCCACGGCTTCCATCCTCGCCGCCCATCAGGAATCCCGCGGCCAGAAGGGCTACGAGGTCCTCCTCTACGAGAAGGTCGGGATGCGCGACGGCCGCCATGCCAACAACCCCTGGCTCCAGGAGCTGCCCGATCCGGTGAGCCGGGTGGCTTGGGGGAACCAGATCGACCTCTCCCCCCGGATGGCCGCCGAGCTGGGCCTGGAGGAGGGGGACGTGGTGAAGCTGCGCCACGGTGCGACCACGCTGGAGCTGCCGGTCCGCTTCCAGCTCGGCCAGCCGCACGGGATGGTCGCCGTGGCCTTGGGGTATGGCCGCACCCGCGCCGGCAAGGTGGCGGACGGCGTCGGCGCCAACGCCTTCCCCCTGGTCGCCGTCCGCGACGGCTTCCACCGCAACTGGGCCTCCGGCGCGCGCCTGGAGAAGACCGGGTACTCCGAGACCCTGGCCGCCGTCCAGCGCCACAGCTCCATGGAGGGACGGCCCATCGTGCGCACCCTCACTCCCGCTGAGCTGCGGAAGGGGCAGGAGGAGGAGCGCCACGACAGCCTCTGGAAGGAGTGGCCGCGCGAGGGGCACCACTGGGGGATGGCGATCGACCTCGACGCCTGCACCGGCTGCTCCGCCTGCGTGGTGGCCTGCCAGGCCGAGAACAACGTGCCGGTGGTGGGGCCCGACGAGGTGACCCGCGGGCGCGAGATGCACTGGATCCGCATCGACCGCTACTTCGAGGGCTCCGCGGAGGCGCCGCGGATGGTCCTCCAGCCCATGATGTGCCAGCACTGCGGCAACGCTCCGTGCGAGACCGTCTGCCCCGTGCTGGCCACCGTGCACAGCGCGGACGGCCTCAACCAGCAGGTCTACAACCGCTGCGTGGGCACCCGCTACTGCGAGAACAACTGCCCCTACAAGGTGCGGCGCTTCAACTGGTTCCGCTACGCCGGCAACCCCAGGTTCGACTACAACATGAACAGCGATCTGGGGCGCATGGTGCTCAATCCGGACGTCGTCGTGCGCTCGCGCGGGGTGATGGAGAAGTGCTCGCTCTGCATCCAGCGCATCCAGGCGGGGAAGCTGCGGGCCGAGGCCGCTGGCGAGAAGCTTCCCGACGGCGCCATCCGCACCGCCTGCCAGCAGGCCTGCCCGGCGGAGGCCATCACCTTCGGCGACCTCGCCGATCCCCAGAGCGAGGTCTCCAGGAAACAGGCCTCCCCCCGCTTCTACCACGTGCTGGAGGAGCTCAACACGCGACCCGTGGTGGGCTACCTCGCCCGGGTCCGCAACCTTCCCGAGGAGGAGAAGGCATGATCGCCGATTCCTTCGTGCTGCTGCGCCCCTCCTGGGTGGAGGGGAGGCCTACTATGCGGCAGATCACGGACGACGTCTCCCGTCCGCTGACCTCGCGCCCGACCCTGGGCTGGTGGGCCTGCTTCGCGGCCGCCTCCCTGGCCCTGGCCTGGGGCGCCGCCTCCGCCACCTACGAGGTCGCCACCGGCATCGGCACCTGGGGGCTCAACAAGACCGTGGGCTGGGCCTTCGACATCACCAACTTCGTCTTCTGGATCGGTATCGGCCACGCGGGCACCCTGATCTCGGCCATCCTCCTGCTCTTCCGCCAGAAGTGGCGAACCTCGATCAGCCGCTCGGCCGAGGCGATGACCATCTTCGCCGTGATGTGCGCCGGGCTCTTCCCCCTGCTCCACATGGGCCGGCCGTGGTTCGGCTTCTGGATCTTCCCCTACCCCAACACGCGCGGCCCGCTGTGGGTCAACTTCCGCTCCCCCCTGGTGTGGGACGTGGTCGCCATCAGCACCTACTTCACCATCTCCTTCGTCTTCTGGTTCGTGGGGATGATCCCCGACTTCGCCACCCTGCGCGACCGCGCCGCCGGCCGTGGCGACCGCTGGCGGCGCAAGGTCTTCGGCCTGCTCAGCTTCGGCTGGGACGGCTCGTGGCGCACCTGGTCGCGCTACGAGATGCTGTCCTTGATCCTCGCCGGCCTCGCGACGCCGCTGGTGCTCTCCGTCCATTCGATCGTCAGCATGGACTTCGCCACCGGCCTCGTCCCGGGCTGGCACACCACCTTGTTCCCCCCCTACTTCGTGGCCGGCGCCATCTTCTCCGGCTTCGGCATGGTGCTGACCCTGCTGATCCTCACCCGCAAGGTGATGGGCCTCGAGCGCTACATCACCATTCATCACCTGGAGGCGATGGCCAAGATCACCCTGCTGACCGGCTCGATGGTGGGCTTCGCCTACCTCACCGAGCTCTTCCTCGCCTGGTTCGGCGGCAACCCCTACGAGCGGGCGGCCTTCTGGAACCGCGCCACCGGCCCCTTCGCCTGGGCCTACTGGACCATGGTGACCTGCAACGCCATCCTCCCCCAGCTCCTGTGGAGCAAGCGGGCGCGCACCTCGGTGCCGGTGCTCTTCGTGCTCTCCCTCCTGGTCAACGTGGGGATGTGGTTCGAGCGCTTCGTGATCATCGTCACCTCGCTCCACCGCGACTTCCTGCCGTCGAGCTGGTGGTTCTACAAGCCCACGATCATCGAGGTGGGCATCCTGGTGGGGAGCTTCGGCCTCTTCTTCACCTGCTTCCTGCTCTTCATCCGCGCCCTGCCCATGGTGGCCATGTGGGAGGTCAAGGGGGTGGCGGCCGCGGCGGCGCGCGCCGGGGAGGCCCACGCATGAGCGCCCGGATGATCGCGGTTTTCTCGGGAGAAACCGAGCTCCTCGTGGCCGTGCAGGCCGCGCGGGCCATGTCCGGCCATCGGATCCCCATCGTCGACGTCTACACCCCCTACGCCGTCCACGGGCTCGACGAGGCCCTGGGGCTCCGGGGCACGCGTCTCCCCTGGGTCACCCTGGCCGGCGGCCTCTGCGGCATGGCGGGCGCCATCGCCCTCCAGGTCTGGTGCGCGGTGGTCGACTGGCCGCTCGACGTGGGCGGCAAGCCCGCCCAGTCGGCGCTGGCCTTCCTGCCCATCACCTTCGAGGCCACTATCCTGCTGGGCGGCCTCGCCACGGCCGGCGCCTTCTTCTGGCGCAGCCGCTTGAGCCCGCTGGCCGAGCCCCGGCCCGTGGCCGCGGGAGTCACCGACGACGCCATGGCCCTGGTGCTGAAGCTGGACGGCGCCGGTCCGGAAGAGCGGACCGCGCTCCACGACCTTCTCCTCGCCGCCGGCGCGCGCGAGGTCCGGGAGGAGGACCGATGAGAGGAATCCGCTTCTTCGCCCTGCTCCTGCTCTTAGGGGTCAGCGCCTGGGCCTACCACCACAATCCCGACTCGCCGGGATATGAATTCCTGCCCGACATGGCGCGCTCGGTCCCCTACGACGCCTTCGCGCCCAACCCGGTGACCCGCGACGGCCTCACCTATCAGCTCCCGGTGGCGGGCACCATCGCCCGTGGGGCCGCGCTGCCGTTCCACTACGCGGCCACCACCCAGGACGCCGAGCGCGCCGGTCGCGAGCTCCGCAACCCCTACCCGCACAGCCGGGAAGTACTTGCGCGGGGGCACGCAATTTTTGTGACCTTTTGTGCCCCCTGCCACGGCCCCATGGGCGCGGGGGATGGGCCGATCATCCCCAAGCTCCCCAACCCGCCCTCCTACACCAGCACGCGCCTCCTCACCATGGCGGACGGGCAGATGTTCCACACCATCACCCTCGGCACCAGCATCATGCCCTCCTACGCCGCGCAGATCGCGCCGGAGGACCGCTGGAAGGTGATCCACTGGATCCGGGAGCTGCAGTCCAACGCCCTGCAAAGGCCCATGGAGGTGGCCCGGAAATGAGCGATCGCAACCAGCGGATCGTGGCCCTCATCCTGCTCACCGCGGGAGCCGCCGCGACCCTGTTCGAGCTGCGCGCCGATCCCGCCCGGGGCTGGACGGACCTCCTCGTCTGCGCCTTCCTCTTCCTCGCCCTGGCGCTGGCCGGCCAGGTGTTCCTCGCCATCCACTACGCCGCCTCCGCCGGCTGGTGGATCGCCTTCCGGCGCGTCCCCGAGGCCCTGATGTCGCTCGTCCCCCTGGCCGCGCTCCCCATGCTCGCCATCTGGCTGGGCCGCCACGCGCTCTACTCCTGGACGCGCCCGGGAGCCCTGGAGAGCGACCCCGTGCTGAAGGCCAAGAGCGCCTATCTCAACGAGCCGCTCTTCTTTTTCCGGATGATTTTCTTCCTGGCCCTCTGGAGCCTCTTCTCCGTGTTCCTGCGGCGAGCCTCCCTGGCCCAGGACGCGGCACAGCCGGGGCTGACGCAGCACCGCCGCATGGTCCGCCTCTCCGCGGCCTTCCTGGTGCTCTTCGCGATCACCTTCTCGCTGGCGAGCTTCGACTGGCTGATGTCGCTCCAGCCCCGCTGGACGAGCACCATGTTCGCCATCTACATGTTCGCCGGCCTCTTCCAGGCGGGGATCGCCGCCATCGCGCTGGCCGTGGCAAGGCTCTCCCGGAGCGGGTTGGAGGGGAGCGTCACCCCGAAGCACCTGCACGACCTGGGCAAGCTCCTCTTCGCCTTCAGCATCTTCTGGGCCTACATCTGGGTCTGCCAGTACCTGCTGATCTGGTACGGCAATCTCTCGGAAGAGATCCCCTACTTCGCCGTGCGCGCGCGAGGAGCCTGGCTGCCGCTCTTCGCGCTGGCGCCGGTGCTCCGCTGGCTGCTGCCCTTCGCGGTCCTGCTGCCCCAGTGGACGAAGCGCAATCCCAGGATTCTTTCCGGCGTCGCCGGGGTGGTGCTGCTGGGGAGCTGGCTCGATATTTATATGAACGTGGCCCCCGCGGTGCTCCCCGGTCCGCGCCTGGGAGCCCCCGAGCTCCTGATCACCGCCGGCTTCGCGGCGCTCCTCTGGCTCGCCGCCACCCGCGCCCTCGCCAGCGCGCCGTTGTTGCCAAGGAATGATCCGTTTTTGGGAGAGAGCCTGCGGCACGGGGCGTGAGCCCTCATCACCCCGGCCCTCTTCTCCCAGCCCCCCCACCTGACGGGAGAAGAGGGAGAAAAGCAAAACGCTCTGGATGATGGATCGGTGAGCTGGTTTTCTCCCCTCTCTCCCGTCGGGAAGGGGGGGAGGCCGGGAGAGAGGGGCCGGGGGAGTGAGGGCCCGCGGCGGGCTCGCCGGTCCGTAAACCGACCCCACCCCGCGGGCTCTCTGACTGTTCGCCCCCTACTTCGCCGGCTCGAACTTCATCGCCACACCGTTCATGCAGTAGCGCAGCCCGGTGGGCGGCGGGCCGTCGGGGAAGACGTGGCCGAGGTGGCCGCCGCAGCGGGCGCAGTGGACCTCGGTGCGGGTCTGGAAGAAGCTGCGGTCGACCGAGGTGCCGACGTGGCTGGGGTCGATCGGCGCCCAGAAGCTCGGCCAGCCGGTGCCGGAGTCGAACTTCTGGTCCGCGCTGAAGAGCGTCAGGCCGCAGGCGGCGCAGACGAACACCCCCTTCTGGTGGATATTGTTCAGCGGGCTGGTGAAGGCCCGCTCGGTGCCTTCCTTGCGCAGGACGTTGTACTGCTCGGGCGTCAGGATCTTCTTCCACTCGTCGTCGGTCTTGACGATCTTTTCGATCACTTCCTTCGATCCTTTCTTGTCGCTCTTGGGGACGGGCGCCACGGCGGCGAAGGCCAGGGCCCCGGTGAGAGCGAGGGCGATCAGCATGATTGCGAGCTTCATGGAGTCATCCTCTTTCGTGTGGCGGCCGGGATCTCCGGCCTCCTCCCTGGAGAACAGGTCAGACGTCGATCCCGTTCCCGCGGAGGAAGGCCAGGAATTCCTCTTCGTTCATGGTCTGGACCCCCAGCTTGCGCGCGTCCTCGGCCTTGGAGCCGGCGTCCTCGCCGACCACCACGACGTCCGTGGACTTGCTGACCGAGCCGGTGGCGCGGGCGCCCAGGGATTCGATGTAGCCTTGAGCGTCGCGGCGGGTGAGGCGGGTGAGGCCGCCGGTGAAGACCCACTTCTGCCCCGCAAGAGGTTTTACGGCTCCATCCCCCTTACTGGATGTGGACGGCTCGGTCTCCACCAGGTGCATCCGGGCCGTCAGCTCGTCGAGCACCTTGGCGTTGTTCGGCTCGGCGAAGAAGGCGGTGATCTGCTCGGCCATTCGCGGCCCCACCCCCGAGACCTCCTGGAGCGTGGCCTCGTCCGCCGCGCGCAGGCGGACGAAGGTGCCGAAGTGCCTCGCGAGGTCGCGCGCCACGGCGACGCCCACCTCGGGGATCCCCAGGCCATAGAGGAAGCGGGGGAGCTCGGCGGCGGAGCAGGCCTTCTTCAGGGCCTCCACCAGCTTGTTGGCCGACTTCTGGGCGAACCCCTCCAGCACCACGAGCTGCTCGGGGCGGATCTCGAAGAGGTCGGGAAGCTGCTTGACCAGCCCCTCGGCCACGAAGAGCTTGGAGGTCTCGTCCCCCAGGCCCTCGATGTCCAGGGCGTCGCGCGAGGCGAAGTGGACGATGCGGCCGGCGAGCTGTGCCGGGCACTCGAAGCTGTTGGGGCAGACGGTGAACGGCCCGCGCTCGATCAGCTTCGTGCCGCAGGAGGGGCAGACGTCGGGCATCTTCCACTCGGGGGAGCGCTCGTGGCCGGGCTCCTCGATGCGCTCGATCACCTGGGGGATGACGTCGCCGGCCCGCTGGACGCGCACGCGGTCCCCCTCGCGGACGTCCTTGCGGGCCACCTCCTCGCGGTTGTGCAGGGTGGCGCGGGCCACGGTGACGCCGCCGATCTCGACCGGCAGCATGATCGCCACCGGCGTGACCACGCCGGTCCGTCCCACCGAGGGGAGGATCGATAGGATGCGCGTGACCTCCTTGCGCGGGGGGAACTTGAAGGCGTAGGCCCAGCGGGGGTGGCGGGAGGTCCAGCCCAGGGTCTCGCGGTCGGCGAGGTCGTTCAGCTTGATCACCACGCCGTCGATCTCGTAGCCGAGGTCGTCCCGCTCGGCCTCGAAGGCCTGGTGGTAGGCGAGGATGTCGTCGAGGGTCTTCCCCTTCTTGATCCGCTCGTTGACCTTGAGCCCCCAGGCGCGCAGGGCCCGCAGCAAGTCCCACTGGGTCTCGATGCCGTCCACCCCCTCGGAGGCGAGGATGTCGTAGGCGTAGAAGTGGAGCGGGCGGGAGGCGGTGAGCTGCGGATCGAGCTGGCGCACCGTGCCGGCGGCGGAATTGCGCGGGCTGGCGAAGGGCTCCTTGCCCTCGCCGATCAGCCGCTCGTTGAGCCGGTCGAAGTCCTTGGCGAACATGATGATCTCGCCGCGCACGGAGAGGAACGGCGGCGCCGGACGGTCGCTCTCGCGCAGCTTGAGCGGCACGCTGGCGATGGTGCGGACGTTGGCGGTGACCCCCTCCCCCTTGCGGCCGTCGCCGCGGGTGACGGCCTGCACGAGGACGCCGTCGCGGTAGACCAGCTCCATGGAGAGGCCGTCGAGCTTGGGCTCCAGCACGAACTCGACCGGCGTATCCCCCAGCCCCTTGCGCAGGCGCTCGTCGAAGCGGCGGAGGTTGTCCTCGTCCTGGCTGGAGTCGAGCGAGAGCATGGGCGCCGCGTGCTCGACCGTCGGGAACGAGTCGAGCGGCGAGCCGGCCACCCGCTGGGTGGGGGAGTCCTCGGAGACGAGGTCCGGGTATTTCGCCTCCAGATCCTCCAGCTCATGGAAGAGGCGGTCGAACTCCTCGTCGGAGATCGCGGGGTTGTCCTCGACGTAATAGAGGTATTCGTGGTGCCGGATCTCGCTACGCAGCTTGGCGATTCGCTGGGCGGCCTGGTCGCGGGTCATCGGGGGCGTTTCTCCCTCGAAACTGTTGGAGGGGGAACTCTAACACCACCTCCCCCGCCTACTGCACCTGCTCCTTCGTCTTCAAAAACTTCAGATTCGGCCACTCCTCCCCGGTCGTCTTCAGGTGCCAGGCGTTTCTCGCCAGGAACACGGGGGAGCCGTTGTGGTCCTCGGCCATGGCGGCGTGGTTGGCGTTGGTGAAGCGCTTGAGGAGCTGGTGGTCCTCGGTGTCGATCCAGCGCGCGGTGTAGAGGGTCGTCCCCTCGAAATGCACCGGGATGTTGTACTCCGTGCGGATGCGGTCCGCCAGCACGTCGAACTGCAGGGCGCCGGCCACGCCCACGATCCACTCGTTGCCGAAGGTGGGCCGGAAGACCTGCGCGGCCCCCTCCTCGGCGAGCTGGAGCAGGGCGCGCCCCAGGTGCTTGGAGCGCATCGGGTCCTCGGCGCGCACCCGCTTCAGCAGCTCGGGCGCGAAGCTCGGGATGCCGGTGAAGCGCAGCTCCTCCCCCTCGGTCAGCGCGTCGCCGATGCGCAGGTTGCCGTGGTTCGGGATGCCCAGGATGTCCCCGGCCCAGGCCTCCTCGGCCAGCTCGCGCTCGCGGGCCAGGAAGAGCACCGGGTTGTGGATCGACATCGTCTTGCCCGAGCGCACGTGGAGCAGCTTCATGCCGCGCTCGAAGCGGCCGGAGACCAGGCGCACGAAGGCGATGCGGTCCCGGTGCTTGGGGTCCATGTTCGCCTGGATCTTGAACACGAAGCCGGTGACCTTCTCCTCATGGGGATCGACGCCGCGCGTCTCGGTCGGCGCCGGGCGCGGCGGCGGGGCCATCTCGACCAGCCCCTGGAGCAGCTCGCGGACGCCGAAGTTGTTGATCGCGCTGCCGAAGAAGACCGGCGTCAGATGCCCCTCGCGGTACGACTCGAGATCGAGCTCCGGGCAGAGCCCGCGGACCATCTCGACCTCCTCGCGCAGCTTCTCGACAGCGCTCGCCGGCAGGGAGGCCGCCAGCTTGGGATCGTCCAGCCCCTCGACCACTTCCCCCTCGCGGACCACGGAGCGCTGCGAGCGGTCCATCAGCACCAGGCGGTCGTGGCGGATGTCGAAGCAGCCGAGGAACGACTGCCCCATGCCGATCGGCCAGGTGGCGGGGGTGACGTGGAGCTGGAGGTCCTGCTCGATCTCGCTCATCAGATCGAAGGGATCGCGCCCGTCGCGGTCGAGCTTGTTGATGAAGGTGACGATGGGCACGTTGCGCAACCGGCAGACCTCGAACAGCTTGCGGGTCTGCGCCTCGATCCCCTTGGCGGCGTCGATGACCATCACGGCCGAGTCTACGGCGGTGAGGGTGCGGTAGGTGTCCTCGCTGAAGTCCTCGTGACCGGGGGTGTCGAGCAGGTTGAAGGTGCAGCCGCCGTACTCGAAGGTCATTACGGAGGAGGTCACGGAGATGCCGCGCTCCTGCTCGACCTTCATCCAGTCGGAGCGGGCGCGCCGGGCCTCGCCGCGCGCCTTGACCGCGCCGGCCATCTGGATGGCGCCGCCGAACAGCAGCAGCTTCTCCGTGAGCGTGGTCTTGCCCGCGTCAGGGTGCGAGATGATGGCGAAGGTTCGCCGTTGGGCAACCGGATCGTTCAGTATTTCCATGGATTTACGCGCTCCGCGCTCGGCCGGGCGAACGTCCGCCGGGGCCGCGCCGGGAGGTCCCACCGGGATAACACGGGACGGGCCCGTTGCCTTCCCTGGAGGGCGGGGGATGTTAGCACGGGAAGCGTGGGGTCTTGACAGCCGGCGGCTAGAGTGACAGATTTCTGTCATGCAGACGACGCTCCGACTGGATGACGATCTCTACCGCCGGGCGAAGACCGCGGCGGCGGAACAGGGGATGAGCTTGACCCGGCTCGTCGAAGAGGCGATTCGCGCGCTTTTGGAGAGGCCGGTACCTTCACCGCGGAAAAAGCGCCTGCGCCTTCCTGTCTCCTCCGCGACCGGCGGCCTGGCTCCAGGGTTCTCCGACCGCAAGGAAGCTGTCGCGGCTGCTGATCTGACCGCCGATCTGCGGCAGGCGCGTTGATCGGTGGACCTGCTCGACGCCAACATCTTGATCGGCGCTTTCCGCCGGGATCACCCGGACCACACCGTTCTAAAGAACTGGCTGGAAAGGACCCTAAGCCAGGGGCTTACCGTGACATTTCCCCCTCTGGTCGAGGTGGCCTTTCTGCGGATCGTTACTCACCCAGACATCTATAAGGTTCCTTCGCCTCTTGAAGAGGCTGTAGAGTTCCTTCGGGTGATCCAAGAGAGCGGTTGCTTTCGCGAGACGCCCTGGACCCAAGGGATGCGTTCGCAGTGGCTGCGTTGGTGCGATAGCCTGGGTCTTCGTGGAAACGACGTCAACGACGCCTACCTCGCGGCCTCTGCCGCGGGAGCGGGCTGCCGGCTCGTCACCCGGGACGGAGGCTTCAAACGCTTCCCCGGGCTCGATTGGTGGAACCCGGCTAAGAAGTAGTCGCAGCGTTTGCCGCCCCCTCCGTTCCTGGTTCCCTCAGGACCAAGCCCGCCCTGGAGAACCGGATCGTTCGTTGTTCCCGCGAAGCATGCGCTCAGCGCTCGGCTAGCCGGGGTTACGTCCCGCCACGGGAGGCGGCACCCCCGCCTTGGCGAGGAAGTCGAGCACGTCCGGACCCCAGATGGCGATCCCCTCTTCCCAGCAGGCGAATCCGAAATGCCCTTCCGGGTGGGTGGTGCCGAACGCCGGATAGACCTTGGCTCGATTCAGAAAGCCTTGGGAGCGAATCACCGGGCCCAGGACCTCGCTCGGGCCGAGGTCGTAATCGTTCTCGGCCTGGATGAGGAAGACCGGCGCTTTGGCGGCACGCACCGCCGCGAGCAGACGGCTCCGGAGCTCGTCGTTACCCCACGACATCGCGGCCGGCGCGAAGGCGATGAAGGCGCTCACACCCAGACCCCGCTCGGCCGTCAGTAAAGTCTGAATGCCGCCGTAGGAGCAACCCGTCACCACGATATGTTTGCCGTCGACGAACGGCTGCTTTTTGATCCAGGCGATCGCGGCGGCGACGTCCTCGTTGTAGACGTCCTGGAGCTCGACCACCCGCCTCTGGAATGTGGCCCTGTCGTGGATCTGGGATCGATAGCGATCGACCACGTCCTGAATGTATTCCCCGGGCGACGGCGCGTGGCCATGGCGGATGGGGAGGAAGAGGACGTACCCATGGCTGGTATAGAACTTTCCCAGATCGGGATGCGCGCTCGGCTCCCGCTCGCTGCCATGATTCCAGACGACGGCGGGGAAGGGGCCCGGTCCCCGCGGTTTGTAGATCCAGCCGGACAGCGTCAGCCCGTTGCTCGGGAATTGGACCGGGATGGCCGTCTTGGCGAATTCCCTCAGCTCGGCCGTCAGCTCGTGCCGCGGCTTGACCGGCGTTCCCTGCCCCGGCCCGTTCGCCGCTGGCTGTAGGCCGCCGGCCGAGGTCATGGCGAGCAACAACAGGATCAGGTACATGGCGGGCCTCCCGTCTCGCGGTTCGCCGGTGAGAATACCAGGAAGGTGCCCGGTTCCTGGCCGCTCCTGGCCTCCGCTTTGCAATGTCCTCCCGTCATCAGCCCCAGAAGGCAACTGGAACGGAGGCGAAGACGATGCTCGTCCTGGGAAGGAGCCGATTCATGAGCGAGATGCCGAAAGCTCTGACTGACCAAAATTGGCAGCCGGGTAACAAATTTTCTCCTCTCAGTTATCTGAAGTACTTGTGCTACAAGGCGCTTTATCTGGCCCTGGTCGGCAGGCCCGGCGCTCCGATGGAGGCTCTCCCGATCCCAGTCCGTTCCGAGCCCTCCGGCGCTCCATCTCGTCGGACCTCTCGGCGCTGAGCTCCGAGCGGTCCCGTTCCGGTTCGCCGGGACGGGGCCGTGTCTGTCTCGATTCCGAATCGCCCCCTGCCTCGCCGTCTCCCCTCCTGGAGGACCGTCCCGTTCCGTCCGAGCGTGTGTTGACGTAGATACGACACTGGCTTACGCTGTCCTGGCGTCCCCGGAGGTGTCAGATGAATGTGAAAAGCATTCTGCTCCTTGCCGTCGCTGTGCTGGCCGGGCCTTCGAGCTTGCTCGCCGCCGAAGCCGTCAAGGGCTTCGAGACCCAAAACATCGTGCTCTATCAAACGGATGACGTCCTGCACGCACGCATCCCGAGCGTCGAGGAGCTGGGGGGCTACATGAAGCGTCTTCAAGGCGTCTGCACGACCTTCTTCGCGGATGCCGACAAGCCGGAGACGCTCCACGTCGTCGTGGTGCTGAAGCCTGGGAAACGCTCCCGTGTCTGGTTCGTATCGTCCACTCGCCCGTCCGGAGACAAGGAGCGGGAGTCGCTGCGGCGCAAGCTGGAAGCCGTGACGCCGATCGACGTTCGGCAGGGCCCCGTCGCGTTCGCCATCTCCGCCAAGATCGCCGGCGGCGACGGCAAGAGCCCTGGAACGGGTGCAGGCTACCAGCCTCCGATTCCAGCGGAATGGCGGGATGCGGCAAAAAGCGCCAAGAAAGAGGCCGTAAGCATCGAAGAGTTTCTGAATCTCGTCTGGCCTGGTGACCAGTAGGGATCCTGAACGGCGCTCATGGACAGCCCGGCCAATCAGCGGTGGCTCCGGATGGCAATGTTTTTTGCCATCGTGTACCCCGTCGTCGGCATCACTTTCGCCTTCGCGGCCTCCAAAGGGATGGTCGTCTTCTGGCGGCTGGCCGCATGGCTGGTCTGCGCCGTGGCGTTCGCGGTCCATCTCTGGTACGAGCATGCCCGGCTGCGGAGCCCGCCTCGGAGAGCGGCATTGCACGTCTCCCTGGCGGTCGCCCTGGGGGCCTTCCTGCTGGCCGTCTGGATCAACGTCCATGGGTACTGGAGCGCTGGAGGCCACCAGAGCCCCTTTGCACCCCTGGCGCTCGTCCTGTTCCCGGTGGTGACCGGGGTACCCGCTTTCGTCGTCGCGCTGGTTGTCAGCTTCCTGATCCGGAGGCGCGCTCCCTGAGTACGTCGTGCCGCGGATCGACGTCGAGCGGGAGCAGCAGGGCGTGATGGCGCAGGGGGCTGATGAGCAGGAGGGCGGACATTACCAGGATGGCGCCACCCAGGAATTCCGCCCACTGGCGGAGCTTCGGGCCGCGGCGGAGGATGCCGACGAGGCACCCCGCGATCATCAGGAAATGACCTCCGGCTCCGACCAGAATGAGCAGCAGGGCGGGGTGGGCCAGATGCCCGGTGCGCATGGTCGCCCGGAGAGCTTCGGCTCCTGCGGCGATGAACCCCGTCGCGAACAGGTTGGCGGCATTCCATGCGAGGGCGATGGTGAAGCCCGCGCCGAAGCCCCAGACGCTGTTTCGCCGGGCCAGCACGATCACGGCGACATAGATCAGCGCCTGGAGAGTGTGGTGTGGAGGAGCCAGAGGGCCGGGTCGAGGAGCGCGGAGAGGGCCAGCGCGACGATGAACAGGCCGGCGCCGATCTGGATGGCGACGAGTGGCCAGCGCGAGGGCTCGCGGAGCGGTGTCATGCGCCCTCCTACGGAGCTCGCGGAGCCGCGGTTTCGCGAGCTCCGTGGTGGGCGCCAGTCAAGAGCGGCTCCGCCGGCCGGCGCGATCTCGGAGGTTTCGACATCCTCAAGCACTACGTGCTCCGGCTGCTCCTCTGGCGGCAGGGTCTCTGTCCCCTCCTGGTCCCCCGCTTTCTGGAGCACGCCACCCGCCGCGGTTTGCTGCGCCGGGCCGGTGGGGGGTATCTTTTCTTTCACAATACGCTCATGGTGTATTTGGCGGGCCGGGAGGAGGATGGGGTGGTGTGAGGAGTAGGTTGTGCGGCGTGTTGACGCAGATAGGAGACGGGCTTACGATGTTCTAAGTGAAGATGTGAAAGCAGGATAGACGGATGGCTATTTTGTTTTCGTTGGTCTGTGAATGTACCTGATCATCATTTACGAGGTTGTGATGAGCGAAAAACCAACCCCTGTGCCACCACCTCCACCTGGTAATTTGCCGAGCGGAGAATCCCCGCCTAGCGCGTCGGCGATCGGGCCGCCAAGTGCGCTCCCATTGAAATCAATGCCAAGCTCGCCTCTCGGAGAATCCGCTGGCGTTCCGCCGTCTCTATCTCGTGGAGTACTTGCTGCTTCTCCTTCTCCTTCTCTTGCTTATGCTGCTTATGCTGCTCCTGCTGCTGCTGCTGCTGCTGCTGCCCACCTCCGCCCGGGACTATCGCGTCCTCCAACTGCGCTGGCTCCGCTTGGCGGCACGTCTTCTGACGACAGCCCCTCGGTCAGTGCGCCGGTGACCAAGCCTGCCGTGCCAAGCGAGCCCTCATTGAGCCCAACGCTAATAGATCTGCAGGATCACTTGAACGAGCTTGAAGACTGGGCGCAAGCGAATAAACGGGACGCACGTCGGGATAGCATAGCTTTCTGGAGCCTGAAGGCTCCCGCGATCATGGCATCGGCAAGCTCTGGATTATTGGCTCAATTCAGTCTTACCACATTGAGCTTGGCGGCTGGGGCTGTTGCAAGTGTATGCGTGCTCATCGACGGCATACACCCGAGGGGCATGTTACGTAATACGCACATGAGGGCCTATCACGATATCAGAATCTTGCACAACAAAATGGTAGCAGAGTGGCGCTCGCGAAGCGTAACTGCCAAGGACGACAACATCGCTCGGCGGATCATTCGCGACTCTGAGGCAGAGTACGAAAGAATAAGCGCCTATATTCGTGACGCGGAGACGGCGTTGTCCCCTGAGTGAAGGAGGTAGTGGAACAGCGCCTGCTTGAGGCACATGCGTTTGCGGGGATCGGCGTCCGGCATGGTTGCTGAGGGAGCCCGGGCCGTTGGCCCGGAGGGCATGCGATTCCTTCAGGTCGGGTAGCTCCAACCTATGGTAGATTTTCTGCCGGAGGCCGGAATATGCCCAAAGCAGTTGAAGTCAAAGCGTTATCGGATTATAGAATTTGGATCCGCTTCGATGAAGGTATCGCTGGTGAAGTGGACTTGTCCCACCTTGCAGGTCGCGGTGTCTTCTCTCTGTGGCAAGACTACACAGCCTTTCAAGGGGTGCACCTCGGTCCCAGCGGGCAGATCGCATGGAACGACGAGGTTGAGCTCTGTCCGGATAGCCTTTGTCTGAAGCAAGAGGATCTGAGAGCAAACTGGCAACGGGCAATCAATCTCGAGCCACCCGGAAGGATCGACCCGCTGCGCTAGCTCCCCTCCCTCACTCCCACAACATCGGCACATCCATCGCCCAATTCGGGAGGCGCCGGACCCGGCCGCCCCTTTGCCTATTGTCTCTCGGGGGCAGGGGCTGAGCAAGGACATAAAGGACCCAAAGGACCAAAAGGACTGCAAGGACAAAAAATACCTGGCTTGTTATCAGGGCCTCATGTCCTTTTGGTCCTTTATGTCCTTTTGGTCCTTGATTTTTATGATCAGGTCCCCGTCTTCACCCACTGCATCAGCGTGTCCAGGGTACCGTTGAACACGTCGAGATCCACGGGCGTGGTGATCCCCGGAACCTGCACGTAGTCGGTGGCGCCCGAGGGCGGGCCGCCGTAGTACTGCCAGAAATCCCAACTCGTCCAGCCGACCGGGAGCGTGGGAGTGTAGACCCCGGAAGACGGATAGTCGGCGACCCAGAGCGGATAGTCGCCGAAATTGCTCGCCCCCAATCCGTTCCAGAAGCCGGGATCGGTGTAGATCATCGGCCGTTTTCCGGAGAGCTGCTGGAGCTGCTCGAGGAGCTGCGTGAGGTTCGAGATCACGGTGGCCGCGGTCTGACTCATGCTCTCCTCGACGTCGATCACCAGCGGCAGATCGCCGTTGCCGCCGACGGTCTGCCAGAAGAATTCGGCCTGGGCCTGCGGAGAGTCCTCGGCGCGGAAAAAGTGATAGGCCCCGCGCAGGAGGCCCGCCGCGGCCGCGCCCATCCAGCTCTGCGCGAACGTGGGATCGACGTACGTCTCGCCGTCCGTGGCCTTGACGTAGGCGAAGGCATAGCCGGCGCCTTGCACGGCGGTCCAATCCACCGTGCCTTGGGCTTTGGAGACGTCGATGCCGTGGACCAGCGGCAGGGAGCTCAGAGGGTCCTGCATGTCTCGATCCTCCAGAGAAGAGTGTCTTGGAGGAGGAAGACTACAGGAAGAGGCGGGCTCTCCGCGAGGTGGCAGGCCCCCGGCCGAGGCCGGCCGGGGGGACGGGGATGTCGGGGTTTCCGCCTAGCAGGTGTTGACGTTGCAGCACAGGGTCTGGCTGGTCACGAACGACGAGGTGACCCCCCAGTCGACGGGGTTGCAACTGCAGTCGAGGCCGCGCTGGCCGACGACGGTCGTGTGCGACGCGTCGCTGTAGTAGGTCCGGATGATGGGGCGGAAGGCGCAGATCGCGGAATGCGCGACGCGGGCGGGCGTGAGCAGCCCGAAAGAGCCACCCAGGACGCCGAGCAGAGCCGCCAACAGGAGGGCCCGGCTCTTCAGGAACACGCGGATCTTTTTCATTTATTAACCTCCTTTCCGAATGTCCCATCTATTCAGGTGCTCTGGGAGGACCGGGCGGGACAGGGCTCAGGCGCTCGAGCCCGCCGCCCGTCCGGTCGCCCAGGCCCAGAGGAAGTTGTAGCCGCCGATGGGGCCGAAGGCGTCGAGGATCTCGCCGCAGAGGAAGAGGCCGGAATGCAGCCGGCTCTCCAGGGTGCGGGGATCGATCTCCGCGAGCGCCACGCCGCCGCCGGTGACCTCGGCCTTGCGGTACCCCTCGTCGCCCGTCCACGGCAGGGGGTGATGGGCGAGCGCCTCCACCAGCCGGCGGCGCTCCTCGCGGCGGAGCTGGGCGAGGCCGCGGGCGCCGTCCACGCCGGCGTCCGCCAGCAACGCCTCGGCGAGACGGTCCGGCAGGTGCCGCCGGAGGAGACCGATCACGTTTCCCGGGCTCTCGCGCAGGAGGCGGTCCCAGGCCGCGGAATCCATCTCCGTCCACTGTACGAAAAAAGGTTGCAAAGGCTCGCCGGCCAGCCGCGAGCGCACCGCCAAATGGGAGATATCGAGCACGGCCGGGCCGCTGTAGCCGCGATGGGTGAACAGGAAGCCGCCATGAGCGGTGAAGGTGCGCTTGGGGCCGGGTGCGCTGAGGGTCACGGTGCGCGAGATCCCGGCGAGAGGCGCATAGCGCGGGGGATCGAGCGTCAGCGGCGTCAGGGCGGGGTAGGTGGGATGGATGGTGTGCCCCAGCCGGCGGACGATCTCGAAGCCGGTGCCGTCGCTTCCCGTGCCCGGCAGGGAGAGGCCGCCGGTGGCCACGATCACGGCGGCGGCGGGGATCGTCTCGCCTCCCGCCAGGCGCACGGTCCAGGGCCGATCGTCCCGGGGAGGCGCGAGGTCCTCGGCCAGGGCCTCGAAGCGGATCTCGGCGCCGCGCCGCCGGGCGAGGGCCATCAGCCTGTCCCGCACCTCGCGCGAGCTGTTGGAGACGGGGAACAGCTTCCCGGTCTCCGGCTCCAGGGCGAGCGGGATTCCCACTTCCTCCTCGAAGAACCGGCGCTGCTCGGGCAGCGGCCAGGAGCTGAGGATCTTGCGCAGCGTGTTGGGGGAGGAGCCCGTGACGAAGCGCGCGGGATCGACGACGGAGGGGAGGACGTTGCACCGTCCGCCGCCGCTGACCAGGATCTTCCGGCCGCCGTCGCGGGTGCGCTCGAGGAGCAGGACCCGCCGGCGATTTTCCGGCGGCCCCGCCGCGAAGATCGCCGCCAGGAGCCCCGCGGCCCCGGCGCCGAGGATGACGGTGGGGAGGGGGGGCGGGGGCATCGGGCGGGAGCTTATCGCTTCCAGGGCCGGCTGGCCTCCTTCCTGCAGCACCGGCACGGGGCGGCGGCGAGGACGGCGGCCCGCCGACGGAGGGGAGGGGCATGCGAATCCAGGTACACCAAAGCTCCGACTGCTTCACAGGGCTCCAGGGAGCCTGGCGGGAGCTCGTCCGCGCCGCCCCTCTCGCCACTCCGTTCCAGACCTGGGAGTGGCACCGGACCTGGTTCCGCCATTACGGCAAGGGCAAGCGTCCCTACATCCTGACCGCCTACGAGGGAGGCGACCTGATCGCCCTCTATCCGCTGGCCCGGAAGGGTGGTGGCCTCTGGAGCGTGCTGAGGTCCTCCGGCACCGGCCCGAGCGACTACCTCCACCCGCTGATCCGTCCGGGGTACGAGACGCCGGCCGAAGCGGCCTTTCGCGAGCATCTGGTCGAGGAAGCCCGGGCCAGCCTGGTCGACCTCCACCAGCTTCGCGACGATCTCTCGTCCCTGAGCCTGCGGGGCGAGAATACGATCGAGCAGAGCACCTGCCTCGTGCTGGACCTGCCGAAGACCTTCGACGGATACCTGGCCACCCTCGGCAAGAGCCTCCGCTACGACGTCCGCAGGCTCGACAGACCCCTGCTCAAACAGGGCAGGGTCACTATCGAGCCGGTGACCGAGAGCGGCATCGGGCCGGGCTTCGACATCTTCTTCGACCAGCACAAGAAGCGCTGGCGCAAACGCGGCCTCCCGGGCGTTTTCCTCGGCAAGGCCCAGGCCTTCCACCACGAATGGGGCCGCCGGGCCATCGCCCAGGGCTGGCTGTGGCTCAGCATCCTGCGCTACGAAAATCGGCCCGTCGGCGCCCTGTACGCGATGACCCTCGGTCCCACCGTCTACTTCTACCAGGCCGGTTTCGATCCGGCCCACAGCTCGCTTTCGCCCGGTACCCTGCTGGTCGCCCAGACCATCCGCCGGGCGATCGAGGAAGAGAAGACGGCCTTCGATTTTCTGCGTGGAGACGAGCCCTATAAACGCCGCTGGAAGCCGCAGCGCGAATACAGGAATTTCCGCAAGATCGCGGCGTTGGCGGGGATTCAGGGGACGTTTGGCGCCCGTTGGAACCGCATGGGAAGCGAGCTCAAGTCGAAAGTCAGAGCTCACCTCAAAGAGAAGGGGCTGATCTGATCCGCCCGTCGGGCCGGGGGACGAAATGTTCCGCCGCCCCGGCTCATGATATCTTGGGGCATCCAACAGGACGAGGTGAGAGCCGGTGACTCTGGGTTTGAGGTTGTTTCGCGCTACAGCCGTATTGATTCTGGGGACCGTCCTGGCGGGGGCCGGGCCGGCGCCCGTGTCTGTCGCCGCCGGCGGCAAGCCGTCGCTGAGCGAGCTGCCCAAGCCGCGGGAGCTTTCGGAGGCCGAGCGGGCGGCGGTGGGGCTCGCGGCGGACTACCTCCAGCGGGGTTCCGAGGCGTGGTGGGAGAAGCTCTCCGCCAACGCTCCGCTGCGCCGCCTGGGGCGCGCCGCCGCGCTGGAGGAGATCGGCGTGCGCGCCGGGCCGTCCGACGGCGCCTCCTGGGCGCTCCTCACCCCGGGGCCGAAGCTGGGTCCCCAGACGGCCGCCTTCTACGTGGAGCTCGCCTCCGGCCTGGACGAGACGCTCATCCTCCATCTGGTGGACGAGGGGGGCTGGAAGATCGAGAGCCTCCGCATCAGCGCCGAGCCCGCGGGGGCTTCGGGGGCCTCGTCCAAGCCCGCATCCAGACCCTCCCCCTCTCACGTCCCCGGTCCCGCGCCGGCCGCCGGTCCATCGGCCTGGCTCGCCCTGGCGCTGCTCGCGCTCGCCGGAGCCGCCGGCGCGTTCCTGCTGGCGCGCGGCGGGAAGCGGCGGCTGGCCCTGATCGCCGGCGCCGCGACCGTGGCCGTGGGAGCCGCGGTGGGGCTCTGGATGTGGCTGGCCGCCGCGCCCGCCGACAACCCCGTGGCGCGCGCCGTCCGTTCGACCCCGGCGCCGGCCATTGACGCGGGATTCCTCCGCCTCGGTCCGCTCGGGCCCTTGCGCTGGGCCCTGGCCGAGGGGAAGGACCGCGAGGAGATCGAGCGGCGGCTGGCCGCGCCGGTCGACGATCCGGCGCTGCGCGAGGCCCAGACGCTCTGGCGCGCGCAATACCTCCTGCTGGAATCGGATCTCAAGGCCGCCGGCGACGCCCTGGCCAGCCTGCCGTCTTCTTCCCAGGCCCCGCCGGCCAAGGCCCCGCTGGCCGATCTGCTCCGCGCCCGCCTGGCCTTCCGCCGGTACCAGCGGGAGCAGACGCAGGCGTTCTACGACGCGGCGATCGAAGGCGGCCTCGACACCGACGCCCTGCATCTGGAATCCGCGCTCGGCAAGATGATCACCGACCAGGAGGATCTCGCGGACGCCGAGCTCACCGTGCTGACCCAGACCGGCACGCGCCTGTCCGAGCCCTGGTACACGGCCGCCCGCCGGGCCGCCGCCGAGGACCGGTTGAGCGAGGCGGAGGACCTCCTGCTCCAGGCCTGGCGTCTCGAGCCGGCGTCCCGCGCCGAGCTGTTCGACGATCCCGTGACGGCGTATCTGCTCACCCGCCCCAAGCTCTTCCCGGAGTTCCATCTCGGCGATCCCGAGGAGCCGCGGCTGCCTCCGCAAGGCCCCCGCCGGCCTCTGCCGCTGCCGATCGGAGCCCAGATCGCCACCTGCGGCCAGGCGCTGCGGCTGACCGTGGGCGGGGCTGAGCTCGCGGTGCCGGGAGGGGCCGTGCTGGCTCCGGAGGGCTCTCCGGTGGAGGACGCCCGGACCTGGAGCCGCCACGACGAGGAGAAGGCGCTCGCCGAGCTGCCGTGGCTCCGTCAGGGCGCCGCTCCCGGCGAGATGTTGCAGCTCCGGCGGCTCCGCCTCGCCGAGCAGGCGGGCCGGGCCCTGGCCGAGCAGAACCGCTGGAAGGAGCTGCTCGGCCTCACCGAGCCGCTGGTGGCCGACGTCGACCGCACGCCGGCCTCGCTCGTCCGCCTGCGGGCGCAGGCGCTCCGCCAGCTCGACCGCCGGGACGAGGCCCGCCAGCTCCTCATCCGTCTCGCCAAGAACGACTTCGCCAGCCGCCGGCCCGCGGCCGGCACGCTTTTCGCCCTCTCCGAGCTCTACGCCGCCGCCGGGGAGTACGACACGGCGATCAAGCTCTCCGAGAAGGCGGACCGCCAGCTGCCCACCCCGCGGGGAGAGCGCCGCCGCAAGCAGCTCGCGCTCGACCGCGACCTCGCGGCCTCCTACGCCGTCTACAAGTCGGATCACTTCGAGGTGCGCTACCCCAAGTCGACCGGCGAGCACTACGCGCGCGGGGTGGCCGAGGTGCTCGAAAAGGAGCGCCTCCGGCTGGAGCGCTGGATCCCTGGCAGCGGCGACAAGCCGGTCGAGGTCTGCATCTTCCCGTTCCGCGATTTCTACCAGAATTTCGACGGCGACATGGGGGTGGTCGGCATCTTCGACGGCAAGGTGCGGGTGCCGTTCGCCGAGGTCCGGAGCCTGCACCCGAAGCTGGTCGCCATCCTCTCGCACGAGCTGGCGCACGCTATGCTCGCCGCCGCGACGCACGATCAGGCGCCGCACTGGTTCCAGGAGGGGCTGGCGCAGCACATCGAGATGGGGATGGGCCGCCTCAACCCGCTGCCGGACCTGGTGCGCACCAACCGCGTGATCTCGTTCCCGAACATCGATCCCATCCTGCGCGGCTTCGCCGAGCCCCAGCTCGTGGACCTCGCGTACGGCGAGGCGGCCTGGATGATCAACTTCATCGAGACCCGCTACGGCGTCGAGGGGGTCCACCGGATGATCGCCGCCTACGCCGCGGGCAAGACGGACGAGCAGGCCCTGCGGACGCTCGGCGGGGCCACGCCCGCCGCCTTCGACCGCGCCTTCTGGCAGTGGGGGGCCACCCAGGCGCCGCAGACCCACGTCGTCGAGGTGGAGCCCTACGATCTGGAGCTGGCGGTGAAGGAGAGCCGGGCGCACCGGCAGGACGTGCGCTCGATCCTGCGCGTCGGCGTCAGCGACCAGGCGCGCCTGCGGGAGGCCCGGCAGCAGCAGGACGCTCAGGATCTGCGTAACCACATGGCCGCCTGGCATGCCACCTATGAGGCCAAGGCGGCGGACGTGAAACGCGCCGTCAAGCCGATCTTCCAGCGCTACCGCCAGGGGGCGCAGGTCGACATCATCCCCTCCTGCACCGAGCTGACGAAAACGGTCCCCACGATGCTCGACGACGCCAGCGTCTGGGCCTCGCCGGACGCCAACGTCAACGAGGCGCTGCGCAACGCCTATCGCGCCATCGGCCGGCTGGCGCAGTCCTGCATGGCGGGGCACGAGAACGAGCTCAGCTATCTGCTGGTGGAGGTCGACCGGGCCCTGGACCATGCGGCGCAGTTGCTGTCGCCATATGGGTTGGCGCCGTAGGGGGGCGGATTGAAAAACATCCGACCGATCCGACGGATCCGTCGGATCAGACCGATAACGCCTGCTACAAGCACCACCGCTTCAACTGAGCCCTGGTAAGGTTTCTACGTAATCCAATTCGCCGTCGCCCACGCCGTCCAGGTGCCGTCGGGCTGCTCTTCGAGCAGCGTCTGGCCGCCCTGCCAGGAGGCGTTCCAGATCACGTAGGCGCGCCGGCCGGCGCGGTCGAAGACGAAGAGCTCCAGCCGTTGCGGGTAGAAGGGGCCGAACTTCTGTTTCGCCGCCTCCGCCTCCTCGGCAGTGAGCACCACCACGCGGCTCGTGGGCTCCAGCGTGGAGAACAGGCCGCGGTCGGCGATCAGGAAGAGGGTCTTCTCGTCCACCAGATTTTCGCCGGATCGAGCTCCGCGATCTCGACCTCCATCTGGAGGTGGTCTCCGGCCAGCAGGGGGAGCCCCGAGACCCCCCGTGCCACATAAGGCTGGTTGACCCGCAGGCCGGTATAGAGCGGCCGCTCCCAGGTCCAGCCGCCGTCGGACGACAGGAGCACCCAGTAGGCGCCGCTGGAGACCTCGCCCACCGGATCGTAGTCCTGGGATTCGCCGATGGCCACGGCGCGGTCCCCCTGGCGCTCGGCGCGGACCAGGCCGAAACCGGCCGGCAGCTTCATTCCCGCCACCATCGCCTGCTGGCGTTTCGCGATCCTCGCGCGGCAGCTCGACCGGCGCGACGCCCTCGGGAAGGGGCCTCTCCGCGAACCGGACCGCCGCGGGAGCGCGCAGGAGGCGGCCCATGGTGGCGGCGGCCGGATCGGGACCGAAGGCGGTCCGCGCGGCCTCGCGGTCGGCGCGCGCCTCGTCCGCGAAACCCTGGCGGACCTTCTCGATCTCCCCGCGCGTGGCCTCGGCCGCGGCGCGCACGCGGGCCGGCACGCCGCTGGCCGGCTTGAAGCGGCTCTCGCGCTCGCCGCGGGCCAGGAGGCCCAGGCAATAGGCGGCGATCGCCGGATACCTCTCGCGCTCCGCCAGCCGGGCCAGCGCCAGCATCCCGGTGTCCTCCCGCTCGCGGGTGAGAGCGGCGGTCAGCACGTCGAACGGGTCCTCCGGCGACGGATGGAGCCAACGCGCGAGGGCCTGCCGCGCGTTCTCCCCGGCCGCGAGCTCGAGATCCCTGCGCGCTTTCGCGGCCGGCACGGGCTCGATCTTCGCCATCAGGCGGGACGCCGCCTGCGGATCGCCGGCCACGAGATACGCCGCGACCAGCTGCGGCCGGAGATCCCGCATCTGGCCTTCGAAAGGCAGCCCGCCGACCTTGGTCTTGACCCTGCCTTCGGAGCCCCGCTCGACGCTTGACCGGACCGCCGGCGGCAGGCTCTGGAGAGCCGCGAGCGCCTGCGGGACGAGGCCGTGGTCGAGCTGCGTTTCGAGGAGCTCGGTGGCGATCGCGGCGGCGGGCGCCGCGTCCATCGGCCGGCCGGCCTCGCCGGTCGCGAGCCAGCGGCAGGCCTCCTCCAGAAGGGCGATCTTCCAGGCCGGATCGTCGAGGGTGAGCTGAGCGGCCCGGTGCCAAAGGACGGCCGTCTCGGGCCGGACGGCGAGACCGGTGAAGAGGACCTCCGCGCTGGCCTGCGAGTATCCATGCTCCGCGAGCCGCGCCGCCAGCCGGGCGGGGTTCGCGCTCCGGGCCACGAGATCGAGCAGCGACGGGGAGGGGGACTGCGAGAACCAGTATTCCAAGTTATAGAACCTGCTTACCTCTTCGGCGATCCGCGGGTTGTCCGACTCCTGATTCAACAGAAGGATGAATTCGGATTCAATCCGCCGGATCTCCGGCTCGGGCGCGAGACTGCTCCGGCCGCCGCCCTTTTCCAACAGCGCCTGCTGCGCGGCGAGGATGTCGGCGAGCTTCGCCGCGGTGGCGGCGGAGAGGCCGAGCTCTCGGCTGTAGACCTGGGCCACGCGCTGGCGGTCGGCGAATCCGCCGTTGCACAGGGCGAGCTGAACGGCCCGGGAGCTGACATACGGGTCTGGCGTGCATGGCTTGCCGGCGGTGGACGCGATGCCCCTCCCCGCGAGGCCGAGCAGCCCGGCGAGCGCGAGAGCCTGAAGCCGCGAGATCCTCATGGCGTTCCTCCTCTGGATCAGCCTGACGGCCCACCTTGCAAGCAGGCGGCCAGCCCTCCGAACGCTTAGACGGGTCCGGCTTCGAAAGAGCTCCCGCGTGCTATCTTCAGGCCACCTTACGGACGTGGAGGAGATCCTTGGATCAGGCCGAGTACCAGCGCCGCCGGCGGCAGCTCGACGACGAGCTCCGCGCCGGCATCGAGATGCTCCAGGAGGGACACCGGGCGAAGGTCGAGGCGCTCGACAGCCTCTGGCTGAAGGCGGACGAGGAGGCTCCGGCGAGCCCTCCCGCCCCTCCCGAGCCCGTTGCTCCCGAGCCCGTTGCTCCCGAGCCTGCTCCTCCCGTTCCTCCTCCTCCCCGGGAGCGGCGCGAGGTGGGGGAGCTCCGCGCGGACGTCGAGGCGGCTCTCGCGGCGGTCGGAGACGAATTCGAGAAGAGAGATCTGCGCCAGGCTCTGGGATATACGCCGACTCGTACGTCCCTTCACCGGGCCATCTGGGATCTCCAGGGAGAGGGCCTGATCGAGCTGCTGCACCCGGGAAGAGGAGGGCGTGCTACCCGGTACCGCAAGGCGAGCCGGGCCGCCGGGAGCTGAAGCGCCCGTCGCGTTGGGGGAATGTTCCGTCCAATTGGGGGAATGTTCCAGACGCGCGGACGAATGTTCCAGAGCTCTTCTGGAACATTCGTCCAAACGGACGGAACATTCCACAAAAAAGACGGAACGTTCCCCCGGAGCTTGGAACATCCCCCAAAACCGACGGAACATTCACCAAAATGGACGGAACATTCCCCCTGGAGTTGGAACATTCCCCCAAAACGCCGGGCGGTCCGTCTTTTTGGGGAGCCGTCTTTCGCCGCGGACGAGAGCTCCGGCCGGCGGGACGGAACATTCGGCGGAGGCCGTCAGCGGCCGGTCCGAGCGGACCCGGAGCAGGGGCTGTGAGGGCGTAGCGCCCCACGTATTCTTCCCTCTGGCGGGAGGTGAACGCTGATGGCGGTGAGCGCGCGGAAACCGCGCTGTTTGCGACTTCCCTCTAGTAGAGACTTAGCGATTGATTCACGCTTGATGACGGACCCTGCTTCACTCTATGGGCGGCGGAGTCTCCAACTCCTGGATATCATCCAGGCCCCGCAACGCCTTCAGGACCGCTCGACCAACAGACCGCCGTGCGGGGGCGCTCAAGATCGGTTCCGTAAAGGAGGTGGCGCAGGTCGAAGGGACGGTACAGGAAGGGGGCCACCGAGCGGCGCTCGGGCGTTCTCCCGGCCCGGAGCAGCGTGGGCTCGAAGTCCTCCCGCTGAAAGGCGAGCACTCGCGCATCTCGGCCGGTGACGACCCCGAGGGAGTGAACCGGAAAGATCTCGTCCAGCGCTACCCCCCGCTGGAACTCGCGCTCCCGCTCCACATCGGAGAACCGGAAGAGATAGCGGGGGGCGCGAGACTCGCACGCGGTCCAGGGCAAGCTCTCCAGCTTCGCGCCTGCCAGAGTCCGGAGCTTCTCCCGGCGGCGGCCGTACAGGTCCGCGCGATAGACCGCCTTGCTCACCTCCCGGCCCCTCTTGACCAGGAACAGCACGGCCACCCCTTGGGCGACTCCCTCGAAGACGTTCTCGTCTCGCTGGCCCTCCGGCCCGGTCTCTCTCCTCCTCCGGTTGCCGTGCAGGTCCAGGGCATAGATCTGGTCGAAGGTGCCGAGCAACGAGCGCCGGAGCCCCCGGAAGGTCGGCGCTTCGAGGCAGTTATGGTTGACGACGAGCCCGACGACGCCCCATCCGTTGCGGTCGATCAGCCATTGAGCGAGGCGGAGGAATTTGACGCAGTCATCCTGCAGCCACTTGAGATTCCGCTCACCCAGAGGGCGGCCGTCCAGCGTGAAATAGCCTCGGTCCTCGCGCCCGTCCTCCAGCACGTACCCGCGCAGGAGGTCCTGAATCCAGCTCCCCGTGTTGGCGGACCGGCCGCGGAAGGGGGGATTGCCAAGGATCACCGAGAATCGCTCCTCGGTCCGGAGTTGGAAAGCCGCCTCGGCCTGCTCGCCGAGGAATCCGCCCCGCGTGCAACCCGGGTCGGCCAGCGCATCGGCCAGGAACAGGGGAAAGCGTGCCGGGAGGGCCGGTCGGCTCGTGCAAGGAGAACGGCGTTCGCCGGCCCGCTCAACCCAATGCCTCAAGGAGCGTTGCCCCGCGGCCCAGGGACCAGGAAGAATCTCGAAGCCTCGAAAATGGGGGATGAGGTGCTCGTCCACCAGCGGCTCAACCCCTGCCCGGCCTTGTGTCCTCCGAAGTTGCGCAACCGCCCGCCGGTACGCCTCCAGGATGAAGTTCGCCGGGCCGGCCGCCGGATCGAGCAGGCGCACGGCACGGTCTGCCAGGCCGTCCTCCAGACCCAGAGGGCTTCGCAGGAGGGAATCCACGCAACGCACTACAAACCGCGTCAGCGCCGGAGGGGTGGCGTAGACTCCCCGCTCCTTCTCGGTTCGACCGTCTCCCGGTCGAAGCTCGGTCCGGTCCGGCTCCAGGGCTCGCGCCGTCACCTTCCGCCCGCGCACTTCGGAAAGCAGGCGGGCGGCCTCCTCCGGGCCGCCGCACGAGATCAACGCCAGTCCCTCGCGCCGGAGATCCTCACAGAGACCGGCGCGCGCGCGAGAATCCAGCTCGCTCAGCCAAGGGAGAGACGGCCAGAAGTGGGACCAGTCGGCCTCCTCGTCCCGGCTCGCCTGGAATCGCAGCTCCAGCCGCCACGACCCGGCCGCCCGATTGGCCTCCCAGGGAGCGATGAGCTCAGGCATCGGCCCGGTAGAGATAGAGCGCGTGACGAAGGCCTTCCGTTGAGACCTCCAGCACGACGAGGTCTCCCGGCACAAGCTCCAGGAGAGCCGGCGGGATCTCGACGCCGCCATCCGCCCCGATTGAGGCGATGGGGCGATGGAGGAATTGGCCCAGGTACCGCCAACGGTCGCTTTCGCGCACGGAGCGCTGGAGATCCTCCAAGAGGTCTCGATAGAGGTCCAGCCGCACGGAGATTGCGTTGCGCCGGATCGAGAGAAGATCGCCGGGCTGGAGATCGAGGTTTTCCCGAATGACGGGCGGTAGGTGGACCTGTCCGCCCCTCTCCACCTCCAAGCTGAAGTGCTCGGGAGGAAAAAGCGGAAAATGGCCATCCATTCGCTCGTAAAGAGCGAATCGTTTTCGAGTCAAGGCTCCGAGCCTCCGTCTCCATGCCCTTCCATCTCAGCTAGCGTGTCCCGCAGGTCACGCTTCGCCGGGCCGATGTAGTCATGCAGGACGCAGCCGATCACGGCCCGCAATTCCGT
>DASXJP010000156.1:0-8445 GCA_036497345.1 Thermoanaerobaculia bacterium
CTCAACCGGCCGGCGGACGGCGCGCTGGCCGAGGCCATGGCCGACCTCTTCGTGGAGGTGTTGCTCGCCCCCGGCTTCGACGAGGCCGCGCGCGCCAGCTTCGGCGCCAAGAAGAACCTGCGGCTGATCGAGTGCCCGCTCTACAACCCGTCCCGGCGCGAGGTCGAGCTGCGGGCGGTCGACGGCGGCTTCCTCGCCCAGCGGCCGGACGCCTTCCCGGACGATCCCGCCGGCTGGACCTGCCCCACCCAACGCCAGCCCACCGCCGAGGAGCAGCGGGCCCTCGAATTCGCCTGGCGGGTGGTGCGCTACGTGAAGTCGAACGCCATCGTGGTCGCCAACGCCGATCAGACGGTGGGGATCGGCGCCGGCCAGATGAGCCGGGTGGATTCCTGCCGTCTCGCCGTGGAGAAGGCGCAGCTCCCGGTCGCCGGCTGCGTCGCCGCCTCGGACGCCTTCTTCCCCTTCCGCGACGGCCCGGACGTGCTCGCCAAGGCGGGGATCACCGCCCTGGTCCAGCCCGGCGGCAGCAAGCGCGACGACGAGGTGATCGCGGCGGCGGACGAGGCGGGGATGGCGATGCTTTTCACGGGGGTTCGGCACTTCCGGCATTGAGGCCCTCACCCTACCCTCTCCCGTCCCCTCCCCCCTCCCTCACCGGGAGAGGGAAAAAGAAGCAAAGATGTCTCAAATCCAGGCATTCATTGGTTTTTCTCCCTCTTCTCCCGGTGCGGGAGGGGGGGTGGGGACGGGAGAAGAGGGCCGGGGTGATGAGGGGCCGGGCGGGTGGGAGGGCCTCCGGGAAGCTTCCCCCCACCCCATCCTGTTACCACCGCGCAGGAGGACCGACCATGAGACCACCGCACCTTCTCCTCGCCGCTCTCGCCCTCGCCGCCCTGCCGGCTTTCGCGCAGGAGGCCGATCCCTGGACGACGTTGAAGAACGTGCGCCTGAGCCTGGTCGAGGCCGGGCCCACGGGAGCCGA
The DNA here is from genome assembly GCA_036497345.1 of Thermoanaerobaculia bacterium. GTDB lineage: Bacteria > Acidobacteriota > Thermoanaerobaculia > Multivoradales > UBA5704 > DATARR01. The sequence continues at coordinate 986 of DASXJP010000156.1, forward strand.
TTTCACGCAGACCTTCACCGCGGCCGGGTTCTCCTCGGGGGACAAGGAATCAGGGCACCTCGCCCTCTCCCTGCCCGACTGCATGCGGTGGGACTACACCAACCCCTTCCCCAAGAGCTTCCTACTCTGCGGCGGCACGGTCCACGCCTGGAACGAGGGGGACCCCACCGGCCATCGCTACCGGGTGGACCGCAAGAACGAGCCCGGGCTCGACCTGCTCCTGCTGGGCGTCGACGAGCTGAAGTCGCGCTATCAGGCCACCGCCAGATCCGTCGAGGGGGGAAAGGTCGAGATCGCCCTCGTGCCCAAGAAGAAGGACGTCTCCACCCTCACCGACGCCACGCTCACCGTCGATCCCCAGAGCCGCCGGGTGGTCGCCGTGGCCTACCACGACCGCGAGGGGAACCTCACCCGCTTCGAGATCACCGGCTATCAGGGCCTCTCCCGCCAGGGGAGCTTCTCGCCGCCGGGGAACGTCCGCTGGGTGGAGGGGACGCAATAGGCCCTCCCGAACCCTCACCCCTGGCCCCTCTCCCGTCCCCTCCCCCCTCCCTCACCGGGAGAGGGGAACCGCCCGCCCAAACAACCCCGTAGGGGTATCTCCCTCTTCTCCCGGTGAGGGAGGGGGGAGGGGACGGGAGAAGAGGGTTGGGGTGATGAGGGTGCTCCCCGGGGCCGGTTTCCATATAATGGCGCCAGCCGGAGAGATCCGGATCGTCTTTTGCATGGATGTTTGACGACACATGGCCGCCGAGAATTCGTTCGACATCGTCTCCAACGTGGACCTCCAGGAGGTCCGCAACGCCGTGCAGCAGGCCGACAAGGAGATCGGCCAGCGCTACGACCTGAAGAAGGCGGCGGCGGAGCTGAAGCTGGAAGGGGAGGAGATCGCCATGGAGGCGGCGGACGACTATACGCTCCAGCAGTGCGTGGACGTGCTGCAGTCGAAGCTGGTCAAGCGCGGGGTCAACCTGAAGTCGCTGCGCTACGGCAAGGTCGAGCCCGCCAGCCACGGCCGGGCCCGCCAGCGCATCACCCTGCAGCAGGGGATCCCCACGGAGACGGCCAAGAAGATCGTGGCCGAGATCAAAACCAAGAAGCTCAAGGTGCAGGCCGCCATCCAGGGGGACTCGGTGCGGGTCTCCGGCAAGAACCGCGACGACCTCCAGACGGTCATCGCGGCGCTCAAGGCCCTGGACCTCGACGTCCCGCTCAACTTTACGAACTACCGCTCCCAGTGAAGAGTCTCCACCGAAGGGCACCCGTCCTCGCGGCCCTCGCCGGGCTGCTCTGCCTGCTGGCGGCAATTCTTACGCCCAGGCCCGCCGCGGCGGTCCGCTACGACCAGGGGCAGCGCATCCAGGTCACCGGCATCGTCGCCGACGCCCAGGGGCAGCCGCTGGAAGGTCTGCGCGTGGTCCTGGAGGTCTCCCGGACCTACTTCAGCATGAAGAGCTTCAGCCGCACCGCCGATCCCGACGTCCGGCGGGTGAGCGCCGTCACGGACGCCCGAGGGAACTACACGCTCGAGTGGCCGTGGGACAGCTACTTCAACCACTTCGAGCTGGTGGCCGGGATTCCCGTCCGCACTCACGCGGGGGACACGGTGCAGGAGCTGGCGCGCCAGGAGATCACCCGCCGCGTGGAGGCGGGCTCTCCGGCGGTGGTCGCGGTCACCATCGACAACCGGCAATTCATAGACAATTTCCGCCAGTTCCTGGCCTCGATCAAGACGGACGACCAGCATAAGGTCTACCAGGAGATGGGCCGGCCGGACCGCATCCGCAACGTGCAGTATCCGACCTATCTGGAGTCCTCCTGGTGGTACTTCGAGGCCGGCCGGGTCTACCGGTTCCGCGACGGGCACCTGGAGCAGGTCACCCCCTTCGATCCGGTGCGCGGTCTCTGAGCCCTTTTGAGGAAGAAGAAGAGGACCGACCCCGTGCCCAATCACCCTCTGGCGGACTCAGGCAGCTCCCGCCCCGCGGTCACCGCGGGGGCCCGCTCGGCCCTGGCGTCCCGGTTCATCGATCTGGTAGCGGACAAGCTGATCGCCACCGAGGCGGTCTTCCGCCATCACCTCAGCTCGGACGTGCCGTTCATCGAGAAGGCCGGCCGCTATCTGGCCGAAGGGGGCGGCAAGCGGGTGCGACCCGCCCTGCTGCTGCTCGCCGCCCGCCTGCTGGGGCACGACGGCGAGGAGGAGGTCACCTACGCCGCCGTGGTGGAGCTGATCCACACGGCGACGCTGATCCATGACGACGTCATCGATCACGCGGCGCTGCGCCGCGGGCAGAGCACGATCAACGACCTCTGGGGGAACAACCTCACAGTGCTCCTGGGGGACTGGATCTACACCAAGGCGATGCAGATGGCCCTCTCCCACGGCCAGGTGGAGATCATCCAGCGGCTCTGCGGCGCCACCCTCAAGATGACCGAGGGAGAGCTGCTCGCCTTGCAGCGGCTGGGCGCTCCGGATCTGAGCGTCGAGGAGTATTTCGAGATCATCGACCGCAAGACGGCCCACCTGTTCGCCGCCGCGACGTCGATCCCCAGCCTGATCCCGCCGCAGCGCCCGGAGGCGGGCCAGGTGCTCTCCCGTTACGGCCGCTCGCTCGGCATCTGCTTCCAGCTCGTGGACGACCTGCTCGACTTCACGGCGCGGGAGAGTGATCTCGGCAAGCCCGTGCTCTCCGACCTCAAGGAGGGGAAGCTGACGCTCCCGCTGATCCTTCTGCTGCCGCGGGTGCAGGCCTCGCAGCGCCGGCTGGTCGAATGGGTGCTGGAGGACCGCGGCTTCACGCGGGTCTCGCCGCAGGAGATTCTGGATCTCGTGGCCTCCGAAGGGACGATCGAGGAGGTCACCGCCATGGCCGAGGAGTACGCGGCCGAGGCGAAGCGCGAGCTACAGGTCTTTCCCCCGAGCGGCGCCCGGGAGGCGCTGGAGTTTGCTCCAGACTTCGTCCTCCACCGGCGTTCGTAGCGGCGGGCCCTGGATTCCGAACACCTTGTCTTCTACGTGCCGCGGGGGCCTCACCCTTCCCGGCGGCACGGGCCGGACCGCGGCCGCGGCCGGCCGCTTCAATCCCACCAGCAGCGCGTAGCGGAAGCGGCGGGGGCGCGCGTCCAGCCACTCGGGCTCTCCCGGCATCACGAGGACGGCGGCGGTGGGGCGCACCGCCAGGGGATCGGGGGGCGTCTCGCCGGTGAACAGCACGGCCATGCCGAGGTCTTTGGCGGGAGGCACCTCCAGCGTCAGATATCCCTCGACCGTGCGGCCCCAGTCGTAGAGGACGGGCGAGCCCGGCGGGCGTCCGTCGGCCAGCCCGGCGGGGAGCGCGAGCGGCAGCATGGAGGCGGGGGGCAGGGGGGGACCCATCTCCTCGCCGAGCAGCGGCCGGGGCGCGCCCGCCTCGGGTCTTCCCCAACGGCCGATCGGTGGATAGCCCCAGGCGAACGCGGGATCTCCGGCGCCGATCGGCATCCAACCCCGCACCAGGCCGAATTGGTGGGCCGGCAGGATGCGCCAGCGCTCGCCGGTCCCCACGATCTGCCGGCCGGTCGCCTCGTCCACCAGGCTGGCGAGCAGCCCGCCGGTCCCGTCGCCGCTCCGCAGCTCCACCAGCAGGCGGTTGCCGCCGGGCAGCAGCAGCGGGCCGACCTCATAGACGTCGAGCGGCGCCCCCGGCTCGTAGACGCCGGCGCCGATCCGCTTGCCGTTCAGGGTGACCACGTACTCCTCGTCCGCCGTCATCATCAGCCGCGCCCGGGCCGGCGGGGCATGGAGGTCGAAATCGCGGATGGCATAGAAGGCGGTGGGGTTGTGGTCCATGCGCTCGACCGGCTTCCAGATCCACCGCGCCGAATCCGTGAGGAGCGACCGCGACCGCAACACCGGCCGGAGGTGGGCCGCGAGCGCCAGGATCGCGATCACCAGGTAGGCCACCAGCCACGCCCGGAGGCGGCGGACCGAGGCGGGGGACGGGGCGGCGGCGGGCACGGCGTGACTGTATACGAATGGCCCCGCCCGGGCATCAATGCCTGGCCCGCTCCGTTGACACCCCCCCACCGATCCCATTAGATTAGGTCGTGCACCCCTACGCGCCCCCAACCCATTCCGGAACGTCGGGTATCGTGGGCGCGATCCCGGCCCGCTACGGGTCGACCCGCCTCCCAGGAAAGCCGCTGCTGCCGATCGCCGGACGGCCGATGATCGAGCACGTCTACACCCGGGTGGCGCGGGCGCGCGGGCTGGACCGGGTGGTGGTGCTGACCGACGACGAACGGATCGCCCGCGCCGTGGAAGGCTTCGGCGGCGACTGCGAGATGACCCCGGCCGACTGCGCCAGCGGCACCGACCGCATCGCCTGGGCCGCCCGCCGCTGGGACGCCGCGGCGGCTTCGGCGATCATCAACATCCAGGGGGACGAGCCGCTGATCGACCCGGAAGAGATCTCCAGGATCGCCGGGCATCTCGCGGCCCACCCCGAGGATCCGGTGGTCACGCTGGCGACCCCGGCCGCTCCGGAAGATATGGGGAATCCGAGCTCGGTGAAGGTGGTGCTGGCGCGGGACGGCGCGGCGCTCTACTTCAGCCGCGCGCCGATCCCCTATCCCCGGCAGCAAGGGGGCTTCGCGCCGCTCAAGCATCTGGGGATCTACGGCTATCAGCGGGACGCCCTGCTGCGCCTGGCCGCGCTCCCCCCCTCGCCGCTGGAGCGCAGCGAGTCGCTGGAGCAGCTCCGGGCGCTGGAGAATGGAATGGGCATCCGGGTGCTGATCGTTGACAGGGCGTCGATCGGCGTCGACACGGCGGAGGACCTGGAGCGGGTGGAACGAATCCTGACGGAACGGATCTGACGGAGGAGAGATTTCATGGCGACCAAGTACATCTTCATCACCGGCGGAGTCGTTTCCTCCCTGGGCAAGGGGGTGGCCGCCTCCTCTGTCGGAGCGATCCTGGAGGCGCGCGGCTTCACGGTGACCCTGATGAAGTTCGACCCCTACATCAACGTCGATCCGGGCACCATGTCGCCCTACCAGCACGGCGAGGTGTTCGTGACCGACGACGGCGCCGAGACCGACCTCGACCTCGGCCACTACGAGCGCTTCACCCACACCCACGGGAGCAAGCGGCACAACTACACCACCGGGAAGATCTACTCGTCGGTGATCGACAAGGAGCGGCGGGGGGACTACCTGGGCAAGACGGTGCAGGTGATCCCCCACATCACTGATGAGATCAAGGAGGCCATGCGCAGGGTGGCCGACGAGAACGACGTGGTGATCGTCGAGATCGGTGGCACCGTGGGCGACATCGAGTCCCTCCCCTTCCTGGAGGCGATCCGCCAGTTCCGCCAGGAGCTGGGGCGCGGCAACGCGGTCAACATCCACCTGACGCTGGTCCCCTTCATCGCCGCCGCCGAGGAGCTGAAGACCAAGCCGACCCAGCACTCGGTGCGCGAGCTGCGCGAGATCGGCATCTCGGCCGACATCGTGCTCTGCCGCGTCGACCGCGCGCTGCCCGAGGAGATGAAGAAGAAGATCGCCCTCTTCTGCAACGTCGACCCCCGGCAGGTAATCGCGGCCCGCGACGTCTCGACCATCTACGAGGTCCCCCTGATGTTCTGCCGCGAGGGGCTGGACGACGTGCTGCTCGAGCTGCTGAGCCTCCCTCACTACGACCGCGACCTCTCCCGCTGGGAGAGCCTGGTGTCGCGGGTCAAGAACCCCCACCACAAGGTGCGGGTAGGGATCGTGGGCAAATACGTCGACTTCCCGGACTCCTACAAGAGCCTGAACGAGGCGCTGATCCACGGCGGCATCGCCAACGACGCCAAGGTGGAGCTGGTCTACATCGACGCCGAGGAGATGGAGGGGGGCCGGACGGGCTGGCCGCACGAGCTGTTCGAGGTCGACGCCCTGCTGGTGCCGATCGGCTTCGGCCATCGCGGCACCGAGGGGAAGATCCGCGCCATCCGCTACGCCCGCGAGCACAAGGTGCCGTTCTTCGGCATCTGCCTCGGCATGCAATGCATGACCATCGAGTACGCGCGGAGCGTCTGCGGCGTCAAGGACGCCACCTCCTCGGAGTTCGATCCCGAGACCGAGCACGCCGTGATCTACAAGCTGCGCGACCTGCTCGGGGTCGAGGAGCTCGGGGGCACAATGCGCCTGGGCGCCTACCCCTGCCGGCTCAAGGAGGGGACGCTGGCGCGCAAGATCTACGGCGTGCCCGAGATCAGCGAGCGCCACCGCCACCGCTACGAGGTCAACCAGAAGTATCTCCAGACGCTGACCGAGCACGGCCTGGTGATCTCGGGGCTCTCGCCGGACGGCAAGTTCGTGGAGATGGTCGAGCTGCCGGACCATCCGTGGTTCCTCGGCTGCCAGTTCCACCCCGAGTACAAGTCGAAGCCGACCGAGCCGCATCCGCTCTTCGTCTCCTACATCGCCGCCGCCCTCGCCCACCAGGAGCGCGAGCACAGGAAGAAGGAGCCGGAGATCGCGGCCCCGTCGCCGCGCATCCTCTCCGAGGGGCCGGGAATGACGGTGAAGGATCACCCGCCGGAGGTCCCCTCCGAGGTCCAGGTCCAGGGTTGATGAAGAGTATTGAAGCGGTCGAGCTGGCGCCGGGGGTGGTGGTCGGCGGAGGAATCGGCGGACATCCGCTGCCCGTCATCGCGGGCCCGTGCGTGATCGAGAGCGAGGACCTGGTGGTGGAGATGGCCCATGCCCTGGCCGCCATGGCCGAGCGCCTGGGCGTGGCGCTGGTCTTCAAGTCCTCCTTCGACAAGGCCAACCGCAGCTCGATCGAGAGCTACCGCGGCCCGGGCCTGGAGGAGGGCTTGCGGGTGCTGGGGATCGTCAAGGCGGAGACGGGGTTGCCGGTGATCACCGACGTCCACGAGCCGGACCAGTGCGGGCCGGCGGCCGAGGTCTGCGACGTGCTCCAGATCCCCGCCTTCCTCTGCCGCCAGACCGATCTCGTGGTGGCCGCGGCGCGCACCGGCCGCGCGGTGAACGTGAAGAAGGGTCAGTTCATGGCGCCGGACGACATGCGGAAGATCGTCGACAAGGCCCGGGCGGCCGGCAACAACAAAGTGACCGTCACCGAGCGCGGCGCCTCGTTCGGGTACCACAATCTGGTGGTGGACATGCGCAGCTTCGCCATGCTCCACGAGGACGGCATCCCGGTGATCTACGACGTCACCCACTCGCTCCAGCTCCCCGGCGGCGGCGCCGAGAGCGGGGGCTTGCGGCGCTACGCCGAGCCGCTGGCCCGGGCGGCGGTGGCGGCGGGCGCGGACGGCGTCTTCCTGGAGGTCCACCCCGACCCCGAGCACGCCCGTTCCGACGCCGCCGTGCAGCTCGATCCCGAACGGGCGGAACGGCTGCTGCGGTCGTTGATCGCGATAAGGAAGGCCCTATGAGCAGCTCTGCCGCCAAGATAAATACTG
>DASXJP010000157.1:0-2749 GCA_036497345.1 Thermoanaerobaculia bacterium
GGGCTACCTACGGCCGTCCCCTCCGGGACTCCAGTATGTCGACAAGCCCCGGGCAGGGGCGATCGTCGGTAGGCCGGGATTTCAATCCCGGCCGCGGAAGGCCGCAAGGAAACCCGCATCTCTCTATCCGTACAGCTTCGCCGGCTCCTCCACCGGCCTCGCCACCCCGCCCCCGTAGCTCTCCTCGGGGGCCGGGAAGCGGCCGGCGCGGACGTCGTCGGCGTAGTGCTCGATCGCCTCGCGCGAGAGCTTGCCGAGCTCGGCGTAGCGCCGCACGAAGCGGGGGGCGATCCGTTCCTCCATCCCCAGGAGGTCGTGGTAGACGAGCACCTGGCCGGTGCAGCCGGCGCCGGCGCCGATGCCGATGGTGGGGATCGAGAGGCGTTGGGTGATCTCGGCCGCGAGACCCGTGGGCACGCATTCGAGGACGAGGGAGAAGGCTCCCGCCTGCTCCGCCGCCTCGGCGGCCTCCAGGATGTATTGCCGCGCGGCCTCGTCCCGCCCCTGGACCTTGAAGCCGCCCAGGCGGTGGACCGACTGCGGGGTGAGCCCGAGGTGGGCCATCACCGGCACCTCGGCGTGGGTGAGGGCCGCCACCAGCTCGGGGCGGTGGCCTTCGATCTTCACCCCCTGCGCCCCCGCCTCCTTGATGAAGCGGATGGCGTTGGCCACCGCGCGGTTGGTGCCGAGGTGGAACGAGCCATAGGGCATGTCGGCCACCAGCAGGGCGCGCTTCACGCCCCGGCGGACGGCCTTGGTGTGGTGGATCATCTCGTCCATGGTCACCGACAGCGTGTCCGGGTGGCCCAGCACGACCATGGCGAGCGAGTCGCCCACCAGGACGATGTCCACTCCGGCCGCGTCGGCCGCGCGCCCCTGCGGGAAGTCGTAGGCGGTCACCATCACCAGGCGATCGCCGCGTTCGGGGGCCCCCGCCACCCAAGGGACCGTGACGTTCTTCGGCTCAAAAGCCATTTCCGAAGCTCCTTTCCTTGGTCCTGTTTTTTCCCAGACAAACGTGAAAAACCCTTCCGCGCGCAATAAAGGACGGAAGGGCCTCGGGCGGGGCCCGCGGGTTCGCGGCGTTCGTGCGAGAGGGTTGAGGTGGCTGTCCCCGCCGGGGGATCAGGTCCTCGCTCGCCGTGCCGCGCCGCGGGGGGCGCTGTGCATCCGTCCCGGTCCCGCGTCAGCGGGATCCAAGCGGTTGGAAGTACTCGGTCCCCTTGATGGGCTTCGCGAGCCGGTGCAACAGCTCGTCGAAGTCCTCGGGCCGCTGGGGGAAGTTGAGATGCCTCGTGTCCACCACCAGCAGCGGAGACCGGCTGTAGTAATGATAGTAGTGATTGTACGCGTCAATCAACTCCGCGAGGTATTCTCGCGCGATCGTCTTTTCGACACTGCGCGCCCGCTTGCGGATCCGCTCCATGCAGGTGTCCACGTCCGCCACCAGGTGGATGACCAGGTCGGGCACCGGGATCTGCGGCTCCAGCAGGGCGTAGAGCTTGTCGAACAGCATCAGCTCGTCGTCGGTGAGGTTCAGGTAGGCGAAGATGCGGTTCTTCCAGAAGGTGTAGTCGGAGACCAGGACGCGGTCGAAGAGGCCGCGCTGGGCGATCTCGCGCTGCTGCTTGAAGCGGGAGAGGAGGAAGTAGAGCTCGGTCTGGAAGGCGGCGCCGGGGCGGTCCTGGTAGAAGTCCCCCAGGAAGGGGTTGTCCACGTCCTCGAGGATCTTCACCCCCTCGAAGTGCCGGGTCAGCAATTCGACCAGCGTCGTCTTGCCGACGCCGATCGGGCCGTCGACCGCCAGATAGTGGAAACCGAGGGTGTCGGGCTTCAAGTCAATGCGCCGCGGCGGCGGCGAGGGGGTTGTACAGCGTGTCGCGCTCGACCGGCACGAACCCCGCCTCACGGACGATGCGCTCGAGCTCCGGCCGCGTGAGCTGCTGCGACGTGCCGGCGCCGGCCATGTGGTAGATCTTCTCCTCGACGATGGTGCCGTCCAGGTCGTCCGCCCCGAAGCGCAGCGCCACCTGGGCGAGCTTCGGGGTCACCATCACCCAGTAGGCCTTGATGTGCGGGATGTTGTCCAGCACCAGCCGCGAGGTGGCGATGTGGCGGAGGTCCTCCATCCCCGTGGTGTGGTATTTGAGGCCCATGTAGTTGTTCTCGGGGTGGTAGGCGAGCGGGATGAAGGCGTTGAAGCCGCCGGTCTCGTCCTGGAGATTCCGCAGGCGCAGCAGGTGGTCCACCTTGTGCTCCGGCCGCTCGACGTGGCCGTAGAGCATGGTGCAGTTGGACTTGATCCCCATCCGGTGGGCCACGCGGTGGACCTCGATCCACTCGTCGGCGTCCAGCTTGCCGTCGCAGATGATCTCCCGCACCTCGGGGTGGAAGATCTCGGCGCCGCCGCCGGGGAGCGACCCCAGCCCCGCGTCGCGCAGGCGGGTCAGCACCTCCTCGATCGACAGCTTCTCGCGCTTGGCGAACCAGCCGATCTCGATGGCGGTGAAGGCCTTGAGGTGGGCTTTCGGGAAGCGCTGCTTCAAGCCGCGGAGCATCTCCTCGTACCAGGCCATGGAGAGGTCGGGGTGGAGGCCGCCCACGATGTGAAACTCGGTGACGTCGTTCCCCCCCTGGTCGGCCGCGTGGGCGTAGACGTCCTCGTGGCTCATCTCCCAGGCGTGGGCCTCCCCCTTCATGGCCGCGAAGCTGCAGAACTTGCAGTTGTAGGTGTAGACGCAGACGTTCG
>DASXJP010000158.1:0-2372 GCA_036497345.1 Thermoanaerobaculia bacterium
AGGCGTCGCCCTCGGCGAGGTGCCAGGCCAACTCACCGATCGACCGCCCTCCGGCGTCCGGCCGAAAGTCGTACTGGTCCGCCGGCAAGGCGCGCATCAGACTGGACGTCTTCTCGGCCTCCGTGTCCCAAAGCGCCAGAAACCTCTCGAGCTCGGTCATCTCGTATCCTCCCTTCTTGAGCACCGGGAGCATATCGCGGCGCAGGCTCCGCGAATCGTGATCAGCGGCCGGGCGCGCGGTCTTCCCCGGCCTTCCTCTCCAGGTAGGCCTCGATCGCCGGACCCTCGCTCTCCTGGAGGGCGACGCAGAGGTTGATTCCGTCGGCCACCTGGGCGAGCTGCTCGGCCATGCCAGGGGCGCTGTGCCCGGGCTGACTGAAGAGCTCCCGGGCGCGGGCGAGCCGCTCGGCCGAGCAGCCGGAGACGAAGACCGGGAGGAAAGCCTGGTTGGCCGGCGGCAGCAACGCCACGATGCGGTCGTAGTTGGCGCGGAACCAGTCGAACACCTGCCCGGCTCCGCGCTCGCCCGAGCTGAGCATCTCCCCCGGGATGCTCAGGCGCTCGCTGGAGCGCAGGGGACCCTCCAGGGAGTAGCGCAGGGCCTCGCCGCGCAAGACGGGATCCTGGAAGTCGGCCAGGGCCGTGAGGAAGCGGCCGCGCTCGCCGGGGGCCTTGGCGCTCTCGAAGCGGCGCCGCAGCTCGTCGAAGAGGGCGCGGTCGCCCTGCCAGGCGGCGAGCTTCAGGGTGACCTCGGCCAAGGCGGGGTCAGTCCCCGCCGGGTCGTCGAGGACCCGGCGCAGCGACCCGGCGGCGCGGCCGAGCACCGCCTCGTCGCGGCCCACCCGGCCCAGCCAGCCGAGCAGTCGCGGGCGCAGTTGGGCGGCCGCCGGGGTCTCGCCCGACCGCGGCTCGGCGCCGATCTGCGCCAGGGCCGGCCGCAAGGTCCGGCGGACATAGGCGGCGAAGGGCTCCTCCAGGCGCTCGGGGACGAGCCGGCGGACCTTGCCCAGGCCATCGAGCACCGCCGAGACGACCCACGGATCGGGGTCGGCGGCCAGGGTCGCGAGGGCTTCCAGGTAGCGGTCGCCGCGCAGCAGGCCGGCGTCGAGCAGAGCGGAGAGGTTGCTCACCAGGGCGATGCGCTCGCGGGTGTCGAGGGCTCTGGAGGCATCGGCCAGGAGGGCGGCCAGCATCGGCTCGGGCACCTGCCAGCGGTAGTAGCCGGCGGCGCCGAGGTTGGGCATCACCCAGACGATCGAGGCGCCGGGAGGAAGGCCCGGCACGGCGACCTCGGCGCCCGCGGGCCCGAGCAGGGCGCGGACGGTGTGCACGGACTTGCCGTCCGAGACCTCGAGACCGACGGGGACTTTCCAGGCGAGCGGCGGAGCCGCGGCGCCGCGGACGAGGAAGCGTCGCTGCGTGAGGCGCAGGCGGCCGCCCGGGAGGGGCTCGACCTGAACGAGCGGCAGCCCGGGCTGGTCGAGGAAGCCGGCCAGGGCGGCGGCCACGTCCTTCCGGCCCGAGGCCCGCTCCAGGGACGCCCAGAAGTCCGCGGCCACGGCGTTGCCCCAGGCGCGCGTGCGCAGGTGGTCGAGAACGCCCTTCCGGAACACCTCGGGTCCCAGCCAGGACTCGAACATGGCGAGCACGGCCTTGCCCTTGTCGTAGGTGACGCCCACGGCCTGTATGGCCTGGTCGGGCTCGGTGATCCCCTTGCGGATGGGGCGCGCCGAGGGCTGGGCGTCGGACTCCATGACGCGATTCAAGTCCTTGAGCGCCTTGAAGCTCGCGCCGTAGGAGGGGAAGACCTGGTCGACGACCTTGAGCGTCATCCAGTCGGCGAACGACTCGTTGAGCCAGAGGTCGTCCCACCAGGCCATGGTCACCAGGTCGCCGAACCACATGTGGGCCATCTCGTGGGTGGTGACGTAGGCGAGGAGGGCGCGGTGCTCGGCGCTGGGAGTGCCGGGATCGGTCAGGAGGATGGAGTCGGTGAAGGTGATGGCGCCGGGATTCTCCATGGCGCCGAAGCGCTCGGGCACGGCGATCAGGTCGAGCTTGGCGAACGGGTAGGGCTGGCCGAAGTAGCGCTCGAGGGCGGCGAGCAGGGCGGGCGTCGTCTCGACGGCCAGGCCCGCCAGCTTGCCCTGCCCCGCGGGGCTGACCACGCGGCCCGGCACGGAGAGGCCCGGAATGGGCGTCGAGTCGAACGTCCCCACGGCGATGGCGATGAGATAGGAGGGGAAGGGCGGCGTGCGGGCGAAGGTGAGGGTCTTCCACTCTCCCGCCGGCTCGCCCGGCTGCTCCTTTTCGAGGGGCGTGTTGCTGACCGCCTGGAGGGCCCCGGGGACCTCCAGCGTCACTTGCCAGGG
>DASXJP010000159.1:0-6408 GCA_036497345.1 Thermoanaerobaculia bacterium
CGCCATCTCACCACAGATTTCCCCCCACCCAGGGCGGCCACACAGGGCCGCCCCTACTCTCTTTCGCTCCATTTACGCAACATTTTGCGGCTCTTCTCGCGCCTCAGTGGGCGCTAGTGGAAAAAAATGGACAAAAGTGGAGTGAGATGCTACGCTTCCTCCTCAGTCAGGACGTTGTTTTGTGAGGGCGGGCCATGTTCCGCGGAAGCGCTCCAACCAGGATTGACGACAAGGGTCGCTTGAAGATCCCGACCGACTTCCGTCGGTTGCTGGAGGAGCGCTATGGCCTCGATCTGTTCGTGACGTCGGTCCAGGGGGACTCGGCGCTGCTCTATCCGCTGCCGGTGTGGGAGGAGATCGAGGCGCGGCTGGCGCAGATGCCGTCCACGGACCGCGCCAAGATGCGCTACCTGGAGCGGGTGAGCTACTACGGCCAGCAGGTGCGGCTCGACGTGCAGGGGCGGATCCTGATTCCGCAGATCCTGCGGGAGAGCGCCAGCGTCAACGGCGACGTGGTGGTGAGCGGCCAGCTCAACCACCTGGTGGTGTGGAATCACGAACGGTTCGTGGCGCGGCTGGCGGAGCAGCCGTTCACGGACGAGGACTTCCGTGCGCTCAGCGCCCAGGGGATCTGAGATCGCCCGGCGCGCCGCGCGGAGAAGCTCATGGACGTCCGGCACGTTCCCGTCCTGCTCGCCGAGACGCTGGAGCTTCTGGCGCCCGCGCGGGGCGGGATCTTCGTCGACGGCACGGTGGGGCTGGGCGGCCACGCCGAGGCCCTGCTGCGGGCGTCTCCGGACGTCCAGCTCATTGGCATCGACCGCGACCGCGAGGCGCTGGCGCGGGCGGCCGAACGGCTCGCCGGCTTCGGCCCGCGGGTACGCCTCGTCCAGGCCAATTTCCACCAGCTCATGGCGACGTTGGCCGGCCTCGGCGTCCGCGCGATCGCGGGCTTCCTGGCCGATCTCGGCGTGTCTTCGCTGCAGCTCGAAACGCCCGGGCGAGGCTTCAGCTTCCGCTTCGACGGGCCGCTCGACATGCGGATGGGATTGAGTGAAACGACCGCGGCGGACCTGGTCAACCAGGCCTCGGAGGGAGAGTTGGCGACGATCTTCAGGGACTACGGCGAAGAGCGGCATGCGCGGCGGATCGCGCGGGCGATCGCCCGCGCCCGGATGGAGAAGCCGATCAGGACCACGGGAGAGCTCAAGGCCCTGGTGGACGCCGCCAAGGGCGCGCGGGCCCTCCGCGAGGAGCGGATCGACCCGGCGACGCGGGTCTTCCAGGCCCTGCGCATCGCGGTCAACCAGGAGCTGGCCGGCCTCGAGCGCTGCATCGAGGAGACGGTCGAGCTGCTGGAGACCGGCGGCCGGCTGGTGGTGATCTCCTACCACAGCCTGGAGGACCGGATCGTCAAGAGCACCCTGCGCGACCTCGCGCGGGGGGAGGTCGACCCGGTGACCGGGCGCTCGCGCTCGGAGACCCAGCTCATCGAGGTGCTCACGCGCAAGCCGGTGCGGCCCACGGAGAGCGAGGTCGACCTCAACCCCCGTTCGCGCTCCGCCAAGCTGCGCGCGGCCCGGAGGCTCTGAGCCGTTGCGGAGCTCCTATGCCTTCACGCGGCCGGTGGCCAACTCCTATCTCGTGCGCGAGCGCGACCGGCGCCTCCTGCGCGAGCTGGCGCTGGTCCTGCTGGTCGTGCTCTGCCTCGGGGGAGGCCTGCTGGCCTACACCGGCATCCACCTGGAGGTGACCCGCACGGGCTACCGCATCGACAAGCTGGAGCGCGAGCTGGAGGAGCGGACGCGCGAGGAGCGGCGGCTGCGGCTGGAGGCGGCCTATCTCGCCAGCCCCACGCAGGTCGAGAAGCGGGCCGTCGCGGAGCTGGGGATGCGGTCGCCGTCCCTGGAGCAGGTGATCTTCTGGGAGGAGCTGCCGTGAGGCGCCGGCTCGCCGTGGTCGCCGGCTTCGGCGCCGTCTGGGTGCTGCTGATCGCGGGCCGCCTCTACGACCTGCAGGTGCTCCGTTACGAGCACTACGCCAACAAGGCCGAGCGCCAGCAGCAGCGGGTGGTCACCCTCGATCCGCCGCGGGGGACGATCTACGACGCCCAGGGGCGCGAGCTGGCGGTGTCGATCCAGGTCGACTCGGTCTACGCCGTGCCGCCGGAGGTCGCGGACCCGGCGGCCACCGCCGCGGCGCTCGCCCGCGCCGTGCCGGACCTCGACCGCGGCAAGCTCGCCCGCCAGCTCGCCGGCGACCGCGAGTTCGTCTGGGTGGTCCGCAAGCTCGATCCGCCGGTGGCCGAGAAGGTGCGCGCGCTGAAGCTCAAAGGGCTCTACTTCGTGCCCGAGAGCAAGCGCTACTATCCGATGAAGGAGCTGGCGGCCCAGGTGCTCGGCTACGTGGGCACCGACAACCACGGCCTCGCCGGCCTGGAGCAGGTCTACGACCAGGAGATCACCGGCAAGCCGGGCAAGCGCACCGTGCTGCGCGACGCCCGCCAGGGGACGGTGGCGGCGCCCGGCCTCTCCTTCTCCGAGCCCGAGCCGGGGCACGACCTCTACCTCACGCTCGACGCCACCGTGCAGCACATCGTCGAGCGCGAGCTGGCCCGCGCCATCGAGGAGCGCCACGCCCGCCGCGGCAGCGCCATCTTCCTCGATCCGGCCACGGGCGGCGTGCTGGCCATGGCCTCCTATCCGTCGTTCGATCCCAACGACTTCGCCAGCTATTCGCCGGAGAGCTGGCGCAACCGGGCGGTGGTCGACGTCTACGAGCCCGGCTCGACCTTCAAGATCGTCACCGCCGCCGCGGCCCTGGAGGCCGGCGTGGTGCGCGAGGACGAGCGGATCGACTGCGGCATGGGCGTGATCACGCTCTACAAGGACATCCGGGTGCACGATCACAAGCCCTACGGAATGCTGACCTTCGCCCAGGTGATCGCGCACTCCAGCAACATCGGCGTCATCCGGGTCGCGCAGCGGATCCGCGACGACCGCTTCTACGCCACCCTCCGCGGCTTCGGCTTCGGCCGCCCCACCGGCATCGACCTGCCGGGCGAGAGCGGCGGCATCCTGCACAACGTGGAGAAGTGGGGGCTGCTGGAGAAGGACTACATCGCCTTCGGGCAGGGGATCTCGGTGACGCCGCTGCAGCTCGTGAGCGCCACCGCGGCGGTGGCCAACGGCGGGGTGCTGCTCAAGCCCCACGTGGTGGCCGCGGTGAGCCGGGGCGAGGTGCGGCTGCCGAAATATCCGGCGCCGCCGGTGGTGGGCCGGCCCATCTCGCCGGCCACGGCGCGCGACCTCACCCGCTACCTCGAAGGGGTGGTGATCGAGGGGACGGGCAAGCCGGCGGCCATTCCGGGCTACCAGGTGGCGGGCAAGACCGGCACGGCGCAGATCCCCGTGCGCGGCGGCTATCACGGCTACCTGCCGAGCTTCGTGGGCTTCGCGCCCGCGGACCGCCCGGCCCTGGTGGGGCTGGTGGCCATCGCCGAGCCGCAGGGGAACGAGTACTACGGCGCCCAGGTGGCGGCGCCCGCGTTCGGCGCCATCACCCGGCAGGTGCTGCTCTACCGGGGGGTCCACCCCCAGCGCGAGCGGCCGTCCGTCTGGCTGGGGCAGACGGTGCTGGCGGGCATGCCCGCCAAGGCTCCCGCGGCGCCGGTCCGCCCGGCGGTCGAAGCGGACTCGCTGGCCGACGGCGACGATCACGATCCGGTGGCGTCTCCGGCGCCGGCGGCGGAGGGAGGCGGCTTCCATGCGCCTTTCTGAGCTGGCGCGCGACGTGGGCTTGGAAGCCCCTCCCGGGAGCGACCGGCAAGTGACCGGCGTGGAGCACGACTCGCGGCGGGCGCGGCCGGGGGACCTGTTCGTGGCCCTCCCCGGGCAGCGCTTCGACGGCCGCGCCTTCGCTCCGGCCGCGGTGGCCGCGGGAGCGGTGGCCGTGCTGGGCCCCGCGCCGGGGCCAGAGCAAGGGGAAATCGAGGTGGAGGTCCCCTGGCTGACCGTGGACGATCCGCGCGCCCTGCTGGGACCGCTCGCCGCCCGCGTCTACGGCCATCCCGACCAGGAGCTGATCCTGGCGGGGGTGACCGGCACCAACGGCAAGTCGACGGTCGCCACCCTGATCGCCGCCATCCTCGACGCGGCCGGCCGGCCGGCGGGATTCATCGGCACGCTGGGATACCGTTTCCGCGACCGGAGCTACGCGGGGGAGCACACCACGCCGGAGGCCTCGGACCTCTTCCGCATCCTGCGCGAGATGCGCCGGGACGGCGCCGCGGCGGTCGCCATGGAGGTCTCCTCCCACGCCCTGGCCATGGGACGGGTCGGCGGCGCGCGGTTCGACGCCGCGGTGTTCACCAACCTCACCCGCGATCACCTCGACTATCACCAGGATTTCGAGGATTACTTCGCGGCCAAGCGCAAGCTGTTCGACCTGCTGAAGCCGGGCCGGCGGGCGGCGTTCAACGTCGATGATCCTTATGGCCGGCGGTTGGCCTCGGAGATCACCGACGCGCTGACCTTCGGCGAGCGGGGGGAGGTCTCGACCCGCGACGTGGAGCTGACCACGGCCGGCATCCGGGGCGTCCTGACCACGCCGCGCGGGGAGGTGCCGTTCACCACTCCGCTCCTCGGCCGCTACAACCTCTCGAACCTGCTGGCGGCCGCGGCGGCGGCGGAGACGCTGGAGCTGCCGCACGAGGCGGTCGCCGCGGCCTTCGCGGCCCAGCGGCCGGTGCCCGGGCGGCTGGAGCCGGTCGACCGCGGCCAGCCGTTCGCCGTCTTCATCGACTACGCCCACACCGACGCGGCCCTGGAGGCCGCCCTGCGCTCGGCGCGCGAGGTGGTGGGGGGCGGCAAGGTGGCGGTGGTGTTCGGCTGCGGCGGCGACCGCGATCCCGGCAAGCGGCCGCTGATGGGGAAGATCGCCGGCGAGCTCGCCGACCTGGTGATCGCCACCTCGGACAACCCGCGGAGCGAGGACCCGCTGGCCATCCTGGCCGCCGTCGAAGCGGGCCTGAAGGAGAGCGGCAACTGCGGATACAGGCTCGTCCCCGACCGCCGCGAGGCGATCCGCCAAGCGATCGCCGAAGCGGAGCCGGGCTGGGCCGTGCTGGTGGCCGGCAAGGGTCACGAGACCTATCAGATTCTGGGTGACAAGAAGCTGCCTTTCTCCGACATCGAGGAGACGGTCAAGGCCCTGGAGGCGCGCCGTGGCTAGGTTTACGGCCGCGGAGGCGGCGCGGGCCGTGGGCGGCCGGATCGCGGCTGGCGATCCTCGATCCGTGATCGACGGCGCGGCGATCGATTCGCGCGGGGACGTGGTGCTGGTCAAGGGGTCGCGGGGGGTGAAGCTCGATCGCGTCGTCCGGCGCCTGCTCGGCGAGAGCGGGGAGGGGGCCCACTGATGCTGCCCTGGCTGCTCAATCCGTTGCGGGACCTGATCCCGGCGTTCAACGTCTTCCGCTACATCACCTTCCGGGTGGCGGCGGCGGTGGTCACGGCGCTGATCCTCTCCTGGCTGCTGGGCCCCTGGTTCATCCGCCAGCTCCGGCGCCTCTCGGTCGGCCAGAACATCCGCGACGTGGGGCCGCAGGCCCATCAGGTCAAGGCCGGGACGCCCACCATGGGAGGCCTGCTGATCCTCTTCGCCACCCTGGTGCCCACCCTGCTCTGGGGGGACCTCGGCAACGTCTACGTCTGGATCGTGATGATCGTGACCACCGCCTTCGGCGCCATCGGCTTCGCGGACGACTACCTCAAGGTCCGCCACCACCGCAACCTGGGGCTCACCGCGCGCTCCAAATTCTGGCTCCAGGTGGTCGCCGGCTTGGCGCTGGGGATCGCCCTGCTGGTGCTCCCGGCGGAAGCCAAGTTCAACCCGACGCTGACCTTCCCGTTTATCAAGGTGTCGCGGCTGGTTCTCCACCTGGGATACCTCTACATTCCCTTCGTGGCCTTCGTGCTGGTAGGGTCCTCGAACGCCGTCAACCTGACGGACGGCCTCGACGGCCTGGCCATCGGCGCCACCTCGGTCGCCGCCGCCACCTACGCCATCTTCACCTACATCGCCGGCAACAAGGTCATCGCCACCTACCTGCAGATCTCCTACGTGCCGGGGGTGGGCGAGGTGGCGGTCTTCTGCGGCGCCCTGGTGGGCGCGGGGATCGGCTTCCTCTGGTTCAACGCCCATCCGGCCGAGGTCTTCATGGGGGACGTCGGCTCGCTGGCGCTGGGCGCCGCCATCGGCACCGTGGCCGTGCTGGCCAAGCAGGAGATCCTGCTGGTGCTGGTGGGCGGCCTGTTCGTGCTGGAGGCGATGTCGGTGATCATCCAGGTCGCCTCGTTCAAGCTGCGCGGCAAGCGGGTGTTCCGCATGTCGCCTCTCCACCATCAC
>DASXJP010000160.1:0-15929 GCA_036497345.1 Thermoanaerobaculia bacterium
ACCGAATCTAGAAGATTTTGATCTCTGGGCCCTCCCTCTCCACGAAGTGGAGAGGGACCGAGGGTGAGGCTTCGGAGGGCAGGACGCCCCGAGGGCAGATCTGTGTCGGGTCTCGCGATACAATCCTTCCGTGAACCCCGAACAGGACGGCGCTGGGGCGCGGGTCACGCGCGTGGGCCCTTATCTATTGGAGCGCCCTCTCGGCTCGGGCGGAATGGGCTCGGTCTGGCGCGCCTGGGACGAGCGGCTCCGGCGGCCGGTGGCGATCAAGCAGATCCGGCCGGATCGGCTCGACCAGCCCGGCGCCCGCGGCCGGCTGCGGCACGAGGCCGCGGCGGGGGCGCGGCTCAATCACCCGGCGATCGTCCACATCTACGACATCCTGCAGGCCGGCGACGTCGAATGGATCGTCATGGAGCTGGTCGAGGGCCGGACGCTGGCGGAGATCCTGGCGGGGGGACCGCTGGCGCTCTCCCAGGCCGTCCGCCTCGGGCGCGAGATCGCCAAGGGGCTCGCCAAGGCCCATTCCGAGGGGATCGTCCACCGCGACCTCAAGACGCTGAACGTGATGGTCACCCCCTCCGGCCACGCCAAGATCCTCGACTTCGGCATCGCCAAGCTGTTCAGCTCCGAGAGCTTCTCCGACACCGGGACCTTTCCGGGCATCCTCGTCGGCACCCCCTACGCCATGTCGCCCGAGCAGGCCTTCGGCCTGCCGGTCGATCCCCGGTCCGACCTCTTCTCCCTCGGCTCGTTGCTCTACGAGATGCTCACCGGCGTCTCCCCCTTCCAGGCCGACACCACGGCGGCGATTCTGCGGCGGGTGCGCGACCACCGCCAGCCGCCCGTCCGCCAGTTGGCGCCGGACGTCCCGCCGGAGCTCTCCGAGCTGGTCGACTGGCTGCTGGAAAAAGAGCCCCAGCACCGCCCGCAGGACGCGCTGGAGGTGGCCGCGGTGCTCAACGCCCTCCTGGCCCGGCAGGCGCTGGAGGAATCCGGAGACGGGCTCGCCACCTCCCAGGACCGGCCCTCCGCGCCGCGAGAGGACGAGATGCCGACCGTGGCGGCGCTCTGGGCGGCACCGGCGCCCGCCCTGGCGGAGAGCGAGCGCCGGCAGGTGACGGTGGTCTGCTGCGGTCCCACGGTGCCGAACCCCCTGGCCGGCGAGGTGGCCGGACGTTTCGGCGGTATCGCAGGTACAGCGGCGGGCACCGCGGATGACGCTACGGTCTGGCTCTGCTTCGGCGTCCCGCAGGCGCAGGGGTACGACGCCCAGCGGGCCGTACGGGCGGCTCTGGAGCTCGTGGCGCGCGCGGGCGGGCCCCTCCGCGCCGGCATCCACAGCGGCCGCACCGAGATCCCCCGCGACCGCCCGCCGGCGCCCGCCCTCATCCTCCACGTGGCGGCCAGCCTCCAGGAGGCGGCCCCCGCCGGCGAGGTCGTGGTGAGCGAGGCCACCCGGCGCCTGATCTCCCGCGGCTTCGAGACCGAGCCCCTGCCGCCGGCGCGGCTGCGGAGCTCCGGGATGGAGGAGAGCGTGCCGGCGTTCCGCGTCGTGGCGCCGCTCGATTCCTCCGAGCACGCCTTCGCCGCCGCCGCCGTCCCCCTGGTCGGCCGGGAGGGGGAGCTCGGAGTCCTCCGCCAACGCTGGCAGCTCGTGCAGGAAGGCGAGAGCCAGGTGGCCCTGGTCAGCGGCGAGCCGGGGATCGGCAAATCCCGCCTGGTGAGGGCGTTGCGCGAGAGTCTCGGCGATCAGGCCCCCCGCTGGCTGTTCTGGTACGGCGCGGCCCACGCCCACAGCTCACCGTTCCATCCCATCGTCAAGTCGCTGCGCCGCAGCGTGCTGGGGTCCGCCCGCTCGCCGGAGGAAGAGCTGGCCCGCCTGGAGGACGCCCTGTGCCGCTACGGCCTCTCGGTCGAGGACGACCTGCCGATCCTCGCCTCCCTGCTCTCGCTGCCGCCGCCGGCCGGCGCTCCCCGGCCCCTGAGCGCCGAGGCGCGACGGCAGCGCACCTTCGAGGCGCTGCTCAACCTCCTCCTCCAGGTCATGGGCGAGTATCCGCAGGTCCTGGTGATCGAGGACCTCCACTGGCTCGATCCTTCCAGCCTGGAGCTCGCCGGCGCCCTGCTCGACGCCCTCGGCGGCGCCTCCGTGCTGGTGATCCTCACCTTCCGCCTCGACTTCGAGCTCCCCTGGCGCCATCGCTCGGGCTGGACCCAGCTCCGCCTCAGCCGGCTCACCGACGCCGACGCCCTGGAGATCGTCGACCGCCTCGCCGGCGACGACAACCGGCTGCCGGCCGCGGTCCGCCAGCAGATCGTGGCCAAATCGGACGGCGTGCCGCTGTTCGTCGAGGAGCTCACCAGAGGGATGGTCGAAGCCGAGGCCCCCGCCGGCATCCCGGGCCTGCTGCGCGATTCCCTGACCGCCCGTCTCGACCGCCTCGGCGGCGCCCGCGAGGTCGCCCAACTGGCGGCGGTGATCGGCCGCAGCTTCTCCTTCGAGCTGCTCGCCGCGGTCTCCCCGCTCGACTGTGGCGCGCTGCTCAAGGCGCTCGACCAGCTCGTGCGCGCGGAGCTCCTGGTGCGCCGGGGGAGCGGCGAGCGCGGCTCCTACCACTTCCGCCACGCCCTCCTCCAGGAGGCGGCCTGCGAGCTGTTGATCCCCGCCGACCTCGAACGCCTCCACCTGGCCGTCGCCGAGGCCCTGGAGACCCGCTTTCCGGAGACCGCCGCCGCCCAGATCGAGCTGGTGGCCGATCACTATACCCAGGCGCGGCGGCCCGAGAAGGCGATCGCGCTCTGGCTTCAGGCTGGGCGCACGGCCCTGCAACGCTTCGCCAACCAGGAGGCCAGCGAGCGCTTCCGCAAAGGGCTGCGACTGATCAACGCCCTCCCCGAAGGCCCCGCCCGCGACCGCACCGAGCTCGCCCTCCAGATCGGCGCCGCGCGGGCCGTCATCGTCTCCCGCGGCCACTCCGACGACGAGGTCGAGGTCCTCTTCGACCGCGCGCTCGCCCTCGGCAACCGGCTCGGCGAGACGCCCCACGAGCTGCAGTCCCTGCTCTGGAGCTTCTACACCTGGCGCGCCGACTTCCCCAAGGCGCGCACGGCCGCCCTCCAGACCCTGCGGGCGGCGCGCGCCCGCCGGGACCTCGAAGGGGCGATCCTGGGATTGCAGGAGATCGCCACCTTGCAGGTCCATTTCGGCCGCCCGCGGTCCGCGCTGCGCTTCCTGCGCCGCGCCCTCGCGCTCTATCCCGAGGGGGAGGACGGCACGCCGCAACCCTTCCCGGGCTGGGACGCCCGCCGCCAGAACGTCTGCGAGGCGGCCCGGGCCCTCTGCGTGGCGGGGAACCCCGACCTCGCCCTGCGCTACGGCCGCCGCGGCCTCCATCTGGCCGAGGCCCGGGAGGACCCCTACGGCACCGTGCTCGCCTTCCAGAGCCTCGCCTTCGTCCACCACGCCCGCCGGGAGTACGAGGAGGCCTCCCTGCACGCGCAATGGATGGTCGACCTCTGCCTCAAGCAGGGGTTCGCCTTCTTCGCCGTCCACGGCAGATTCCTGCTCAGCCTCTCCAACGCGCGCCTGGCGCGGCCCGAGGAGGCGGTGCCCCTGGTCGGCGAAGCGATCCAGGCGCTCGACGCGCTGCGCCGGGACCATCGCCAGGAGCTGAGCCTCCCCGAGTTTCTCGGCTGGATCGTGGAGGCCTGCCTCGTCAGCGGCATGACCTCCGAGGCGCGCTGGCTCCTGGAAGACGCCTGCGAGATCGCCTTCCGCACCGGCGAGCGCCTGGGGAGGTCCGAGCTCTTCCGCTTCTACGGGCTCCTCCTGCTCGCCGAGGCCGCGGACGGCACGACCGCCGAGCCCTGGGCCCAGGCCCAGGCCGAAGCGAGCTTCCTCGCGGCCCTCGCCGAAGCCCACACCTCCGGCAGCCGCTGGCTGGAGCTGCGCGCCGCCACCGACCTCGCCCGCCTCTGGAGCCGCCACCGGCACGCACCCGAAGCCCGGGAGCTCCTGAGCAAGATTCTCTGCGGGATCACCGAGGGGGTGGGGACGGCGGATATGGAATTGGCGCGGGATCTGCGGGCGGAGCTGGAGGCAGCCCAGGCATGAATCCCCGCGCGTCATACCCCACGAACCGCGGCAACATCACCGCGCACGCCACCACCCCGATCACGCACAAAACCCCGCCCGAGATCACAGAAACCTTTACATTGAACGCCGCCGCGATCATCCCGGCCTCGACGTTGCCGAGCAGCGGGCCGCTCATGTAGCTCACCATTTCGATCCCCGCCAGCCGGCCGCGGAAGGAATCGGGGATCGTCTGATTCCACAGCGTCATGCGGAACAGGCCGCTCACGCAGTCCGCGCCTCCCGCCACCGCCAGGAAGAGGACGGCGGGCACCAGACCGCCGGCGAAGCCGAAGCCCACGATGGCCAGGCCCCAGACCGTGGCCGCCAGCATCACCGCCAGGCCGTGACGATGAATTCGCGCCGTCCAGCGGCTCATCAGGCTGGCCACCAGCGCTCCGCAAGCCGGCGCCGCGGTGAGGAAGCCCAGGGCCCGCGGACCGCCCCAGCCTTGAGAGATCGCGGGGAACAGGGCCAGCGGCATGCCGAACACCATCGCCACGAAATCGATCACGTAGGTGCCGATCAGCTCCTGGCGGCTGCGCGCGTAGCGGAAGCCGTCGAGCACGCTGCGCAGGCTCGGCCCCCCTTCTTCCCTCTCCTCGGGCAACGCGGCGCGGATCCTCCGGATCGCGAAAAAAGAAAACACATACGTCAGCACGTCGAACAGATAGGCCGACGTGAGACCCCCCGACGCGATCAGCGCGCCGCCCAGGGCAGGCCCCGCGATCATCCCCACGCTGCCGCGAAAAACCGCGAGAGAGGCCAGGGCCGGCTGCTCGTCGTGATCCACCAGCCGCGGCGCGAGAGCGTCCAGCGACGGCCGCTGCAGGCCGTTGAGCGCGGACATCCACGCCGCCACCGCGTACAGCACCCACACGGGCGAATGGCCGGTGAACGCGGCGAGCGCGAGCGCGCCGCTCCCCAGGCTCAAGCCCACCTCCGTCATCAGGATCATCCGCCGGCGGTCCATGTGATCGGCGAGCGCGCCGCCCACGAACGCCGTCACCAGCAGCGGCAACAGCTCGACCAGGCCGATCATCCCCACCTGCAGCGAGGACCTGGTGAGCTGGAACATCTGATACGGCAGCGCCACGTAGGTGACCATCGTGCCCAGAAACGAGACGAATTGGGCCGCGAACAGCGACCGGAAATCGCGATGGCGCCGGAGGGGGCGGAGGTCCATGATGGGGGAACGATAGCATCCCGCGCCCTCGCCCGCCCGGGATTGAAATCCCGGGCGGCAAAGCCCGGGTTCTCCCTACGGCAACTGGCCGCTATAGCACGTGCACTTGTTCGTGACGCCGTCGGAGCAGGTGAATCCGTAGAGGTTGTAGCACCGCTTGCCCGTCTGGCAGAGCGCGCCGAGGGTGTTGTTCGCGCACCAGATATCGCTGCACGCGCCGCAGAGCTGGGCGCTCTTATTCACCACCGGATTGATGGCGGGAAGCTGCGCCTTCGACGTATTGGCGGAAGTATTGGCGAGGCAGAGGGGGGAAGCCACCGGCGACGCGGCCACCGCCGGGGCCGCGGGCGCGGGGGCGGCGGGCACGTCGGTCGTCGCGGCGCCCGCGAGCGATCCGATCAGCAGCATCGAGACGAGGCAAAGCATCGTGGAGCGAAGCTTCATTCCGTTCTCCTTTCTGAGAGAAGCAGGGTATCCATCTACAAGCAAAGGTGCCCGAAGCCCGAAAAGGGAGCCCCGGCAGCCGGCCTGTCCCCTTTCTCCTCCCCCACGCACCTTTCCTCTATGAAAGGAGGTCCCCATGAAGAAGACGACCCTCGCTCCCAAGCTGTGGAAGCTGGCCCTGCTCTCCGCGCTCTTCCTGATCCCCTCCCCGCACCAAGCGCGGGCCACCTCGATCAACCCCTGCCCGGTGAACGCCTGCAAGTACACCTGGGACCCGGTGGAGAAGTGCTGCAATCCCGACCCGCGGTTCGACTGCGTGACGATCTGCTTCTAGATCTGCTTTTCTTCTGCTCCGCCGCCTCTTCCGGCGAAAGATCGTCCTTATGATTTCCAGCCTGCAGGCCTACCGCCCCCCTACCCCTTCTTCCTCGCCATCTTCTCCAGCAGCTCCCGCAACGTCCGCTGCGTCTCCTCGCTGAACCAGTCTTCCAGCACGCCCTCGACCTCGGCGCCCGTCTCCTCCGCGAAGAGGGCGGCGAGATCGGCGCGGGCGAGGCCGCGGGTGACGGCCATGGCCCGGGGCGGCAGGGCGAGGAGGGAGCGGCACCAATCGACGGCCCGCTCGATCACCCGCTCGGGGGCGGCCAGCTCGTCGACCAGGCCCACGCGGAGCGCCTCGTCTCCGGAGATCAGCAGTCCCTGGACGCAGAGCCGCTCGGCCTGCCGGCTCCCCACCACCCGCCGCATCGCCTTGAAGATGACGGGCGGCAGGGGGATGCCCACCGGGACCTCGTTGAGGCCGATCTTGAAGTCCCCCTCGCTCATCACCCGGTAGTCGCAGAAGAGGGAGATCACGGCGCCGCCGGCCGGGGCGTGGCCGGTGACCGCCGCCGCCAGCGGGACCGGACAGGTGGCCAGGGCGCGCATCATGGCGTAGAAATCCCGCCAGGTCGCCGCGATGGCCGGCCGGTCGAGCTGGATCAGATGGGGGACGTCGAGCCCCCCCGAGAACATGCGCGGCGAGCCGGAGAGCACCAGGGCGCGGGCGCCCTCGCCGGGAGCCGCTTCGACGGCCAGGCGCAGGGCCGAGATCAGGTCCGGGGAGAGCGCGTTGGCCGGCGGCCGGTCGAGCCGCAGCTCGCGGATGGGGCCGTGGTCGAGGGTCTGGATCATGAGAGCCTCCTCGGCCGGGCATCGTACAACGGGTATCCGGGGGATGAGGTGGTAAAATGGCCCCGTTCCCGTTCAGCGTGGAGAACCGCTTGGAAGACGGAAAGATCAAAGAGTTCCGCAAGCTCCTTACGACTCTCGAAGCCAACGACGAGCAGGACCAGCTCGGCGAGCGCGACCGCCTCCTCGAACGGAACCGCGTGGTCTACCGCTTCCTGGACCTCAAGAAGGCGGTCATCCTCACCACCCTGCGGACCCTGATGAAGGACCTCGACCGCAAGGGGCACCTCACGCGGCTTTACGAGAAGACGCCGGAGAGGGTCCGCTTCGACGTGCAGATCCAGACCCGCGTCCCCAAGCGCGGCGCCATCGAGATCTCGCTCCACCCCTCGGAGCCCAAGGTGAAGATCGACTACGGCTGGAACACCGGCGGCCGCGAGTCCGAGCTCTACCCGCTGGAGGAGGTCCAGGGGGCGTTCGTGGCCGACCGGGTGATGTATTTGCTGCGGGGTTTGATTACCTAGGGGCGTGCCCCTCCATACGTCTTTGCTCTCGGGGCGTCCTGCCCTCCGAAGCCTCACCCTCGGTCCCTCTCCACTTCGTGGAGAGGGAGGGCCCGCGTAGGAAGGCGTTATCTGAGCTCGGCAGGATCTTGAAGACAGGTTCCCCCTCTCCACGAAGTGGAGAGGGGGCCAGGGGGTGAGGCCTCGAAGGGCAGGACGCTCCGAGGGCACCGCCCCTACAGTCTCGGATCCACCACCTGGCTCTCCAGAGCCAGCACCCCGAACGCGCACTCATGCACCCGCCGCAGGGGCTCGCCGCGCACGAAGCGCTCCAGCCCCTCGATCCCCAACGCGAATTCCCGCAGGGCCAGCGAGCGCTTGGCCGCGAGGCCACGCTGGCGGAGGCGCTCCAGGTTCTCCGGCAGAGTGTATTCGGGGCCGTAGATGATCCGCAGGTACTCCCGCCCCCGGCACTTGAGCGCTGCTTGAGCGAGCCCTCGCCGTCCCCGCGCCAGGAAGCCCAGGGGCTTGATCACCATCCCCTCGCCGCCGCGGCCGGTGAGGTCCTCCCACCAGGCCGTGGCCGCCTCCTCGCTCGCCGGGTCCGCCAGGTCCACCAGACGGTGGGGGGTGGCGGTGAGCAGGTCCGGATCGGCCTGGCAGAGGGCGGCGAGGGTCTCCATGTGCCAGAGGTGGTCCTTGTCCACGTGGACCGCCCCCTCGCTCGCCAGGAGGTGGAAGGGGGCGAGGCGGAGGTCCCCCACCGAGGCGACCGGCCAGCAGTAGCGGCGGTAGGCGTCGGCGAAGCGGCCCGCCAGCTCGAAGCGCTCGCGGTAGCGGGCGAGCAGGCCGGCGATGTCGAGCCCGCGCGCTCCCGCCTCGGCCAGCCGGGCCACCGCCTTGGGGAGGGCGATCCGCGCCGCCGCGCCTACGGATGCATACTGGTCGCGGATCAGCTCCTGCGCCTTCACCGACCAGGGCATGAGCTCGGCGTCCAGACAGACCCAGCCGGTGGCGAGCCGCTCCCAGAGGCCGGAGCGGTCCAAGGCTTCATTCACCCGCGCGAGGAGCGCCCGCTCCAGGCGCTCGTCGTCGAAGAAGCGCCGGCCGGTGCGGGTGAGGACAACGCCGATCCCCTCGCCGGTGTCCGGCGCGATGCCGAACCGGCGCCGGGCCTCGTCCTCGTCGCGGCAGACGATCACCACCGCCCGCGAGCCCATGTGCTTCTCCTCGCAGACCGCGCGCTCGATCCCTTCCGAGCGGAAGTAGGCGAAGGCCTCGGCGGGGTGCTCCAGCAGGTCCGGCCGCCGGCTGGTCTCCGAAGGGGACATGGTGGGCGGCAGGTAGATCAGCCACTTGGGATTGGCGGCGAAACGGCTCATCGCCTCCAGGGCCGCCGCCGCGCTCTCCTCGTGGATCGTCACGGTGTCGCGCAGGCGGGTGTGGACGACCCGCTTGCCGGCGACGTCCGCGAGATCGAGCACGTCGTCCAGCTCCTGCTGGGGGGTGAGGCCGTCGGCCGGCGCCAGGAAATTCCGCGCCGTGCCCGCGTAGACCCGCCGGGCCGGCACGGAGACCAGCTCGCGCTCGGGGTAGCGCAGGGCCGTCAGGGCGCCGCCGAAGACGCAGCCGGTGTCGATGTTGATCGTCCGGTTGAGCCACCGCGGCTCGGCGACCGGCGTATGGCCGTAGACCACCATGGCGGAGCCCCGGTAGTCGGCCGCCCAGTCGATGCGGACGGGCAGGCCCAGCTCGTCCATCTCGCCGGTGGTCTCGCCATAGAGGGCGAACGAGCGCACCCGGCCGGAGGCGCGCCCCTGCATCTCCTGCCTCAGGCCGGCGTGAGCGGCCACCAGCCGGCCGCCGTCCAGCACGTAGTGGCTCACCAGCCCGTCGAGGAAGGCGTTGACGTCGAAGCGGAATTCCGGGGTCTCACGCTCGAGCTGCTCGATCGTCTGCTCCAGCCCGTGGGCGATCCGCACCTTCTTCCCCCTCAGCCAGCGCAGGAGCTTCTCGTCATGATTGCCCGGCACGCAGAGCGCGCTCCCCGCTTTCACCATCCCCATGGCGATGCGCAGGACGTCCGGCACGCGCGGGCCGCGGTCCACCAGATCACCCAGGAAGACCGCCTTCCGCCCCTCGGGGTGGCGCCAGACGCCGGCCGCGTCGGGCGCGTAGCCGAGCGTCCCCAGCAGCTCCTCGAGCTCGTCCGCGCAGCCATGGACGTCGCCGATCAGGTCGAAGGGTCCAGGATCGGACCGCCGGTCGGGCCTCAAGGGGCGGCGGTCGACCCTGGCCGCCTCGACCTCCTCGGGCGAGCGCAGGACCCAGACGTGGCGGAACCCCTCCTTTTGGAGATCGCGCAGCGAGCGCCGGAGGTGGCTCCGCTGGTTGCGCAGCACGTGCCCGCCGACGTCGCGGTCCGTGCGCGTGCGGCTCCGCTCCTCCAGGATGCTCATCGGCAGGTCGAAGACGACGGCGACCGGCTGCACGTAGTGGGCGCGGGCGAGATCGATCAGCGGCTTGCGCGCCTCCGGCCGCACGTTGGTGGCGTCCACCACCGTGAGCAGCCCGCGGGCGAGCCGCCGGCCGGCGATGAAATGGAGCACCGCGAAGGCGTCCACGGTGGCCGACTGATCGTTCTCGTCGTCGGAAACCATCGCCCGGCAGAGGTCCGAGGTGAGGATCTCCGTCGGCTTGAAATGCCGCCGCGCGAAGGTGGACTTGCCGGCGCCGGAGACGCCGACGAGGACCACCAGCGAGAGCTGCGGGAGGTCGATTTTCACCGGCCGGCTCCGGAGCTCTGATCGCTCACAGCGCGCTCCTCCGGGCTTTGATCAGAAAGGCGTTGGCCCATTCGTAGTCCGGCCGGTCCGGCAGCGACGTATCCACGAAGGCGCGATCAAATTCTTTATGGAGGTCCAGGCGCCAGGCGTCCAGCTCCTGCCAGGGAATCTCGCCGCGCTTGATCGCCAGGAGCCGGTCGCGGTGCTCGCCGACGTTTACGAGGATCTCCCCCTTCCGCAGAGCGTTGATCCCCGCCAGCAGGAGCCGCATCAGGTGCATGGCATGCTTCCAGCGCGGGGCTCCGCTCGTGCGGACGTCCTGCTCCAGACGCTTGACCTGCGACAGCACGTAGCCGTTGTAGGTCTGATAGATCCGCTTGGACAGGAACGCGGCCCGTCCGGCGATCAGCTCGTCCGCGATCGGCGTGCTGAATTCGACCAGCGGCGTATATAGACACTCGAGCGTGTTCGGATCGGCCTTGAGCGCCATGATGATGAATTTCCGGATCTCCCAGTAGCACTCCTCGGTCTCCTTGTTCTCGATCTGTCCGGGGAGATCGAAAAGCGACCATTGCAAGTCGGCCGGCGGCAGGTAGAAGCCGCGGCGGTCGACGTCCGAGCCCTCGCCCGCCAGGCCCAAGGCGCGCGATCCCACGATGCAGCGATAGATCACGCGGTCCTGAAGGACGCTCTCGATGTCCGGCGGCGCCTCGCTCGCGAGGTCGTCCCGCTGCTCGCGCTTGCGGATGCTCAGGTGCTTGCGGGACAGGGTGATCTCGCGGCCGTCCGGCAGCAGGACGCGGTAGGCGTGCGTGCTGTCGAAGGGGGCGTAGACGATCTTGCCCACGGCCCCCGCCGGGCAGATCACGGCGCCCCGGGCGTCGCGGATCTCGGTCCGGATGACGACCTGGGTGCCCACGGGCAGAATCCACTGCGGATAGGCGTCCGTCATGATCCGGCCTCCCTTTGGAAGATCCCCATCTGTGTCGGCGCCCCGACCTCGGGGTCCTCCTCCCCTACCGGCTGAAACCGCACGTGGTAGCCGAATTGCGCGGCCACGCCTACGGCCCAGACGTGGAATTCCCCCCGCGTCCACTCGAAGCGGTGGTCGCGGTGGCGGAAGCGGCCGGCGGGGAGAGACGGCCAGCGGACGTTGTAGTCGCGGTTGGGCGTGGTGAGCACCACCATGCCCGGACGGGCGAATTCGAAGACCGTCCGCTCGAAGGCGGCGAGGCGTGGCGGATCGAGGTGCTCGACCACCTCCACCACCGCCGCCGCGTCATAGCCGGACAAGCGGCCGTCACGGTAGAGGAGCGAGCCGTGGAGGAGCTCGATGCGCTCGCGCTGCCGGGGCGGCAGGCGGTCGAGGTCGAGCCGCTCGCGGGCGATGGCCAGCGAGCGGGAGTCGACGTCCATGCCCACGATCGCGGCGAATTGGGGATCGGCGAGCAGGCGCTTGAGCAGCTTGCCGTCGCCGCAGCCGAGGTCGACCACCCGCCGGGCGCCGCTCTCGTGGAGCACCCCGGCCACGAGATCGAGCCGCTGATCGTGCAGGCGGAGGGGGCGCTCCAGGATCGCCTCCTCGGCGTCGCGGACGCGGGACGTCTCCTCGGGCTGGGATTCCCCTTCGGTGGCGAGCCGGGCCATCGCCTCCCGCATCAGCCCCCGCTGATGCCGGAGGTAGCGCCGCGTGATCGTCTCCCGCTCCGGGTGCGTGCCGAGCCACCCCTCGCCGTGGCGGACCAGCTTCTCCACCTCCGGATCGCCCACCCAGTAGTGCTTGTCGTCGTCGAGCACGGGCACCAGCACGTAGAGGTGGGCCAGCAGGTCGCTCAACCGGCAGGTGGCGCGCAGGGTCACCGTGAAGTAGCGGCTCGCTCCCCAGGCCGGAAAGGCGGGATCGAGCGGATGGGGATCGGCGTGGACCCCGTAGCCGAGCGGCTCGAACAGGCGCCGGAGGAGCCCCTCCCCGCCGCGGCAGGGGAGGGCGGCGATGCGCGCCTCCAGCGGCAGCGACGACGCCGCCAGCTCCGGCCGCCCTTCGCATCGCCCACCCAGCGCCGTGCCCAGCACCCGCGCGATGGCCACCGCCAGGAAGGACGAGGCCACGTAGGGGCGGTCGTTGACGTACTGATCGATCGTCGCGCCCGCGCCGCGCACCAGCCCCACCGGATCGACGTCGAGCAGCAGCGCCGCCGTGCAGGCGGTCTCCGTGGCCTCCGGATAGAAGACGTGCGCGGCCCCGAACGGCAGCTCGAACGTCTGCACCCGGTCCGGGTGCTTGTGCAGCAGGAACCCCAGATCGGTGGCCGGGACGTGGGTGGTGCGCAGGGTCAGGAGCATGGAAGGCGGGATTTTAACCCGCGAGCCAGCCCTCGATGCGCCGTTTGAGCTCCTCGAGCTCCGGGCAGCGCCGCAGGACTCCTCGCCACTGCCCTCCGAGGTCGCGCATCGCCCAGGCCCGGCCCTGACCGGCGTCGAGCTTGGGCGCCCGCTCTTTCAGGAACGGTTGCGCGAAGCGTTCCTTGGGATGGATCTCGGCCCGGATCTCGCGCCAGCCCGTGCCCAAAGTCTCGGAGTGAATCGCCAGCATCCAGACCTCGATCTCCTCGATGGCGAGGCAGACGAAGAGGCGGCCTGGATGCTCGGCTTCCCGAGTCCTCGCAACCGTCGCCCTCGCCTCGTCACCATCCCGATCCACGAGGACCAGAAAGAGGTCATTCATTGAGTAGGTCGCGACGATCCTGGACAGGATGTCCGGATTCAACGCCTCGGCGACGCCACGCAGACGGGGATTGGGAAGGACCGTGATCCTTGGGGCTTTTCCGAGATCGGCAAAGATCCTTTCGACGACCGGCTTGAGGATGTATTGATCGAGTCTGGGGTCCTCCGGGATCACCAGGACCTTCACAGAGCCATCTCCAGCCAGCCGGTGGTGAACATCTCCTCGATACCCGTCCGCTCCACCACCTCGTTGAAGTGCGGCAGATCGCCCAAGCGCCGCATGATCGTTCCTTCGTGGTCCGGAACGCGGCCGAAGACGATCGTGTTCCGCAAGGATTCATCGCTAAGCCATTGCAGCATGACCGGCGAGTGGGTGGTAGCAATGACCTGGATCTGCCGTTCGCGGGTGACGGCCTCCAGATATTCGACGAGCAGGCGGATGCGTGTCGGATGGAGACCGGCTTCGATCTCTTCGATCAGGATGATGGAGCCCGGCTCGGAGGTGCGCAGAGCCAGCAGCGTTCCCAGGAAGTGAAGCGTGCCATCGGAGATGCTGCGGGCCGAGATTCGTTTGCCTCCGCCTTCGACGAACATCGCCATGACATCACCAAGATCCTTGACCTCCAGGAAATCAATACCTTCGATCTCGGGCGCACAAAGCTCGGCCAGCCACGTAACCAAGCTCATCTTATCATCAGGATCATCACAGATCTCAGCCAGGACGCCGGAGACATTCCGGCCGTCTTCGCCCAACGGCTCGCCACGACGCCCATAATCGTGCATGGCATCGGGGTCGATCCTGAGAAAGCTTATATTTCCAGAAATCTCCCGAGAGCGCCGAGTCCTCCCTAGGAGACTCCGGTCGCCACTGGAGACCGGAGGATAAAGACGCCCGTCGCGAGCCCAGTCGTCGTCACGGTCGTCGTCACGTTCAACATCCACTCCTTCACCCTCAATCTTTGCAACAGGAGATGTCCTGCAGGCGACCCAATGCTGGAAATGGAATTGATCCGCCTCTCCATAATCACTGGCAGACTTGACGCCCGCCTTCGACACAGACCAGAGGCTTTCGATCCTAAATTCCTTGCTCCCGACTCGCGCCGTTTCGTCCGCTCTACCACGAATTCCAGACCAGACTTTCGGCCCCGACCGCTGTTCGCCGTTGAGAACCTCACTCAATGTGAGACCGGAAACGAGCCCCTTGAGAAACCGGATCGCATCCAAGAAATTACTCTTCCCCGATGCGTTCGCCCCCACGAGCAGCGTCAAGGGAGCGATCTCGACCTCCTCGTCCACGAAGCTCTTGAAGTCCTTGAGACGAATCCGTTTCAGCATGGCGATAACCCAGACCACGGTTTGCCGCTCAGCCCCGCAAGGGGCGCAGGCATAAAGCCTGGGGTTTCAACCCCAGGTAGGCGCCTCCAATATATCCCGAAGCCCCGAAGGGGCGCAGGCAGCCACAAACCGAGCTGAGCTGCCTACGCCCTTTCAGGGCTTCGGATGGGATTGCGGGGCTCCTGGTATGACCAGCGCGCCGAGATCGTAGCATGGGCGATATCCTTGGGCTTCGAGATGAGAATCGCTTCCAGGATTGGGGCACTGACCCTCCTCTCCCTCACCCTCCTGGCACCCGCCTGCCGGCACCCCCACGCCTCCGGCCCGCCGCGCCAGGAGGCCTACGTCTGGCAGCGGAGCTGGAGCCCGGCGGTGCGGCAGGCGATCCAACAGGCGTCCGGGATCTCCGGCTTCGTCGTGCTCGCCGCCGAGGTGGACCTGCGGCAGGGATCTCCCAGAGTCGCCCGCATCCCTCTCGATCCCTCGCTGAAGGATTCCGGCAAGCCCATCGGCGCCGCCCTGCGGGTGACCACCTTCCCGTCGCGCTTCGCGGACGAGCCCCGGATCGTCCAGCTCCTCGCGGGGATCACGCGGGACCTGATCGCCGAGGCGCGCGCCAAGGGGATCGCCCTCTCCGAGATCCAGATCGATTACGACTGCCCGGAGTCGAAGCTCGACGACTACGATGGGCTCCTTCTTCTGCTTCGTAAAGCCGCCGCGCCGGTGCCGGTGACCTTCACCGCCCTGCCGAGTTGGATGGGCCAGCGCCGGGCCTTCGGGAAGCTCATCGCGGCCGCGGACGGCTATGTGCTCCAGATCCACTCGCTGAAGCCGCCCTCCGGGCCAGGGGGAGAGCTCACGCTGCTGAAGAGGGAGGGGGCGCGGGAGTGGATCGACACCGCGGCCCGCTTCGGACGTCCCTTCCGGGTGGCCCTCCCCACCTACGGCTATCTCGCGGCGTTCGATGCCCAGGGCAGGCTGCTCGGCCTCTCCGCCGAGGGACCCCTCCTCTCCTGGCCGGAGGGGATCAGCGTGCGGATCGCGCGCAGCGATCCGGCGGTCCTGGCGGGGTTGATCCGGGATTGGACCCGGGATCGCCCGCGCGAGCTCACCGGCGTCCTCTGGTATCGGCTGCCGGTCGAGGGGGACCGTCTGAATTGGAGCTGGCCGGCGCTGCGGGCGGTGATGGCGGGCAGGGTGCCGCACGGCGCGGTGCGGGCCGTCGTCCGCGCTCCGGAGCCCGGGCTGGCCGAGATCGATCTCGTCAACGAAGGGGACGGCGAATCTGCCCTTCCCTCGCCGGTTCGGGTACGATGGAAGGACGGAACCTTCCTCGCGGCGGACGGGTTGGCGGGATACCAGATGCGGCCTCCGGAACGAAACGAGCTGAGCCTCGCGCGGCCGAGGCCCGGACGGCTGCGTCCCGGCGAGCGCCGGACCGTCGCGTGGCTGCGTTTCGTATCCCCCACGGAGATCCAAGTTGAGCTACCGCGGCAAGCTGGTTAGCGCCGTCCTTCTGCTCGCCGCGCTCGGCTCTTGCGCGCTCTGGGCTTGCGGCGCCTTCTTCCCCAACTGGCTGCTCTGGGACGAGAACGGCGGGGTCCTGGCAACGCCCACGACCTGGCTGCGCGAGGCCGTGCAGCCGC
>DASXJP010000161.1:0-19788 GCA_036497345.1 Thermoanaerobaculia bacterium
GAGCTCGTCCGACTCCGCCGAGCGGCCGTGGAAGTACTCCCGGTCCGTCTCGTCGAAGGGATCGAGACCGGGCCACGGGTTGTCGGGGCTGAGGGCCTGGCGTTTCACTCGCACTTCTCCGGTCCCGGCAGCTCCGGGCAGGTCTTGTGGTAGGGCTTATCGGCGCTAATGTAGCTTCGCCATTCCTGGCAGGTCAGATTTCGATTGGCCGTTTGGCAGGCCTCGGCCCTGAGGACGCCCAAGTCCAAGTCCCACAGGATCACGGTCCCGGCCTTGCTCGCCGAGGCCAACCGTTTGCCGTCCGGGCTGAAGGTAACGCTCTCGACTTCGTCTTTGTGCCCCTCCAATGTAGCGATCGTCTTTCGGCTGTCCACGTCCCAGAGGATCACGGTGTTGTCCCAACTCGCGGAGGCCAGGCGCTTGCCGTCCGGACTGAAAGCGATGCTGGCGACGACGCTCTTGTGGCCCTCTAGCGTGGCCGGGGGCTCGTGGCTGTCCACGTCCCACAGGATGACGGTCCAGTCCATGCTCGCCGAGGCTAGCCGCTTCCCGTCCGGGCTGAAGGTAACGCTGAAGACCGCGCCTTTATGCCCCTTCAGCGTAGTCAATGGCTTGCGGCTGTTGATGTCCCACAGGATCACCGTCCCGTCCAAGCTCGCCGAAGCCAGCCGTTTTCCGCCCGGACTGAAAGCGACGCTGTCGACGTCGCTCTTGTGGCCCTCTAGCGTGGCCAGCGGCTTACCGCTCTCCACGTCCCAAAGGATGACGGTTTTGTCCTCACTCGCCGAGGCGAGCCGCTTGCCGTCCGGACTGAAGGCGACTCCCCAGACCGCGCCCTTGTGGCCCATCAGCGTGGCCACCGGCTTGCGGCTCTCCACGTCCCAAAGGATGACGGTCTTGTCCCCGCTCGCCGAGGCCAGCCGCTTGCCGTCCGGACTGAAGGCGACTCCCCAGGCTGCGTTCTTGTGGCCCACCAACGTGGCCACCGGCTGGCGGCTGTTCACGTCCCAAAGGATGACGGTCTTGTCCCTGCTCGCCGAGGCCAGCCGCTTGCCGTCCGGGCTGAAGGCGACTCCCGAGGCCGCGGCCTTGTGGCCCACCAGCGTGGCCACCGGCTGGCGGCTGTTCACGTCCCAAAGGATGACGGTCTTGTCCCCGCTCGCCGAGGCCAAGCGCTTCCCATCTGGGCTGAAGGCGACGCTGAAGACCTCGCCCTTGTGCCCCTCCAATGTGGCGATCGTCTTTCGGCTGTCGAGGTCCCAGAGGATCACGGTGCCATCCCAACTCGCGGAGGCCAGTCGCTTGCCGTCCGGGCTGAAGGCGACGCTCCAGACTGCCTCCTTGTGCCCCTCCAGCGTGGCCAGCGGCTTGTGGCTGAGCACGTCCCACAGGATCACCGTCTTATCCTCACTTGCCGAGGCCAAGCGCTTGCCGTCCGGACTGAAGGCGACGTCTAAGACCACGTCCTTGTGTCCCTCCAGCGTGGCCAGCGGCTTGCGGCTCGCAAGGTCCCACAGGATCACCGTCTTATCCGCACTTGCTGAGGCCAAGCGCTTGCCGTCCGAACTGAAGGCGACATCCAAGACCACGTCCTTGTGTCCCTCCAGCGTGGCCAGCCTCTTGCGGCTGTCCACATCCCACAAGATCACGGTCTTGTCGTTACTCGCGGTGGCCAGCCGCTTGCCGTCCGGGCTGAAGGCGACGCCCCAGACCGCGGCCTTGTGCCCCTCCAGCGTGGCCAGCATCCTGCGGCTATCCATGTCCCACAAGATCACAGTCTTGTCCGCACCCACCGAAGCCAGCCTCTTTCCATCCGGGCTGAAGTCGACCTTGAGGACCGCTCCTTTGTGCCCCTCCAATATGGCCAGCCTCTTGCGGCTTTCCACGTCCCACAGGATCACGGTCTTGTCCGAGCTCGTCGAGGCCAGGGACTTCCCATCAGGGCTGAAAGCGACGCTGAAAACCTTATCTTTGTGCCCCGGCAGAAACGCGGACAGATGCGGATGGCTTACGAAGCGCCGCAGCAGCGAGGCTGACGCATCAAGTGCAGGAACGACCCTCACCGCTTCCAGGTTGACCAGCAGGGACGCATCGTAGTTGGTATCCTGAAGCCGGTCCGCGTTGGCCATCAGCCGCGTGTTCTCCGCCTCATGGAGCAGCCGTCTGGATTCCAGCACGGACCACACGGCAACCCCCATGAGAACGATCACGACGAGCGCTCCCGCCGCCACGAGCGCCGCGTTGCGCCGGTTGCGCCGCTGCTGCGCGAGCGCGGCCTCCTCGGCCTCGCGGGCGCGGCGGCGGTCACGGCTCTCCTTGACCACGCGGGTCAGCACATCGTGGGTCAGCTCGAGCCGGCGCACGCTCTGCCGCTCGTCCACGCGCAGGAGCCGGCGCCGAATTAGAGCATCGACCGCCTCGGAAGTAATTCCGGGCTGGGACAGAGCATCCTCCAAAGCGCGACTGTCGCGATAGCCACTTTCAGTAATGAGCTCGTCCTCGACGAACGCCCGCACGCGGGGATCGAGGCCGGCCATGGCGCGCTCGTAGAAGCCCGAGAGGATCTCGCGGTCGGCGTCCTCCAGAAGCGCGGGCGTGATGCGACCGAGGGATGGCTTCGCCTGCTGGCGCTTGTGATTCAGCTCGCTGCATACTACGCTGAGCAGCGCCGGATCGATCTCGATCCTGGGAAAATCCTGCGGATCGACCGGAGGGCTGGGCTCGTTCTTCCAGGCGAGCCGGAGGATCCGCCGCGCGACGTCGTCGTCCACCAGCGCTCCGCCCGCGCGGGTAATCACTTCGTAGGCTTGGACACCATTCATCGCGAGCAGACGATAGCGGTTGTACATGAGGGAGGGCATCCGCTCCTTGAGCCCTTCCATCTCGGCCAGGAAATCCTCGCGGAAGCTCAGCACCAGCTTGACCGCCGCGCGCTTGAAATCAAAGCGCCTCGCCGCCGTGGGATCGGCCTCCAGCTCCTTCCGGACGCCGTCGGGAGGCCGGTTCTCGATCAGATCGCTGAGCTCGGAGAGAAAGATGGCCGAGCGGACCCGGGCCGCCTCCGTCTTCTGGCCGAGGGTGAAGATCTCCTCGAATTGATCGAGAACGATCACGGGGGTGACCGGCCGGTTGCGCTCGCTCCAGAATTCCGTATCGCGCCGATGGAAGAACGACCACAGGGTTTCCCCGTCCATAGGATCGACGGCCTGGGCCCGATGAGCCTCGCAGGCTGTTTTCAGCTCGCGGTAGATCTGCTCGCGTAGCGGCGGCGCTCCCTCGGCCTGATCGAGACGCACGTAGACCGGCAGGTGATCCTCCCCGCGCAGCTGGGGGAACAAGCCGGCCTTCAGAAGCGAGGTCTTACCCAGCCCGGAACGTCCGAACAGCACCGTGAGCAGCTCGCGGCGGACCAGCCGCAGGAGCTCGCCCGACTCGGCCGAGCGGCCGTGGAAGTACTCCCGGTCCGTCTCGTAGAACGGATCGAGGCCGGGCCACGGATCGTCACGGCTCAGGGCCTGGCGTTGCGGCTCCGGCATGTCACGCTGCCCGCTGCCGGCGATGGAAGTCGCGCACCAGCTCTTTGAGCCGATCGGCGACGCCGGGTGTGACGGTCCCAGTCGGCAGGCTGGTGCCTTGCGCTTTCTGGAACGAGCCCGGCAGAGAGACGCGATCGATGCGTATGTCGTCGTCGATCACGATCGGGACGATGAAGGCCTCGCCCGGCGCGATGCCGCGGGCGAAGTCGTCCGCGTCGTTCCATTCCCGCCAGAAGTAGCGGCGCCGGTTCTCCTCGCTCAGCGAGCGTTGGGAGATCACCGGCAGGAACAGCGAGCAGCGCTCGATGCCGCGCCGGATGCTGCGGGCCCAATCGTCTCCCATCTGCAGGGCGTTCTTGTCGAACCATACCTCCAGACCGGCCGCGCGCAGGCCGTCGGCCAGCCGGCTGGCGGGTTCGAGATCCTCGCTGGCGTAGCTGATGAAGATCGCTCCGGATGGAACGGTTTTTCCCGTCGTTTCCACCTCTCCGCTCTTGGGCTCGGCGGCCGCCGGGGGATGAGCGGCGTGCCAGCGCCGCGCGAGCTCGGTGACGAAATCCGCCGCGGTCAGAGAGACCACCCGGGCATCCGAGCTGAAGCTTTCGAGGAACAGGACCAGTCCGGCGTCATGCGCGATGCAATCTCCCACCAGCACGTCCCAACGCCGGCGCTTCTGGGACAGCTCGAGGCTGCGGGCGGTGCGCAGGAAGAAGCGCGTGAGCCAATCCCCGAAATTGCAGCCGAGGAAGAGCAGATGGTTTCCCCGCAGCTCGTCGAACAGGGTCTTGGGCTGCCGCTGTTTGTCCTGGAGACCATGGAGGATTTCGAGCAGATCCTCGTCGCAGATCGCGTAGTCCGGGGACGCCGAGGCCTTGCCGAGGAGATGGAACACCACCGGCTGCCGCAATTCCGCTTTCGGACCGGGCAGATCACGGACGGTATTCGGGGAGTAGGCGATCTGTTGCGAGGTGCCGAGGGCGTCGGCGAGCAGCGAGTCGAAGGTGAGGGAGACGAACAGATCGAGCTTGGGGATGCCCGCGAGCGCCTTCAGGGGCTCCGGCGGGGTCAGGGTGGCGTTCTTCAGCATCCGGTGGATCTGGGGGTAGAGCTCCTCTCGTTCCCCCCGCCGCCGCAGGTGCAGGGAGACGACCTCGTTGAGGGTGAAGCCCGCGGGGAGATCCTCGGTCGGGAGCCCGAGGTCGGCCACGAGCCGGCGCGCCAGCCAGCAATCGAGAGGCACATCCTGCTCGCCGTCCCGGACCGTGACGAGCTCCGAGCCGATGACGGGGATGACCGTGCCTTCCTGGATATAGTCCAGGAGGTTGTCCCAGAAGCTCTCGGGCACGTCGGCCATGCGTTGCGGCCTCCTTGAGAGGGATTGGTGGAGTCATTATAGTCTGAACTTAGACGAGGCCGCTCGCCAGTTGCAGGAAGAACGGCTCTCGGAGTACTCTCCTTCTGGAAGGAAACCGCATGACCACTCTCTCCACAACCGAGGCGCACGAGAGATTCTCTGAATTGCTCCGGCGGGTCGCGTCCGGCAAGGAGAGAATCGTCTTGACCCGAGCTGGCGAGGACCTCGTCGCGGTCATCCCGGTTGAGGACCTCGCCCTCGTGGAGGCGCTGGAGGATCGCGCCGACCTCGAGGAGGCCCGGGAGGCGCTTCGCGAGGCACGGGAGAAGGGACGACCTCCCTGGCCGACCTCAAGGCCGAGCTCGGGCTCTGATCCTCCGCGGTGCGCTACACCGTCGAGGTTTCACCCGCCGCGGGCCGTCAAATCCGCAAGCTCGATCGCAACACACAGCAACGGGTTCTTGTCCGCATGGAGAAGTTGGAAGAGGATCCGCGTCCTCCTCTACTTTGTCAGATTGCCCGGCCCGCCCCGCCCGGGCATGAATGCCCGGGCTACGCTTCAACCGAAAAGCCGGGTGAACCCGGCTCCTGGAGGAGCGGCTCTGACTTCGGAGCCGGCTTCAGCCGGCTTTTCGTTTCCCACGTAGCCCGGGCATTCATGCCCGGGCGGGGCGGGCCGGGCAATCTGACAAAGTAGAGCTAAAGAACCCGTTTGATCACTCGCACCTCTCCGGTCCCGGCAGCGCCGGGCAGGTCTTCCGGTAGGGCTTGTCGGCGCCAATATAGTTTCGCCATTCTTCGCAGGTTAGATTCCAGTTGGCTGTGCGGCAGGCCTCAGATATGAGATGATCCAGGTCTAAGTCCCACAGGATGATGGTTTTGTCTGTACTGGCGGAGGCCAGCCCTTTACCGTCCGGACTGAAGGCGACGCCAAGGACCGGGGCCTTGTGCCCCTCTAGAGTGGCCAACAGCTTATGGCTGTCCGCGTCCC
Organism: Thermoanaerobaculia bacterium; assembly: GCA_036497345.1. Classification (GTDB taxonomy): domain Bacteria; phylum Acidobacteriota; class Thermoanaerobaculia; order Multivoradales; family UBA5704; genus DATARR01. Next base: position 5,882 of record DASXJP010000161.1, read on the forward strand.
ACAGGATCACGGTGTCGTCCGCACTCGCGGAGGCCAGCCGCTTTCCGTCCGGGCTGAAGGCAACGCTATAGACCGCGTTTTTGTGCCCCTCCAGAGTGGCCAACGGCTTGCGGTTGTCCACGTCCCACAAGATCACGGTTCTGTCCCAACTCGCGGAGGCCAGCCGCTTTCCGTCTGGGCTAAAGGCGACGCTGTAGACCTTGTTCTTGTGCCCCTCCAGCGTAGCCAGCGGCTTGTGGCTGTCCACGTCCCACAGGATCACGGTGTTGTCTGCACTCGCGGAGGCCAGCCGCTTGCCGTCCGGGCTGAAGGCGACGCCAGAGACCGCGTCCTTGTGCCGCTCCAGGGTGGCGATCGGCTTTCGGCTGTCCACGTCCCACAGGATCACAGTGTCCCCACTCGCGGAGGCCAGCCGCTTGCCGTCCGGGCTGAAGGCAACGCTATAGACCTCGTACTTGTGCCCCTCCGGAGTGGCGATCGGCGTTCGGCTGTCCACGTCCCACAGGATCACGGTCGTGTCCGAACTCGCCGAGGCCAGCCGCTTGCCGTCCGGGCTGAAAGCGACGCCAGAGACCGCGGCCTTGTGCCCCTCCAGGGTGGCGATCGGCTTTCGGCTGTCCACGTCCCACAGGATCAATGTCGTGTCCCCACTCGCCGAGGCCAGCCGCTTGCCGTCCGGGCTGAAGGCGACGCCATAGACCGGATCATTGTGCCCCTCCAGGCTGGCGATCGGATTGCGGCTGTTCACGTCCCAGAGGATCACGGAGTTATCCGCACTCGCCGAGGCCAGTCGCTTGCCGTCCGGGCTGAAGGCGACGCTATAGACCGAGCCCATGTGCCCCTCCAATGTAGCGATCTTCTTTCGGCTGTCCACGTCCCAGAGGATCACGGAGTTATCCGCACTCGCCGAGGCCAGCCGCTTGCCGTCCGGGCTGAAGGCGACGCCAAAGACCGCGGCCTTGTGCCCCGGCAGAAACGCGGATAGCTGCGGGTGGCTCACGAAGCGGCGCAGCAGCCCAGCCTGTGCATCCAGTGTCGGAGCGAGACGAATCGCTTCGAGGTTGACCAGAAGGGATGCATCGTAGTTGGCATCCTGAAGCCGATCGGCGTTGGCCATCAGTCGCGTGATCTCCGCCTCTTGCAGCAACTCATTAGCGCGCTTCTCCGCCCGACTGGCTTTCCACTTGGACCACCCGGCAAGCCCTGCGAAAACGACCACGACGAACGCTCCCGCCAGTACCAGCGCCGCATTGCGACGGTTGCGCCTCTGCTGCTCGAGCGCCGCCTGCTGCTCGAGCTTCTGCTCGACCTCACGCCGCAGGGCATCTTCTCTCTCCCGTTGCGCGCGTTCGACGGCCCTGGCGCTGGCCTGGACGAGCTCTTCCTCCACAGCCGACAGGTTGGATTGGCCCTTCGCCTCCTCCAGTTGCCAGCCGGTCAGCAGACCCTCGGCAGGCTTCCCGCTTTCCGCCCATCGCCGCGCCGCCTGGCTGAGAGCGAGCCGCTGCCGCCGCTCGTTACGTTTTTCGTCGATCCATCCCACGAAGCGCGGCCAGTTGCGCACCAGCGACTCGTGCTTGACCTCGACGACCGTGTCCGCCGCGGTGGCGCCCGCCGTTATGCGGACATAATCGTTCTCGGCCAGCAGCTTGATGACTTCCTCGGTGTTCGCCTTGCCCGCCTGGAGCAGGCGGCTCATGGGCACCGGCTGGCGATACGCCTCGAGCAGCTCGTCCACCCGGACCAGTTCCAGCAGCACGCGCCGGACCTCGATCTGGGTCTGCGGCGCGAGCCCGTCGTAGAAGTCGTCCGCGGAGGCCTTCAGCGCGTTCAGGGGGTCCCCGGTCCTGGCATAGACTTCCCAGGTGATCCGGTTGCGGTCGCGCTCCTCCCAGAGCAGACGCAAAGTAAATTGCAGCAGCGGCAACGCCGCGGGCTGTCCCAACACTTTCTTGACCAGGTCGTCCACGATGCCTGCCTGGAACTGGAGGTTCACCAGCGCCGCCGGTTTCTCCACCGCCGCTCTGAGCTCGTCGTAATCCATGGGGCGCATCGAGTACCAGGCCTTGGTCTTGTCGAGATACGGCGAGAGCGCGCGCAGCTCGACGATGCGGCTCCTGAATTCCTCCCGCATGGTCAGGATTACGCGGTGGCCGGCCTCCAGGAGCTGAGCGAGGCTCGCGACCAGCGCCTCCCGGTCCTCCGCGCTGGAAAGCGTGAACACTTCCTCGAACTGATCGATGGTGATCAGAGCCGGAGGCGCTTCCGCCTCCACCCGATGCTCGAGCGCGGCGTTTCCCGGAACGCAAGGTGGAACGACGCGCAGCGCTCCCTCGGCCCTGAGCGCGGGCAGCACGCCGCCCATGACGAGGGAAGACTTTCCACTGCCCGAGGCGCCGAGAACCACGACCAGCGGAGAGTCGCGTACTTGGGCCAGCAACGCCTTGGTGTCGGACTCTCGGCCGAAGAAATAAGTCTCGTCCCGGAAGGCGTCGAGCCCGACATAGGGACAACGTACTTTCTTCAGGTCCGGCAATTGCTCGGCATCGAAGCGCGCAAGGCGGACGCTCCCCGCCCGCAGTCCCGCTTGCGCGAGGCTGGAAAGCCAATAATCCAACAATACCTGACAGGAAGTACGCTCTTTCATCTCCTCCAGGTAGATGCCCGTGGCCGCGCCACGCTCCAGAAACCGCCGGATCTCAGGTTCGAGGCGCGCCAACGCGGCGGCTTCTCCCGCTGAGCTGGCGTCCTCTCCAAGCTGAGAGTCGAACGCTTCCAGGAGATGCGCATGCGCTTCCCGGAGCTCGCTGGCGCTCTCGTAGGGAGCGACGGATTGGGCTGCGGCTGCATCTGACATAGGGCCTCCAGGCCTAGACCATGCTGAGGACTGTTTTCAGGGGCTGAGCGACGGCGCTGAGCCGCAGGCAGAATTCCTTGAGGCATCCGTCGATGTCCCGGAACACCGAGCTTACGGCCCGGAAGTACTCGCTCACGAGATCCTGAGCCGCCGCCTCGTTCCCTTGCCCCAGACTTGCCTCGATTTCGCCTTCGATGGCCACGAGGTCATCGTTCACCGCTCCGAGCTCCGGCGAAAAGGGTGGCGCGAGCCTGGAGCGCACCAGCCGGATCCGGACCCACTCGCCGGCCAGCATCCCGGGCAGGATTCCTCCGACGCACACGGTTCTCAGCTTGGAATCGAGGCGCTGGAAGAGCCCGTGCTCGGAGACCCGCTTGTTCAGCTCGTCCCTCAGCCTGCTCAAGGCGTCGATGCCCTGAACGAACGGCTCGAGCTCGGGAGCCTTCCCCGCGGCCGGCGGCGGCAGCGTGTCTCTCACTCTGCCCATGAGCTCCAGGAGGCGGTCCAGATTCAGTCCCGCCGCGGCTTCGGCAATCCTCATGTCCATCGGGGGAGACACGCCCGAGAGAAGCCCGTTGAGCTCGCCGAGGACGCGTCCATAGGCAGCTTCGCTCGGCGCTTGCACCGCGGTTTCCAGGGCCGCCGTGGTCGAATCCAGCCGCTCCACGAGATCGTCGCGCAGCACGGCGTTGAATTCTTTTTCCTGGATCGCCTCCTGGATGCGCCGTGCCTCTCCGGCGAACCGGATCTTGAACGGCCGCAGCCTGCCCGTGGGGCCTCCTGCCTGGATCGGGCGGAGGCAATCGACCTCGATGTCGTGCAACGAATCGTGGATCCGCTTGAACAGCACGAGCCTGCCGAGTTGGGAGTACGTGTTTTCGATGACCTCCTTCGAGCGGCTTACCGCGTCGGCGACCGCCGGCCTCTCGGTCATGAGGTCCTTGAGCAGACGGATGACTGTGCTCGCGGAGACGACGTCATCCAGGGGCCTCAGCGACGTCTGCTTGATCAGGTCCTTGATGAGCTCGCCGATGTGGTAATCCCAATCCTCATCGTCCACCTTGGCCCTCTGCCGCTTGAGCAACGCGCGCAGATCCTCCGGAAGCTCTGCTTCACCGGGTAACGGCGCGCCGCCGAACAGCACCGGCATGACCAGAATGTCGCGGCGCAAGGCCGTGGAGATCTCGTTGCGGACCCAATCGGCGGGAACGTCCAGTCTGCGGGTGCCGTCGGCGCTGGTGCAGCCGATCCACTGCGAGCCGATGAGAGCCAGCAGCGCTTCGCAGCCCGCGAGCGCGGCCGTCAGCGCCTGCTCGAAATCGGCCCCGCGCGGAATGCCTCCGTTGATGTCCATGAAGACCTGGGAAGCGCCGAAGCTCTTCCGGAGGTCGGCAAACAGGCGCCCCGCCCAGGCCAGGGTATCGATGCGGCGATAGCTGATGAAGATCCCGGGCATGCCTGTCGCTCTGCGACTCCTTGAGAGGGGTTGGTGGAATATTTGTGGACTAATTATAGTCTGAGCCTGGACGAGGCCGCTCGGAGACTGCCGCCCCTTCGGGTCGGTCCCTCACTCTCCCAACCCTCTCTCTCCCATCCTCCCCCCCGACCTGACGGGAGAGAGAGGGCTAAAGAAGCCCATCTTCGATCGTCTTTCTCCCTCTTCTCCCGGATGGACGGGGGGGAGGCCGGGAGAAGAGGGCCGGGGTGATGAGGGCCAACCTGCCGAGAACGCCAAATCTGACAAAGTAGCCCTAGACGCCAACCCCGGTCCGCGCGTAAAAGAGCAAGACTGAGCTCAAGATGAACCCGGAGAAGGAGGCCCCTCCATGCGTTACTTCCTGTTGGCTCTGGCTCTGCTCGCCGCCGCCGTGCCCGGGCTCGCCGTGGAGGGGCAATGGAGCGTCCTCGGCCCGGACGGCGGGCCGGTGAGCGATCTGGCGTTCCAGCCGGGGAGCGATCAGGTCCTGTATGCCGCCGTGGCGGGCGGGATGTACAAGAGCCGGGACGCCGGGGCCACCTGGACGTGGGCCGGCACGGGTCTCGTCGCGAGCGCGCAGACCACCAGCGTGGCCGTCGACCCGGTCCACCCCGAGACGGTCTACGCGTCCCAGGGGTCCGTCTTCCGGAGCGTGGACGGCGGCCAGACCTGGAGATTCATCCGGGTCGGCGCCGCCGCCTTTCAGGTCGCCGTCCATCCCCGGAGCACGGGGGCGGTGTTCGCGGCTACCACGACGGGGATCTTCCGCACCTCCGACGGCGGCGCCACCTGGAGCCGGATGACACAGGGGCTCCCGAGGTCGTACAGCGCCAGCCTGATCGCCTTCGATCCCTCCTCGGTGCGCCGGATGTACGCCTTCATCGAGGCGGATTTCGACGCGCAGGTGGGGATGCTCGCCCGCAGCACCGACGGCGGCACGACCTGGCAGGCGCTCCGGAACGGCCCCCAGCAAGGTCAGCGGATTCTCTCGCTCGCCGTCGACCCGCGGGCGCGGGGCACTCTCTACGCGGGCACGGACCGGGCCGTCTACAAGAGCACCGACAGCGGAACGACGTGGCGGCGGACGAGCCTCGCGGCCGGTTTCGTCTCGACCCTGAAGGTGCACCCCCGGCTGGGCTTCGTCTATGCGGGCACCAACAGCGGCCTGTTCCGCAGCGACGACGGCGGCGCCACCTGGACGCGCTTTTCCCAGGGCCTGGAAGGGAAGCCTATGTCCGCGTTGGCTTTCTCTCCGTCCTCCGCGCAGACCGTCTATGCCGCGGTCGGCGACCTTTTCGAGCGGGGCGGCGTGTTCAAGAGCGGCGACGGGGGGCGGACCTGGGCCTTCAGCGGGCGCGGCATCTCCGCTCTTTCCGTGCGGCAGGTGGCCGTCGATCCCACGAATCCGGCCCGGCTCTGGGTGATCGCGAACGACGTTCCGTTCCGGAGCACGGACCGGGGCCGGACCTGGGAGCGGGTGCGGCCGGGGCCGGTCCCCGGCGACGTCCAGGCGGTCCAGGTTGTCGTCGATCCCCTCGACGGATCGACCGTTTCCCTGTTGCTGGCCGACGGCACCCTGCGGCGCACCCGCGACGGCGGGCAGACCTGGGAGACCGCCGGCCATCTGACTCCACCGTATGGGAGCTTCCTCGGCTATGGAATCCAGTTGGTGATCGATCCACAGCAACCGGCGACGCTGTATGCCGCCGGGCTCGGGATCTCCAAGAGCACCGACGGGGGAGCCACCTGGGCGCCGCTGCCGGGCGTGTCCACGTCCCAGGTCGTTTTCGGCCTGGCCATCTCCCCGTCCTCACCCTCGACCCTCTACGCCACCGTCGGCGGGCAGCCCGGCTATCAGGTGATTCGCAGCCTTGACGGGGGAGCCACCTGGACCCAGGTGAAGCAGGACCTCCCCGACAGCCTGGTCTCTCTGACCGTCGATCCTCACCTGTCGACGACCGTCTATGGCGTCTACTATCCGTTCACGAGCAGTGACAGCGAGCGGATCTATCGCACCACCGATGGGGGCGGGAGCTGGTCGCTCCTCGACCTGCCTTTCGTCGATCCTGTGGAGCGCCAGAGCTTGTCCAACGTGGCGATCTCGCCGTCGGGGCCTCTCTACGTGGGCGTCTGGTTCGGCAACGTGTACGAGACGCAGGATGGCGGCGGCAGTTGGGAGCCGCTGGGGACCAGCCCTCCCGGGGTGGTCTTGGACTCTTTCGCCTTCGACCCCGGCGATCCCTGCCGGGTCTACGTCGCCACCGCGGACCACGGGCTGCTGGCCTTCACCAGGAGCGGCGCGGGGTGTGACTGAAGACGCGGGACGAGTGAAAATCTGATCTGAGATCGCGGAGGTCAACCATGCCCAGGTTCGCGCGCATCGTGCCCGTTGTCCTGCTTGCCCTCGGCTCCCAGGCCGCCGTCGCCCAGGAGGTCCCCGACGCCGCGCAGGCGCTCTCGGAGGCCCGCCGTGGGATCAGCATCTACGCGTCTTCCGTGCAGGCCCGAGCTACGGAGCTGGGACGGAAGATCGACGTCCTCACCGAGCTCACGGACGCGGCGGACTCGGTGTCGGTGATGGCCACGGGGCAGTCGCTGACCCGCGCCCGCAACAAGGCGGAGGAGGCGAAGAAAGACGCCACCCGCGATCCGGCCCTCGATGGGCACACCCTCGCCGTGGTCGATTCCGTGCTGGAGCTGGTCAACCGGCCGCCCCTGGGGATGCCGGCGGATCAGCTGCGCGCCAAGCTGTTCGTCGAGATCAGCAAGTTGGAGGAGGAGATCCTGCGGCAGTGCGACGCCTTCCTGGGCGAGACCCGCCAGATCGAGTTTCTGGAGACGAGCCTGGAGAGGCTCCGCGGCACGCTCCACAACACCGCCATCGCGGGCCAGCGAGCGTCCCTGCTGACGCGCAGGCGGGCGCTCAAGGGGGTGCCGTAGGACATAGGGTTCCACACATCTTTGCCCGCCCCTCCAGGGCGGGCAAAGATGCGTGCAATCCGATGACATTCATGCCTGGGCGGAGGGGACCGCCCTACGCCAGCTCCGTCTCCTCCCCCGCCGGCGGCGGCGCCGGCTTCTCCTCCGGCGCCGCCGGGTCGTAGGCGCGGCGGATCTTGCGGGAGCCCCGTTCGCCCTCCAGGGTGAGGACGATGTAGAGGTGCTTGCCGTCGTTGGAGACGATGTAGGACTCGGTCCGCTTCGGCCCCTTGTCCGGCTTGACCTGCACCACCAGCCCGCCGCTATCCTTATCCCAGCTCGCCTGCACCTCGGCCGGGCCGCCGAAGGCCTTGTCGTCGCGGACCTTGCTGCCGTCGGCGCGGAAGACGCGGGCGTGGCCCTCCTTGTCGGTGATCGTCACCTGGTTGCCCGCCTGGGTGATGGTCAGTGTGTCCAGAGCGGCGAAGTTGGGGCGCTGGCCCTCGGCTGGTCCTTGCGAATCCCCGCTGGACCCCTCTGTGCCGCCGCCGGGGGAGCCGCCGCCGGGATAGCGTCCGCCGCCGCCCCGGTGACCGCCGCCGCCGCCGTGCCGTCCCATCCCGCCTCCGTGGCCGTTGCTCCGGGGGGAGCTCTGCTGATCGTCCTCGCGCATGCGGGCGGTCATGTCCTCGTTCAGCGTCCAGGCTCCCGCCAGGCTGGGGTGCCGCGGCGCGGCCTTGTCGTCGGCCCGGAGGAGCGTCACCACCCCCGCCAGGGCGAGCAGCCCGAGGATCCATGCCAGCTTGCGTCCATGTGCTTTCATGTTTCGCCTCCTCGTCGGGATCAGGGTAGGGCGTGGGGGAGGGCGAGTCTTCAGGCGGAGGAAAGGAATTTGTAAGGCTTGTAAAGTCTGCCTGGCGCGGAATCGCCGCGAGCGATCGCGCTGTTACACTGGATCGTGATGAGATCCCGGAGGCTCGCGCAAAAGCTACCTCTCGTCATTCCGGTGGCGCTGGTGATCCTGCTCGCCATGCTCGCCCACCTCCAGTATCACTGGAGCGGCGAGGTGAGCGACCTGGAGCAGCAGCGGAAGGAGGCGAGCCTCCGGCGGGACGGCGCCCATTTCAGCGAGGATTTCGATCGCGAGGTGACCCGAGCCTTCCACTTCTTCCATCCCAGCGTCTCGGTGCCGGTCGACCAGAGGATCGCCAGGATCGTGAGCCAGTACGGGCACTGGATGGCCGAGGCTCCGTATCCGCACCTGGTGCGGGACGTTTATCTCATCCGGCCGGCCGCGAGTGGGCCCCAGCTCGAGATCCTCCGGCCGGAGGAGCAGCGCTTCGTCCCCACCTCCTGGACGCCCGATCTCGCGGCGGCGCGGCGGCTCGTGGAGACGCGGCCGCCAGCCCGCGGCATCGGCGTGGGGACGATCGCGGCGGGGGGGATCCCCGGCCTGATGATTCCCGTCACCCTGCCGGCGTCGCCGGGAGCCCAAACCTCCGATCCGGCGCCGGGCATCGACCTGCTGGTGCGGTTCGATCCGCGGACCATTGATCAGGATATCCTCCCGACCTTGACTCAGAAGTACTTCGCGAGCACGCGGGGGAACGAGTACGTGGTCGCCGTGCGGGAGGTCCAGGACTCCAAGCGGCTCCTCTTCGTCTCCGATCCCAATTTTCCCGTCTCCTCCCTGGGTGACGGCGATCTGGATTTCGGGATGTTCGGCCTGCGGCCGTTCGACGAGCTCCGGTCCATCTCCGCCGAGCACGGGAAGGCGATGCATTCCCGACATTCCGAGCGCCTTGCCGATGCCTCCGGGCCCCGGATGGGGATGGGAGTGCCGCCGCCACCGTTCGAGGGGCATCACCGGTACGGCGCCTGGCGGCTGGTGCTCAAGCACCGCGACGGCTCCCTGGAGGAGGCGGTCGCCGCCATCCGCTGGCGCAACCTGGCGCTCAGCCTCGGCATCCTGGGGCTGCTCGGCATCACCGCCGGCTTGATGTTCGTCAACACCCAGCGGGCGCAGCGGCTGGCCCAACAGCAGATCGAATTCGTGGCCGGCGTCACCCACGAGCTGCACACGCCGCTGACCGCCATCCGCTCGGCCGGGCAGAACCTGGCCGACGGCGTGGTGGCCGACCCCTCCCAGGTGAAGCGCTACGGATCGCTGATCGAAAGCGAGGGGCGGCGCCTCTCCGACATGGTGGGGCAGGCGCTGGAATTCGCCGGCATCCAGTCCGGCCGCCGGGTCTATCATCCGCGCCCCGCCGCGGTCGAGGAGGTCGTGGGCGGCGCCCTCCAGGACTGCCGCTGGCTGCTCCAGGAGAAGCGCATCCAGGTCGAGCGGGAGATCGAGCCCGGCCTGCCCCTCATTCAGGTGGACGCCGCGGCCCTGCGCCGGGCGGTGGCCAACCTGATCGAGAACGCCGTCAAATACGGCGGCCGGGGGGCGTGGATCGGCGTGAAGGTGCGGCGGGACCCCGCCGGGCCAGTGGAGATCACCGTCGCCGACCGCGGCCCGGGCATCCGCAAAGAGGATCTGCCGCACCTCTTCGAGCCGTTCTTCCGCGGCCGGGACGGGGCCACGGCGGGGGTCCCCGGCAGCGGTCTGGGCCTCAGCCTGGTGCGCCACATCGCCGAGGCCCACGGCGGCCGGATCACCGTGGCCACCGGCCCCGAGGGGACCGCCTTCACGCTCCGGCTGCCCGCTCTGGACTCCGAGGAGACGGTCGCGGCCGTGGAGGCGCCGGCATGACGGCGGCGGAGCCCTCTCCCGCTCCCGCGGCGGCGCGGCGCATCCTGCTGGTGGAGGACGAGCCGAGCCTGGTCCTCACCCTCACCGACCGCCTGCTCAGCGAGGGCTATCAGGTCGAGACCGCCGCCGACGGCGAGGAGGGGCTCTCCAAAGCCCTCGAAGGATCGTTCGACCTCATCCTCCTCGACGTCATGCTGCCGCGGCGGGACGGCTTCGAGGTCTGCCGCGAGCTGCGGTCGCGGGGGATCCAGGTGCCGGTGGTGATGCTCACCGCCCGCGGGCAGGTGGTCGACCGGGTGGTGGGCCTCAAGTTGGGCGCGGACGACTACGTCACCAAGCCGTTCGAGATGATCGAGCTGCTGGCCCGCATCGAGGCCCTGTTCCGCCGCGCCCGCACGCCCGCCTCGGCCCAGGCCGGCACCTACTCCTTCGGCGACGTGCGGGTGGACTTCCGCCGCGCCGAGGTGTTCAAAGAGGGGGAGCCGATGCCGCTCTCGGCGCTGGAGTTCAAGCTCCTGGCCTATTTCATCCAGAACCGGGGAGCCCTGCTCACCCGCGACGAGCTGCTCGACAAGGTCTGGGGGTACGACGCCATGCCCACCACCCGCACGGTGGACGTCCACGTCGCCTCCCTGCGCCAGAAGCTGGAGCGCAACCCGTCGCGCCCCGAGCTGATCCTCACCGTGCACCGGCGCGGTTACCGTTTCGCGGGTTAAGGAGGTTTACATCGCTTACAAATTTCTTGCGGTTCCTTGAGGACTGTCGGCCGGCATGACCCTATGCTGAGCCCTGGAAACGATGATGCCGCAATTGAGCGGCGTCTGAAAGGAGATCGAGATGAAGAGGATTCTGACCCTGGCTCTGAGCGCCGCCCTGGTGCTGGGGGCCACCTTCGCCGTCCAGGCGCAGATGCACGGCCACGGCTTCCACGGCAAGGCAGCAATGGCCGACCACGATGCCTACCTCACCCAGACCCTCAACCTCACCGCCGATCAGCAGGCTGCCATGAAGCAACTCCACCAGGACCTGCAGGCCAAGGCCCAGCCGCTGATTGACCAGCACCACCAGCAGATGGCCGAGATTCACACCATGCTCGGCGGCACCCCGGACGCCACTGAGATCGGGCAAAAGCTGATCACGGCGCATGCGACGGGACTGCAGCTCCAGACCCTTCACGAGGACTACGCGGCCAAATTCGACGCCCTGCTGACCGCCGATCAGAGGACCAAGTTCCAGCAGATTCGGCAGAACCATCGTACCCACGAGCCGGCGAACGTGAACGGCTCGCCCGAGAGCTTCTAAGCAGCTCTCTTCACTCTCACGCTCCTAGTTGGGGCCGGTCCGTTCGCGCACGGGCCGGCCCGATTTTTTTCGGGACCGCCGGTAGAATGGCGGCATGAACCTCCTCCTCCTCGGCTTCGGCAACGTCGGCCGCCGGCTGGCGGAGATCCTGGTGGACCGCGCCTCCTACCCGGGTCTCGCCGACCTCGACGTCTCCATCATCGGGATCACCACCGGATCGCGGGGCGGCGTCGCCGATGCGGACGGCCTCGATCCGCGGCGGGTGCTCGCGGAGACCGCCGAGCGTGGCCGGTTCGCTTCGACCCTCTCCAGCGAGGAGGCGCTCCGGGACCTGGACTACGACGTGGCGGTGGAGATGACGCCGCTCGACATCCCGGGGCGAGGGGCCGCCGCGATCTCGCACGTCCGCGCGGCGCTGGAGCGGGGGAGGCACGTCATCACCTGCAACAAGGGGCCGATCGCCTGGGCCTGGCGCCCGTTGCGCGATCTGGCGCGGGAGCGGGGGGTCTCCTTCCTCTACGAGACCACGGTGATGGACGGCGCGCCGGTGTTCAACCTGGTCCAGCGGTGCCTGCGGGGGAATGCTCTGCTGGGGGTCGAGGGGATCCTCAATTCGACCACCAACTTCGTTCTCGGCGAGATGGAGCGGGGAGCGAGCCTCGGGGTCGCCGTCAAGGGGGCGCAACGGCTCGGGATCACGGAGGCCGATCCGGCGAACGACCTGGAGGGGTGGGACGCGGCGGTGAAGGTCTCCGCGCTGGCCAACGTCCTGCTCGACGCGGACCTGCCGCCCGAGGCGGTGGAGCGGGAGAGCCTCCTCAACCTCCCGCCCGAACGCGTCCGCGAGGCCCTCGCCTGCGGCTGCCGTCTGAAGGTGGTCTGCGAGGCGTTCCGGGAGGGGGGGACCGTGGTCGGCCGCGTCCGGATCCGCGAGATCCCGCTCGCGGACCCTCTCGCGCGGGTGGCCGGGACGGGGTCGATCCTCCGGCTCACCACGGACATCCTGGGGAAGATCGTCCTGACCGAGGAGGACCCCGATCTCTCCACGACGGCGTATGGAGTGATTTCGGATCTGTTCCGGCTGCGCGGCTTTTAAAACTCCCCGAACATGAGAAACCCGTTGTTGTTGGCGTTGGCGTCCGAGATGTCCTCGAACCAGAGCAGGTTCCACTGCCCGTTGCGGTCGAGGAGGGCGCGGCTGGGGGATGACAGGTTGACCGTGAAGAGGGCGTTGCTCCCCGGGTTGTTGTAGAGCAGCGGGCTCTCCGTGGGCTTGCTGAAGTCCACCAGACGGACGTCGTCCTGCCCGAAGAACGTGCCGACGCTGACATACCAGATCGCCAGCCCCTTGCCTGGAAGGTTGTCGTCGTAACCTCCGCTGTCGAAGGCCTTGTTGCGGTTCTCGACGATCCAGTACTCCAACGGGTTGCCCAGGAACGAGGTGATCGGTACGAGGACCAGGGCGTTCGCGCCCCACTCCGAGGGGACGAATTCGAGGCACTGGCTGAGATGACCCTGCAGGATCTTGGGCGTGATCCAGCCGAGCTTGATCTTGTCGTGCATTGTGTAGTGGACCCAGGTGCTGGAGCTGGCGGAGCCCATCATGTCGTACTCGCCCGTGCCGGTGCTCGGGCCGTAGCGATCCGGAAAGTTGAAGAAGGCGTGACCGAGCTCATGCGCCACCCCGGGCAAGGCGCGGATGGGGTTGATGTTGAATTGCGGATCGGCGATCGCCTTGAGGCTGAAGATGATGATGCTGCGGTTGCTGAAGGTGAAGGTTCCGGTCGGCGTCGTCACCGTGCCGGCGTTCACCGTGCGGGTGCTCGCGAACCCGCTCCCCGGCAGCGCGTTGGGGACCAGGATGACGATCTGCGCCTCCGGGATGTTGATCGTCTTGTCGCCGTTGGCGTCGAGGGCGCTCCAATTCACGTTCGCGGCTTTCAGGACGTCCTGCAGGAACGTGGGGTTGCCTTCGATGCCGTTGGTATAGTCCGTGATCTTCTTGGACAGCGTAAACCAATTCGGGACGGCGCCGGAGGTGACGTTGAAGTGGCCGTAGGAGTTGGTGGTGAAATAACCCTTGATGCTCTTGACGCCCGCGGCTGTGCTGAAGAAGATCGAATTGATGTAATTCGTGTCGGCGGCCGAGTTGATCGGCGCATCCTGCAGGGCCGCGCGGATGACCACGAGCTTGCCTGACGGGAAGCTCGAGCTCGTGGGGCCGATGATCGCTCCGGGGCTGCCGAGGATCTGATTCTTGAGCGACGCCGAGACGGCGCTGTCGTCGAGGGTCCAGGACGCGGCGCCGCTGGCGCACGGCTGCGCGGCGCCGGGGGACGCGGAGACGAGGAGACCGAGGCCCGCGGCCGCGATCAGGGTGGAAACGAAACTACGCGTATGGATTCCCATTTGGGAAATTCCTCCTCAGGTTTGGTTTGGCCCTTCCGCAAGCAAACACATCGCAGGAGACGGCGCGAAAGACGCCTTTCGTGTCCGCTCTTCTCCAGATGCGTGATCGCACCCCGGCAGGGGACAGGGAGGGATGCGCCTCCAACGTATGCTAAAATCTGCCGGTCATTCCTTCGGACGAGAAAGGA
>DASXJP010000162.1:0-20898 GCA_036497345.1 Thermoanaerobaculia bacterium
AAGAAGGCTCTCTCCACCCAGGCGAAAAAGGCGGCGGCCAAACGTACCGTCGCGGAGCGCTCCGCGGCGGCCCGTAGGGCGGCGCGCACCAAGGGTCCGGAGGAGCGCTCGGCCGCGGCCAAGAAGGCCGCGAAGACGCGCGCCAGGAAGTCGTCCTGATGTGATGGACGGCGGCAGGCCTATGGGGAGCCTGTCGCCGTCATCAGACCCCACAGCCAACTGATCCTGTAGCGCTCGACCTCCAGCTCCCGATAGCCCGCTTCCTGGAGCAGGCGCAGGCACTCCCGCTGGCGATGGACCTTGATTTCCGCGTGACCGGAGAGGCGCAGATACCAACCGCACACCCGGCACGCCAGATAGTCGTCGCACCAGTCCGTGACGACCAACCGGCCGCCCGTCCTCAGGACCCGCCGCATCTCACGCAGGGCCTCCACCGGCCGTTGGATGTAATGAAACATGTTGCAGGAGACCACGACGTCGAGCTGCTCGTCCGCAAAAGGCAGCCGCTCCGCCCACCCCTCCCGCAGCTCGACCTCCGCCGGCAGCCTCCTCCGCGCGACCGCCAGCATCTCGGGCACCGGATCGACCCCCGTGAGCAGCTCGGCGGGATGCGACTCGGCCAGCCGCCGCAACAGGGCGCCGGTGCCGCAGCCGACGTCCAGCACCCGGTCCGTGGGCCGCAGGCGCAACCGCGCCAGCGTCTCGCGGGTGGTCGCCTCGACGTAGAAAGACCACCGGGCATCGTATTCCGGCGCGAGCCGCCCGTACTTGGCGACCATGTCCTGCTCGGCCGGGCCGCGGGAGTGACGCTCCAAAGCTCTCATGCCGCTCATTTTACGGCCTCCGCGCCGGCGCGGCACGGGTGAGCCGCGAGGCGAGCCGTCCGGGATTCGGCGCGGCCCTGGGTGGTCATACCGACAGCACTGGATCAGAGGAAGGCTGCCAACCAACCTTCGCCAATCATCACGCGGCAGCGTGCTCAGGGATCTTCTGGATTTCGTCGCGCAGCTTCCGCTCGGCGTGCCACAGATCGTGAGCCGTCTGCATGCGAAGCCAGAAGCCGGCGCCGTTGCCGCAAAACCGCCCAAGGCGCAGCGCCATCTCCGGCGAAACGGCCGAGCGTTCGGCAAGAATCGAATGCAGCATCTGGCGGGACACACCGAGTTGCCGCGCAGTCTCGGCAACGGTGAGATTGAGCGCCGGGAGCACATCCTCGCGCAGGATCGCCCCAGGGTGGATGGGCTCCATCTTGGGTGGTTGCTTGGCGGAATACTCAGGCATGGCCGGGCTCCTCAGTGGTACTGCTCAAGGTCTACATGTAGGGCGTTGCCGTCTTCCCATTCAAAGGTGATACGCCACAGACCGTTGACCGCGAGTGCATATCGGGTGGGCTTACCTTGGAGCTGGTGGAGTCTCCATCCCGGCATGTTCAGCTCTCGCAAGTCAGCCGCGCTCGCACGCGGTCGAGCAAGCCGGCTCTCACCCCTTTCGGGTCATCCTCGTTCCAGAGCTTCGCAAGGCCCTTGTGCTGGAAGCTCTGGATCATCTTCGCTAGTGTAAACCGACGCAAGCGAATGTGTCAAGCATGGCTTTACAGGGTCAGGAGTCGGGAGAAAAGGGGTGGCCCGAGAGGACCGCGGGGCCAGACGGCCGATCGGAAACGCGGGGAAGCGCGTGCTCCAGTGGCCCCCCAGTGGTCCCCACAGGAAAAGGTGGGATAGAGCCACTCTTGAGCCCTGGTCGTAAATCTCTGATTTCAGGAATCTTATATGGTGCGCCCTAGAGGATTCGAACCTCTGACCTACAGCTTCGGAGGCTGCCGCTCTATCCAGCTGAGCTAAGGGCGCGCTTAGAGAAGGCGCGGAAATCTGAAAGAGAACCGGTGGCCTGCCTGGAGGGATTCGAACCCCCGACCCGCGGCTTAGAAGGCCGCCGCTCTATCCAACTGAGCTACAGGCAGCCGTTGCTGCGCGTCTGGTCTTCACCTTCCAGGGCGCGTCGGTATCGGGGCGCCCAGATTTGAACTGGGGACCCCCTGCGCCCAAGGCAGGTGCGCTACCAGGCTGCGCTACGCCCCGACGGAAACGCGCAGGCGGCATAGTGTAAGTCGGGCCGGCCGGGGAGTCAAATCCGCCGGCCGTGGTACCGTAAACTCATGAGGGCCCGCGATTTTTCTCCCGAGTCCCATGCCCCCGAGCCGCGCCCCGTCTTCAGCCGCACCCTGCTGACGCCCGGCCCCCTCCCCCCGCTCTCGCATCTGGGGTTGAGCCTCCTGCGCCAGGCCATCGGGTGCGGCCTCCGGTACTCCCTCTATCATCTGGGGCTGCCGGCGCCGGAGAGCGCGCCGGTGGAGGTGGTCCGGCTGCGGCTCTATCTGGACGCCCGGGCCCTCCGCCCGCTGCTCACCCCCGTGCCGGGAGGGCCCGAGGTGGTGGCCGCGCTGCTGGAGCCCGGCGGCGTCGGCTCCCGGCCGGCGATCCCCCGCGCGCTGGACGCCTCTCTCTCCTTCCATCGCGTCCGGCTCACCCCCTTCCGCCTTCCCGGACGCCGTCCCATCAAGCTGCGGGGGGACGAGAAGCCGGAGGATCTCTGGCGCCTCTTCCGCGACCGCTTCTCCCGCTCGCTCGCCGTCCTCAACGACGCCGTGCTCGCCGATCTCATCGCCGCCATCGACCGCCGGGCGCTGCGGGCCGGGGGCGAGGAGGCCTGGCCCGTGCTGAGCGAGTCGGCCTGGGCCATGCGCACCCGCGGCCGGGGGGATCTCCGCCGTTTCGGGTTGCCCGATCCCATGGCCCCCGCCTGGTCGGAGGCGCCGGAGCTGGCCGAGGGCGCGCGCCACGCCCTGTCCCCCCATCCCGTCCCCGGGCGCGACCGCCATCGCGGGCGGTTCCGCGAGGCCTATCGCGCCGCCCTCACCCAGCTCGCGCCGGTCTACCGGGCGCTGGCCCGCGCCGCCGCGGAGAGCCGCCTGCTCGAGGATCCCGAGGACGGCTTCTTCCTCCCCCTGGAGCTGGCCGAGCACCTCGCCTCTCCCCACCGGCCCTCCTGGCTCGCCGAGGCCGCGCGCGACAACCGCGCCGAATACGTGAGCCTGCGCCGGGCCGACGAGCCGCTCGATCACATGGACGAGCGGATGGAGATGGCCCCCGTCGGGGAGGAGCGGCCGGAATGGACGTGGTCGCCGCTGTTGCCGCTGCCGTGAGCGAGCTCGTGCCGTTCCAGGCCCCTCTGCCCTCGGTCACTCGCCACTCCGTGGAGAGGGGCCAAGGGGGTGAGGCCTCGGAGGGCAGGACGCTCAGAGGCGTTTGAGGTGCCAGATTGGTACCTCAAGTGGGTCCCCTACGCCGACTTCTGTCCGCACTCCGGGCAGAATCGCGGGCTCCCCTCCATCGCCGCGCCGCAACCCGCGCAGAATTTTTTCTGCGCGGCGGCGGTGGAGGGGGTGCCGCACTCGGGGCAGAACTTGGCGCCGCCGGTCTTGGCGCCGCAGGCCTTGCAGACGGCGCCGGTGACCTGGCCGACGTCCCGGCTCTTCAGCCAGTCGACCTCCTGGGCCTTCGAGAAGGCCTGGGACTTCGCGGCCTCGGCCTGGGCGGAGGCGATCTCCTCGTCGAGGTCGGGGGCGCACCACTCGCAGAGGCCCGCCTTGTGGTTGAAGCAGACCGGCTCGCAGACCCAGCGGCCGCAGCGCGTGCACTGCTTGAAGATGGGACGGATCTCTTCCGTCGCCTCGCTCAGGGCGGCGTCGTGCGCCGGCCCGCCCACCGCGCGCTGGATCTGGTAGGCGGTGTCCGAGACCTTCCCGAACAGCCCGCCGAAGAGCCCGCCCGCCACCTCGGCCGCCGTGGCCGCGAGCCCCATCTTCGAGCTCTTGAAGGTCGACATGTAACCGTTGCCGCACTTCTCGCAGTAAAACTTGAACTGGTAGCCGCGGTCGGTCGAGAGGTCTTCGTAGTTGCCCGTAAACTCAACTTTGCCCATCGTTGATCCTTCTCCGCAAATGGTTTAGCCCGGCTATGGTAGCACGGCGCGAGAGCGGCTCATGCGGGGCTGGAGATCTGGTCGAGCAGGGCGGAGATGTCGTCGTAGTCCTCGACCCAGATGGTCTTGACGCCCATGGCCTCGAAGAGGTTGCGGTCGTAGGCGTCGGCCTGCTCGAGGATGGCCCGCACGGGCTCCTTGAGCTCCGGGACCTCCTCGGGCGGCGGGATGTCCATCTCCTGGCGGAACCGCCGCGCCCGGTCGCGGATGTCGCGCAGGACGGTGCGCACCTCGGACGGGGCGATCTTGTGCCGCTTCTGGACCTGCCAGTGGGCCGGGATATCGCCGAAGATGTAGCTCGCGTCGAGCAGCCGGCGGAGGTTGGGGTCGAGCATCGACAGGCCGATGAAGAGGACCGTGTTGTGCCGGAGGTACCCCACGATCGAGGTCAGGGCCCAGTGGAAGACGGTGGTGGTCAGGCCGTGGTAGTCGTCCTCGGTGAAGACGAGCCGGCAGTCCGCCACGTCCCCCGTCTGCGGCAGGAAGCCGTGAGGGTGGAGGATGGGGAGCGACTTGTCGTGGCTCCGCCGGGCGCTCCAGACGGGCCGGAAGTCGATCCCGCCGTCGAGCTTCCGCTCCAGCAGGTCGTCGTAGTTGAAGGAGACGACCGCGGCGACCCCATCCTGGTCCCCGGATTTCTTGATGAAGTCGGCCACGGCGGTGAGCGTGGTCGGCTCGCGCGGAGTGGGGGGGTGCTCGGAGTAGAGGTGCTGGCGGACCTTTTCGAGGAACAGGGCGTGGGGATCCCGAGGGTTCTTGGAGCGGCTCGCGCGGCGGCGGATCTCGTTCTTGACCACCCGGGCGAGGATGATCGGATCGTATTCGTAGTAGTCGACCAGCCAGGCGGCGAGGGCGCGCCGGAACGGCAGGTCGATCGGCTCCAGCCGGCGGGCCAGGTCGGTCTGGTCGAAGACGATCTCCAGCACCAGGTCCTTCCAGGTGGGGATGCCGTAGGGCTTGGAGACGCCGGCGCCCAGGAAGAGCACGAGGTCCTTCTCGGCCCAGGCGCGCCGCAGCCCTTCGAGATGGCTGCGGTTGACCAGGCTGCGGCCGATCTTCCGCTTCTCGGGCTTCTTTCTCTGCTTGATCTCCCCTTCGCTCACGCCCCGTCTCCGTGCCGGATTTGTGCCAGAGTACCGCATCCATGAGCTCTCCGCTCCGGCCGGGCCGTCCGCTGCTCCTCGCCATCCTGACGCTGGCGCTCGCTCTGCGCCTGGCGCACCTGTGGGCGGTGCGGGACCAGCCGTTCTTCTCCTCCCTGGTGATGGACAGCCAGGAGTACGACCGCTGGGCCCAGGGGATCGCGGCCGGCGACTGGCTGGGCTCGGGGGTGTTCTTCCAGGCGCCGCTCTACCCCTACCTGCTGGCCGCCGTCTACGCGCTCCTGGGGCACCGGTTGGCGCTGGTCTACCTGCTCCAGATCGCTCTCGCCGTCGCCGGCTGCTGGGCCCTCTACCGGGCCGGCCGCGCGATGGACGGCGAGGGGACGGGGCTCGGGGCGGCGCTGCTGGCGGCGGTCTACGGCCCGTTCCTGTTCTATGACGCGCAGCTCCTCAAGGAGTCGCTCGCCGTCACGGTGACGGCCTTCCTCCTCTGGGCCCTGGCGGCGGCGCGGCCGGGGCTCGAGGTCTGGCTCGGCACCGGCCTCCTGCTGGGAGTGCTGGCGCTGCTGCGGGAGAACGCGCTGCTCGTCCTCCCCTTCCTTCTGCCCATCGCCTGGCACCTGGAGGACCGCTGGAAAGGGCTGGCGCGCCGGGGGGGCGCGATGGTGGCCGGGCTCCTCCTGACCCTGCTGCCGGTGGCGATCCGGAACGGGATCGTGGGCGGGGACTTCCTGCCCACGACCTCGCAGGGCGGGGTGAACTTCTACATCGGCAACCACGCCGGGGCGGACGGCACCTACCAGCCGATCGTGCCTGGCAAGCAGATCCCGGAGCTGGAGCGCAAGGAGCCGGCGCGGGTGGCCGAGCAGGCCCTGGGACGCCCGCTCTCGGCGGGCGAGGTCTCCCGCTACTGGCTGGGCCAGGGGCTGAAGTGGGCCCGATCGCACCCCGGAGACTTCCTGCGTCTCCAACTCCACAAGCTCGGCCTGTTCTGGAGCTGGTACGAGCTGCCGGACGCGGTCGACTACTACTACGCGAAGACCCTCTCGCCGCCGCTCCGCCTGCCGCTGCTCGAATTCGGCGGCGCGGTGATCCTGGCGCTCGCGGGGCTCTTTCTCGCCCGCCGCCGGCGCGGAGACTTCGCGCCCGCCCTCCTCTTCGCGCTCGGCTGGATGGTCTCGACGGTGATCTTCTTCCTCTTCTCGCGCTACCGCCTGCCGGCCGTCCCGGCCCTCCTGGTGCTCGGGGGCGTGGCGCTGGCGGAGATCCCGGCCGCCTGGCGACGACGGCGGCGGGAAGCGATGGGCCTGATCGCGGTCTGCCTCGCGGCCTTCCTGCTCCCCCGCCTGGCCGGCTTCGAGCCGCGGATGGACCTGGTGCATTACAACCTGGGCCGGCTCTATGAGGAGCAGGGGCGCCTGGAGGAGGCTCAGGGAGAGTATCAGGCGGCCTTCGTGTTCAATCCAAAGGATTTCCTCGCCTGCCTGAACCTGGGGAACCTCGCGGCCCGCCAACGGGACTGGCCCACGGCGCTCCGCTTCTACGCGCGGGCGGAGGCGCTGGAGCCGCGGTCGGACGACGTCCAGAGCAATCTCGGCGGCGCCTGGCTGGCGGCCGGGGATCTCGCGCGGGCCGAGGAGCACCTCGACCGCGCCCTGGCTTTGAATCCCAAGAACCTCCCCGCGCTCCAGAACAAGACGCTCCTGCTGGCGCGGCGGGGGGACCTCGCAGGCGCCCGCGAGCTCAACCGCCGGCTGCTGGAGATCGATCCGGAGAATGCGGCGGGGCTGCGACTGAAGGAGAGGTTGGAGCGGGCGCCATAGGCAAAAACTCATACACCCTGTTCGTCGCATCCTCATACCGCAGCGCGAACAGGCTGGGCAACGAGCCCGCCCACCGGCTCTCGATGGGGAAATCGAACTGGGGATAGCGGCTCAGGTGGATCCAGCGAATGTGCTGCTTGGCCAGGTTGGCCACCCAGGCGCGTGGATCGGGATCGACCCGCGGCTGGCAGTCCGGATACTCGAACGCCTTGCGGTGATCGGCCGCGTTGACGTTGACATAGCGGGCGTCCCGCTCCAGGCGCGGCCCCATGGCCGGATACTGGAAGTAGTTGTTGGGCGCGTGGACCGAGGCCACCGCGCCGTCGCCGCCATGCTCGTCGAGCCATCTCCAGCCGGCCGCGAAGAAACGGGTGGAGGTGAGGTGGACCTGAAGCTCCGAGGCCAGCGCCCGGCCGCGGTCGCGCACGCGGAAGGCGGTGAGGAACGGCGCTCCCAGGAGGGCCAGGATCAGGACCGCGGCCGCGAGCTCGCGCCAGCGGCGGCGAGCGAAGCCCCGCAGGGCCGGGAAGAAGGCGAGCGCCACGGTGGCGAGGTCGGCGAAGGCCATGGTGATCCGCACCCCGTGGGGCATCTCGGCGTGGAGCTGGAGGAGCCCCTGGGCCAGGAAGGCGATCGCGATCCCCTCCATCCAGCGTTCGTTGATCCGCCTCCGCTCGCCCAGGGCCACGCCGCCCGCGAAGGCCAGACCCAGCCCAGGCATCAGATAACGGACGTTGGCGAAGACGTTCATGTGGTTCGAGTAGGGGACGGTGAGCCAGAAGGCCAGCTCGGCCCAGACCTGCGCCCCCGCGACGAGCGACTCCCGCCGGCGCTCCCGGCCGAGGCCGAACGGCAGGAAGAGGGCCGCCAGGAGCAGCACGAACGCCTGCGGCCCCACCCCCAGCTCCAGCTCGGGCGGGTTGGTGATGCCCAGGAAGGTGTCGACCAGCCAGCCCTTCTGGATCATCGGCTCCCAGAGGTCGAGCACCGAGTTCTTGCGCGGAAACCCGGAGCCGCCGTCGTTCCCCGGACCGCTCGCCGTCTTCAGGCAGACCAGGGCCAGCGGGTCCGATCCCCAGGCGACGTTGCGGAGATAGAAGAAGCTCCCCAGCAGCGAGGCGATCACGAAGGCCGCCAGGATCTGCGGCACGCGGCGCCCCCAGCTCCCGCGGGCCAGCGGCACCACCGAGAGGACCAGGAAGACGGCGAAGAAGGCCCCCAGCACCTTGGCGCCGGCCGCGAGCCCCAGCCCGGCGCCGATCAGGACCGCCGCTCCCCAGTCGGCCTCGCGAATCCAGCGCAGGGCGAAGAAGGCCGCCGAGAGCAGGGCCGCGCCGAGCAGGAGGTCCACGTACTCGGCGGCGGCGAACCGCACCACGGTGGGGGTGAGGAGCATCAGGAAGGTGGCGTACGGCCAGTAGCGCCCCGCGCCGAGCCGGCGGGCGATCGCTCCCGTGGCGAGCCCCACCAGCGCCCAGTGGGGGAGCGAGGCGAGGTTGACCCAGAATTCGCTGTGCGACGGCGCCATCCACCACCAGAACCAGAGGGAGCCGTTGGCCGGCACGTAGCCGTAGTAGCTCACCGGGACGTTGCCGAAGACGGGATCGAGGTTGTGATCGCGCAGCCAGGTCCCGGCCAGCAACAGGTGGTACATCAGGCTGTCCCAGGAGAGCGGCGGCCGCAGCAGCCCCCGCAGCGCCTCGCTCCCCACGGCGTGCAGCGATAGCAGCGAGAGGGCGGGGTGCCCGCGCAGGATGGCCCACGAGCGCTGGAAGATGGCCTTGGCTGGCGCGCCGATGCCTCCCGGGGGCGGCGATTTGCGGAAGCCGGCCAGCAGGGCGAGCGTGAGCGCCGCCTGGAGGGCCAGGGCGAGGTCGATGCGCAGGAGCCCCAGGCCGCCCAGCAGCAGACCGATCCCCACCGCCTCGGCGGTCGCGAGCAGGAGGGAGGCGATGGCGAGCGCCAGCGGATCGCGAACGGCCTCCTCGCGCAACAGGCGCAGGGCCCCCAGGTATCCTCCCAGGGCGAGGAAGCCGATCGCGATGAGCGTCAGGGCGGCGCCCAATACATCGATCAGGAACATGCGTCGATCAGAAACATGGGCGGGATTGTTAGCACAGCGCGGCCGGCCGGTGCTAGCATCCGCGCCCGTGCACGACGCCGGCTATTTCGAGCGCGAGTACTTCCAGCTCCATCCGGGGAAGGTGAAGTATCTCGATTACCTCGTGCGGCTCCTCCGCCGCCACGGGGTTCCGGCCGGCCGGGTGCTCGACGTGGGAGCCGGGTACGGCTTCTTCCTGGAGGCGCTGGAGAGGGCCGGCTACGAGACGGACGGCATGGAGATCTCCGCTCACGCCGTGGAGCAGGCGCGGCGGCGCACCCGGGGCCAGGTGATCGAGCGGGGGGCGGAGGCGCCGTTCCCCTTCCCGGACGACCATTTCGACGCCATCACCCTGCTCGACGTCATCGAGCACCTCCAGGACTACGACGCCACCCTCGCGAGCTGCCGCCGCTGCCTGAAGCCGGGCGGCAAGCTGTTCGTGATCACCCTGAACGCCCACAGCCTGGCCCGGCCGCTCCTGGGCAAACGCTGGGCCTGGTACCAGGACCCCACCCACGTCCACATGTTCACCCCGCGCATGCTGCGCGAGGGGCTGGTGAAGGCGGGGCTGGAGGTGGAGACCCTGATCACCGAGTCCAACTTCTGCTCGGTCGGCGAGGGGACGAAGTTCCTCAAGCCCCTGCGGGTGATCGGGCGGGTGGTGCACACCCCGGCGTTCGGGGATTCGCTGCTGGCGGTGGCCCGGAAGAAGAGCTAACGAACAACCCTCTCTCACCAATCTCTTTCCTCGAAGGGCGGCAGCCCGATCGCCGTCGCCGCCGCCCGCGCACGCATTAGATATACCCGTAACTGCTCCAGCGGTACTTTCCGCAGGGTCTCCCATTGCCGGTAGGGCTCCGGCTGATGCTGGGACAGCTTCTCGAACGCGGCCATGAGATTGGGATCATCGAGCCGCTCGATCAGCCGTTGGGCGAAGCACTGCGCGAGACTGGCGTGGACCGGGCTTTCGCGAAAGTAGGGCGGCCGTAAAGGAGCTGGAGTGAAGCCGTAGCCGGGTTGGCCATCCAGATCCCGCGCCTGATGAGCGAGCGCCAACACGGCGAAATGAATGAAGGCGACGCTTTTCAAGGACCGCTGAGATACGCCGACCAACTCGGCCGCAGCACCGATCACGGCGGGGTAGAGCTCGATCCGGCCTGCCGTGTCGTACTGCCCCAGGAGTCCCCCCGCCGCCAACTGATGCCGATCCAGCCTTTCCCGGAGCCGGCGCCGCAAGCCAGAGCTGGAAGCCGCCTGCTTCTTTCCCTTGTCACCGATCTTTTCCCGGGCTTCTTGCAACGTCCCCCGAAAATACCGTGCCTCGCGGCCCAGCTCTTCCCAAACGAGAACCGGTGCCAACTCGTCCGACAGCCGGAGGTGCTCATTCCGCTCGCGCCGGCTCCTGTGGAGCCATTCGACAGGCTCCCAGTCTTCAGAGTCTTCGCCCTGTCTTTCGTCCGACCTCTGTGCCCAAACGGCACGGCCCTCGGCCAGTGCAGTACGGTCGGGATCGTAGCGGAGTCCCATTAAATCGTGGGCCAGCAATCGATAGCCAGCCAGGCAAGGGGACTCTCCCGGATAATGCCTCTCTCCCGAGTAACGGACCACGGCTTCCACGGAGAGTCGCCAAAAGAGCGGTGCGAAAAGGTCTTTCGCCATCCAGCGATCGAGGTCGTCCCCGCCGCCCCACTCGTCGCGGAATTTTCTCCTATACCTCAGCCTCGGATGCCACGGCCCCCAGGGACCGGGAGCGGCACGGCGCAAGATCTGCTCGCCGAGGCCGGGATCCTCCGTCGCCGCGAGCCCGTCGAGAATCCGCCGCGCTCGCAGCGGCCGCCAAGGCGGCGACTTAGGTCCGAATCCTTCAACTGCGGCGACGGACTCTCTCCACTCGCCCACAAGCCAAGCCGCCGCTTCGGCGTGCCCGCGGCGCAGGGCGTCGATCATCTTCTCGATGGAGCGGTCGCCGACATCGAGGAGAAGATCGAATTCCTTGGGGAGAGGCAGGTCCCATCTCCGGTCGGTGGGCCGAAGCTCATGCTCGTCCGGCCGCCGGGCGTAGATTTCACGCTCAACGTGGCCGTGTTGATTGCGCGAGAGGAGGAGCAGGCAGCGGACCTTGGTCCGTTGACCCCAGAAATCCACCGCTTCTTTGTGGGAGCCCGCAAGATACTCCACGACCATCAACGGCCGGCCGGCATCGTCGCGGCAGACGAGATCGGCATACCGGCTGGCCGGCTGGCCGTATCCCTCGCCTTCGTAGGAGACCCCTTCGTCGATGGCCGAGGCGTTCCAGGGGGATAGGACATCATCAAAGTCGTACCGCTCTCGCCCCCCCGTCAGCTCCTCCTTGATGGAAGCCACGACCTCCAGGCGGCTCAGCGCCTCTTCGGCACGTTGCGCGGAGGAGGGGACCAGCTCGCGGAACAGCTCCAGATACGACTTGTAGAGCGGAGAAAAGGCACTGGCGGTCCTCTCGCCGGCAACGATCCGGTCGGAAGCTCCATGGACGGTGTCGTGGGGAAGCTCGAAGAGCTTGGGCTCCTTCTTGTTGCCTCGCGATGCGGTTCCTGCTCCCAGCTCGAGCAGCCGCTTTACCCCTTCCGCGAAGGGTCCTTCGGAGGGCGGCTCCGAGGTCGTTCGAGTCAGGGCTGGAACGATTCGAATCGGGCGTTGCCCTTTGAGTCGTGGGGCTGCCTTCAACGCTTCCGCGACCATGAGGGTGCCGTCCAGCGATTCCTGGTTCGCCACGAACATGCAGACGACTGTATCCGCGAGGATCGTGGTGGCGAGGCCGCCCAGCTCGGTGACACCCGTGCGGGCGTCGATCAGAAGATAGTCCGGTTTCAGCTCCTGTCGGATGCGGGCGTGCAGGTCGAGCAGGGGCATCAACCCCTGGCCGCTGGGATCGTCGAAATGGACCTGCTCGCCGAGTTGCTTGAGCGCCACCCAGTAGGCTCGGTCCGGAGCTGGACCCGCGGGCATCAGCCGTAACCAGCCACCCGAGCCCGGGGGCACCGGAACCTGGATCATGTGCTCTTCGAGCGGAGGCGGGGACATTGCTTCCCGGGCCGTCGCGACCAGATAGGGCACGGCACCGCCCTCCAACCGGCTCTCACGATGGGCCGCATGCCCCAACTTGTAGTGGAGACCGGGCGCCTCGAAGTCGAAATCGAGGGCGACGACGCCCTTGCCGAGAGAGGCCAGGAAGCGCGCCGCGTTTGCGAGCAGCAGCGAGCGCCCCACGCCGCCCTTGTAGGAATAGAAGGCGAGAGTTTCCACGGCTCTCAGGCGGCGAGGCCGAAGGCGCCGCCCTCCTGAAGCCAGCGCGCCAGGCCGCGTACATCGTCAACGGCCTTCGCCGCGTGACGGAAGCGGTCGGCCAGGGTGCGGGCGTCTTCCTCCAGCAACTGGCGGAGGGACGCGCGGAGCGTCCGGGTCGCATCCTTCTCGGCGAGATAGCTCTCGGCCAGAGATTGGGCGCGGGCAAAGTCCCCGGCCTTCAACGCCGCCCGGACCGCACCGCGGCGAGCGATGCGCCCCTCCGGTTGGGAAGCGGGAAGCGCCTTCGCCAGCTCTTCCTCCAACGCAGAGACCTCCGCCCAGGCGAGCGAAGCCGAGTCGATCCCGTGCTCCGCGAGTTGCTCGGCGCGCCAGATGGCACTGGTAACCAGGGTGTTGAGAAGATCCGTGCTCACGGTTTCATGACCTCTGAGGAACGCAGAGCCGCCACAGGCTCCTCGAAGCCCACGATGCCGGCCCACTGCTGATCCACGTCCTCACTCTCCAACACCTGCTTCAACTTCTTGTTCAAGCGGGACGTGATACTGCCGCTGGCAACGCCGCTCACTTCCAGCGCAATCAGTTGCCGGGTCCCGTCACTCGATCCGTCCAAAAGCCAATCTGCGCTTTCTCCTTGCTGCATCCGCCGTACGATCCGCCAACCATGGGCCAAGTGGCCGTGGGCGAGCGCGATCGCCTCGGCGCCATCCTCGGTGAGGCGCTTGGAGTCATGCTGATCCAGGAAGCTCGGATCAGAGCCCGGCCAGGCGAGCGTCCCACGAGTGATAGCGCGTTCAACATCCAGCCGGACGTTGACTGGTGAAGTATGGCTGTTCCTCTGGAGACTGAGCGCAGCGCGGCTGATCATGACGAGAGCGAGATCCTCGGGGAGCCGCGGATGCATCTGGCGAAGATCCGCCAAGTTGATTTCCATGACGGAGATCTTCTCCCGTTTCAAGCTGTCAGGCAACCCTGAAGAAGGCCCCGGGGGGATGAGGGCGCTTTTTCGGGAGCTCCCCCGAGATCAGCCCCAGCGTCGCCTCTACCACCGCCGCCATCGGCCCGGCGTCGGCCACGCCGCGGCCGGCGAGGGGGAAGGCGGTGCCGTGATCGACCGAGGTGCGGAGGAAGGGGAGGCCGAGCGTCCAGTTGGTGGCGGTGCCGAAGGAGGCGGTCTTCACGGCGATCAGCCCCTGATCGTGGTAGAGGGCGAGCACCCAGTCGAATTCGCCTTTCCGGGCGCGGGCGAAGAGGGAATCGGCGCTCTCGGGGCCGTGGACGTTTAAGCCCCGCTCCCGGGCCGCCGCCACCGCGGGTGCCAGGATCTCCGCGTCCTCGGAGCCGAGCAGCCCTCCCTCCCCGGCGTGGGGGTTGAGGCCGGCGACGGCGATCTTCCCGCCGGCGTGCCGGTTCAGGCAGTCGAGCGCCTCGGCCAGATTCCGCGGGGTGATCCCGTCGATGGCCTGCCGCAGGGGGAGGTGCACGTTGAGCAGCGCCACCTGGAGCTCGGGGGCCAGGAAGGCCATCAGGTAGTCGCGGCCGTAGCGCTCCAGGCCGCAGACCTCGGCGAGATAGTCCGTATGCCCCACGAAACCGGGGAGGTGGTGACGAGAAATCGACTCCTTGCTGACGGGCGCCGTCACCAGGGCGTCCGCGGCGCCGGAGCGGACCAGGGCGATGCCGGCGTCGAGCGCCGCCATGGCGCCGGCGGCGTCCGCCGGGCCGGAATGGCCGTGGGAGATCTCCCGCCGCGCTCCGACCGGGTCGAGCACGGGGATGCCCTCCGGCAGATTTCCGCCCTTGGGCGGGCCGGACAGCCAGGCCAAGCGGTCCCAGGGGAAATCGGGGAAAACAGGCTTCAGCGCTTCGAGGGCCGCGCGCTCGGCCACCAGCAAAGGCTGCCAGGCGGCGGGCGTGGGCTCCTCGCGCAGGAGCTTGAGGAGGATCTCGGGGCCGATGCCCGCGGGATCCCCCTGGGTGATGGCAAGGACGGGAGGTCTCAACGCTCCGCTTCGCTCATCTCGCGCTTGGTGGTCCGGCGCTGCTGCTGCCGGAGCTCCTCCTCCTTGAACATGTAGCGGATGACGTGCTTCTGGATCAGCAGGTTGGGACCGGAGGCGCGGTTCAGCTTGATCGCGCCCTTGTCGTACCACTCGATCCACCCGCGCAGCTCCTCGTCGTTCACGAGGATGACCACCATCGGCGTCTTCGCCGCCATCTGCTTGAGGTAGTAGAACTCCTCGGCGTTGGTCTGCTCGGGCGGCGTCTGCTTGCGGCGGACGCTGCGCGAGGGGAGCTCCTTCTTGAGCTCGTTCATGTCCGGACGTATCAGTTTGCGGTTCGCCATTTTGGGTTCCATGGATGCGATGAGATCCTCAAGCCATCACCGGTAACGCAGACCGATTGTCCGGGTTCCCTTTCTTGTAGCCCTCATCCTCGTAGGCCAGGCAGCAGAGCAGGCGGCCGCACTGTCCCGAGATTTTCGACGGGTTGAGGCTCAGGTTCTGGCGTTTCGCCATCTGGATGGAGATCGGCCGGAAGTCCTTGAGCCAGGTCGAGCAGCAGAGGGTGCGGCCGCAGATGCCGATGCCGCCGATCAGACCGGCCTCGTCGCGCGCCCCCACCTG
Source organism: Thermoanaerobaculia bacterium (assembly GCA_036497345.1). Lineage (GTDB taxonomy): Bacteria > Acidobacteriota > Thermoanaerobaculia > Multivoradales > UBA5704 > DATARR01. Next base: position 14,978 of record DASXJP010000162.1, read on the forward strand.
CACCATCTTCACCCGCACCGAGAACCGGCTCGACAGGTCGCGCACCAACTGGCGGAAATCCACCCGTCCATCCGAGGTGAAATAAAACGTCGCCTTCTTGCCGCTCAGCGAAAAGTCGACCAGGGAGACCTTCATGTCCAGGCTGAGGGCGCGCACCCGCTCCTGGGCGAAGAGCTTGCCGGCCATCTCGTTCTGGAGCTGGCGGTCGTGGGCGGCCAGATCGGCATCATCCGCCGGCCGCAGGACCGGCCGCGCGCCCGACTTCTGGCACGGCTTGAACACCGGCATCGGAGACTGCTCCACGTGGCCCAGCGCCGGACCCGACTCCAGGTCCACCACCACTGTCTCCCCCCGGGCGTAGATCCGGCCGCCCGTGGCGCAGAGGGTCAGATTCGTCTCTTCCCGGAAACGCACGCCGACGAACGTGTCCTCCACGGCCGTCGACATGCCCTTGTAACTACAACCGCTGCATCCCATTTCACTTCCTATTCTCTTCCGTCTGACGACAGCGATCCCAAAGTCTATGCACGAAAAGTACCAACCTCTCACAGGGACCCCGGAGCCCGGGTGGGACCGCCGGATTTTCGCAGGCTCGGGACGCTGGCGCGATTGTTACAGCCGAGAATCTCTGCGTCAACGATTTTCAGGAAGGTATCACGGACCCGTGACGCCGCCCTGGCCTCCACCCTGGTCAGATTCGAGCAGGCGGCGCCCGATGTCGTGGCGATAGACCTTGCCCGGCCAATCGACCTCCCCCACGGCCGCGTAGGCCCGTTCGAGCGTTCCGCGGAGATCGGGAGCCAGAGCGCAGACGGAGAGCACCCGCCCCCCCGCGCTCACCAGCTCTGTTCCTTCAACGGTGGTCCCGGCGTGTAAGATTTCGACCCCCTCGGCGGCGCCGGCGCGGTCGAGCCCGCGGATCGGCTCCCCCGTCCGCGGCCGGCCGGGGTAGCCGGGGCTGGCGAGCACCACGCAGGCCGCGGCCTCGCGGCGGAAAGAGAGGCGGCGGGTGTCAAAACGGCCGGCCGCCCCGGCGGCGAGCAGGGGGAGGAGGTCGTCCTCCAGGCGCATCAGCAGCACCTGCGCCTCCGGATCGCCGAAGCGGGCGTTGAACTCCAGCACCCGCGGACCCTCGGGGGTGAGCATCAGCCCGGCGTAGAGCACGCCCACGAACGGCCGCCCCTCGGCGGCGAGGCCGGCCACCGCCGGCCGCATCACCGTCTCCACCACCTCGGCGGCGGTCTCGGCCGAGAGCCCTCCCGAGGGGCTGTGGGCCCCCATTCCCCCGGTATTGGGCCCGGTGTCGCCGTCGCCGATCCGCTTGTAGTCGCGGGCGGTGGCCAGCGGCAGCACCCGCTCGCCGTCGCAGAGGGCCATGAACGACACCTCGTCCCCGGGCAGGAAGGCCTCGACCACCACCCGGTCGGCGCTGGCGCCAAAACGGCGCTCCTCGAAGAGGACGCGCACGGCCTCCGCCAGCTCCTCCTCCGTGGTGGCGATGAGCACCCCCTTGCCGGCGGCGAGGCCGTCCGCCTTGAGCACCACGGGCAGGCCGAAGCGCTTGGCTTCGGCGAGGGCCGCCGCGGCGTCGTGGGCCACCGCGAACGGCGCCGTGGGGATCTGGTGCCGGTCCATGAACAGCTTGGAGAAGACCTTGCTCCCCTCGATCTCGGCCGCCCGCTGGGTGGGGCCGAAAATGGACAGACCCCGGCCGGCGAATTCGTCGGCTACCCCCAAGGTCAGCGGCAGCTCGGGGCCGACCACCGTGAGGTCGATCCGCATCTCGGTGGCGAAGTCGGCCAGCCGCTGCACCTCCTCGGGCGCGATGGGCACCCGGTCGGCCACGGCGGCGATCCCGGGATTGCCCGGGGCGCAGAAGAGCTCGCTCAGGAGCGGGCTCTGTTTCAGCTTCCAGCACAGGGCATGCTCCCGGGCGCCGTTGCCGATCACCAGGACTCTCATGGCTGATCTCCCCTCCTCCGCTCGGCCGCGTCCAGGGCCGTGACCGCGATGGCGTCGACGATGTCCTCGGCGGAGCAGCCGCGCGACAGGTCGTTGAGCGGCCGCGCCAGCCCCTGCAGCAGGGGGCCGACCGCCCGCGCGCCGCCGAGCCGCTCGGTCAATTTATAGGCGATGTTGCCGGCGTCGAGGTCGGGGAAGACCAGCACGTTGGCGTGGCCCGCCACCGGGCTCCCGGGGGCCTTGCGCCGCGCCACCTCGGGGACCAGGGCGGCGTCGGCCTGGAGCTCGCCGTCCACCTCGAAAGTCACCCCGCGTCCGCGCAGGACCTCCAGGGCCGCCCGCACCTTCTCCACCCGCGGATGGCGGGCGCTCCCCTTGGTCGAGAAGGAGAGCAGGGCCACGCGCGGCTCCTCGCCCAGCAGCACCCGGCAGCTCCCCGCCGCCGCCTCGGCGATGTCGGCCAGCTCCTCCGGACCGGGATTGGGCACCACGCCGCAGTCGCTGTAGATCAGCCCGCGATGTCCGAGGTCAGCCCGCAACACCATCAGGAAGCAGGAGGAGACCACCTTGAGCCCTGGGCGGGGCCCGATCGCCCGCAGCGCCGCCCGCAGGGTGTCCGCCGTGGTGGCGAGGGCGCCCATCACCGCGCCGTCCGCTTGGCCCCTGGCCACCCGCAACGCCGCGTAATGCAGGGGATCGCGGGCGAGGTCCGGAGCCAGGGCGGGATCGAGCCCCCGCGCGGACAGCCGCCCGGCCAGATACTCGGTCAGCAGCGGCAGGTCCGGATCGGCCGCCGGCTCCAGCACCGGCACGGTGAGCACCGTCCCGGCCGCCGTGGCGGCGCTCTCCACGGTCTCGCGAGACCCGACCAGCGAGGCCCGGCAGAGCCCGAGGGAGGTGGCCCGCTCGGCCGCCGCCACCACCCGCGGGTCTCCCCCCTCGGCGAGGAGGATCGAGGCCGGAGGGCTCACGGCGAGGGCCCGCGCGCGCAGACGATCGAGGGGGTTCGGCGCCTCGGGGGGCATGGTGGGGGACTGTAGCAGATCGAGTCTTCAGGGCGCCGTGCCCTCGGGCCGTCCTGCCCTCCGAAGCCTCACCCTCGGTCCCTCTCCACTTCGTGGAGAGGGAGGGCCCAGAGATCAGCGTTGTCGGAGCTCGGCAAGATCGGCTCAGATATGTTCCCCCTCTCCACGAAGTGGAGAGGGGGCCAGGGGGTGAGGCCTCGAAGGGCAGACCGCCCCAGCCTCGCACGCCGCCTTGAGCTCCGCCCCTAGCCTTTGAGCACCATCGTCCCCGTCGGCTGCGGCACCCCGCCCCGCGGCTCGATCGTCACCGCCCAGGCCTGGATCTGGCTGGCGTCGGTGACCCGCTCCACCCGCACGGTGCCGGTGCCCCGGGGGTCGACGTCGAAGGTCCCGGCCGGGACCGGCTTGCCCGCGGCGATGAGCCAGAGCTCGTACGTCTTGTCCGCCGGCAGGGGGGGCAGATCGAAGGCGTAGAACAGGGCGTCGCGGGTGCTGGGGTTCACGTAGGTCCGCCCCTTGGCTCCCGGGCTGGGCCCCAGGCCGGCGAGGACCACCGACTGCACCCCCGGCGCGGCGAGCACCTGGAGGGCCTGCTGGGCCCGCCGCGCCTCCTCCCGGGCCAGCCCCACCTGGCGGTCCAGATCGTTCACCTGCCGGGAGAGACGTTCGCGCTCGGCCTCCAGGCCGCGGACCTGGCGCTCCATCCGCGCCTGGTCGAGGAGACCCCAGAGGGCGAGGGCGAGCAGGAGGAGCGCCGCCACCGCCATCCACCAGGGAGTGGTCCGGCGCGGCGGCGCGGCGGGAGCCCGATCCGATCCCGCCAGCCGCAGCACCCGGACGCGGGTGACGTCCGACGGCTGGACCGGCTCCACCTCGGCCGCCAGCGTCTCCAGCTCCCCCTGCCAGAGGGCGAGCTGGCGGCGGCACTCCTCGCAGCCGCTCAACCAGTGCGCCTCGAGCTCGCGGAGATCGTCACCGTCCAGCGCGCCCAGCGCGTAGGCGGGGAGGAGCTCCTCGATGCGGGGGGTGTGGGGGGTGCTCATGCTTGCGCGCTCAACGCCAGCCGGAGCTTGCTCATGCCGAGCAGGATGCGGGATTTGACGGTGCCGAGAGGCGCCTCCAGGCGCTCGGCGATCTGCGTGTGGGTGAGCCCCTCGAAGAAGGCGAGCTCGATGCAACGGCGCTGATCCGGCGACAGCGATCCCAGGGCGGTGCTGACCTGGCGCTTCACCTCCAGGCTCTCCAGCCGCTCCGTGCCCAGCGGCGAAACCTTTTCGCCGGCCTCCTCGCCGACGATCTCCTCCCGGCGCCGGGCCGACTCCCGGCGGCGGAGACGGTCGAGGGCGCGCGAGCGGGCGAGCATCAGGATCCAGCCGCGCGGGGTCGAGCGCGCGCCGTCGTAGCGGTCGGCCTGCATCCAGATCTGGAGGAAGACCTCCTGCAGCACCTCCTCGGCCTCGCCGCGCGCGCCGAGGATCCGCTGGAGCAGGCCGAGCGTCACCGGCGCGTGCCGCTCGAAAAGGCCGGCGAAAGCTCCGCCATCCCGGTTTGCCACCCGGCGCATGAGATCCCTATCCTCTCTCTCTTGCTCCACCATTCTGGAAAAAACTATCGCGACGGGACGGCGAACGTCAAAGAGGCCCAGAAGCTCTCCCAGTCGGCTCCCGCGTCCGGCGGCGCCGGAATCATGTGGACCGCCTTGACCAGCCAGAAGCCGGGCCGGTCGAGCTTCAGGGTGGCCCGCCCCCTGGCGTCCGTGCGGGCCATAACCTTGTCAACCTTGTCCGGCCGGTCCCGCTGGAGCGCCATCACCAGCGCCCCCGCGAGCGGCTTCCCCTCGTAGAGCAGGCGGACCGGCAGCTCTCCGCCGCCCGCCAGCGTGTACGGATTCTTCTCCGCCACCAGCTCCAATCGCTGACCGAAGACGCGGTCGAAGCCCGGCCCGGAGCCGCCGTCCCCCACATTGAGCAGGGCTTTGGCGCAACGCGAGAAGACCTCCTTCGCGCCGGCCGCGCTCTTCCCCTGGCGGGCGCGGAGGGCGCTGATCCTCTCCAGACCCTCGTCCCTGAGATACTCCTCGAATTTCGCCGCGTCGAGCTCCAGGGGCGAGCGCCCGCTGTCATAGACGATCGTATAGAGCCCGGGCACGACGAACGCCTCGAAGCCGGCCGGCTCGGTGTTGGGGACTCCCGGTACCGTCGAATCGCCGGCCGGCCCCGCCGCCACGAAGCGCTTCATCAGCGCGGGATCGCGGGGGACGGGGTCCCCCTTGAGCTCGATGCCGACCCTGAGCCGCACGGCCACGCGCTGCCCCGCCGCCGGGGTGAGCGTCGAGGGCTCGATCCAGAAGTTGTGCGCCAGCAGCGCCGGAGCCGATAGAAGCCAAAGCAGAAAACCACCGAGAAAGCGCATCGGATCTCCTCTTCCGAAAACTAGGAAAGGTGCCTGTAGGGGCGGCCCTGCGTGGCCGCCCTGGGCGGGTGGGATCGTACCGCCGGCCCAGGCCCCCACCCAGGGCGGCCACATAGGGCCGCCCCTACGAGATCCCCTCAGGGACGGAGCCCCGGGCGGGCAAGGCCGCGCCCCACAGGCTCTCCCCTACTTGGTGAGGCCGTTCCCGTTGGGCCCGTTGGGAGAGCCCGGGATCGGCGGCTTCAGGTACGGGAACGTGGTGTCGAACTGGCTCTCGTCCTGGAGCGTGCCGTCGGTGAAGGGGAGATTGCCCGACGGCGCGTCCGAGGGGTTGCAGAAGGCCCCCGGGAAGGCGTGGCAGAGGGCCCCCATGGACACCCGCAGCTCGATGTCCACCACGTCATCCCCCGGCCGGCGGCCATTGGGGAAGCCGGCGTTGTCGCCGCCGAGCGCTCCGAGGTTGCTCTGCTGCGCCGCCGGGGTGGCCGCGATGGCGGTGTTGAGCCGCAGGTACTCCGCCGG
>DASXJP010000163.1:0-2010 GCA_036497345.1 Thermoanaerobaculia bacterium
ATTTTCCGTAGTGTCTTCGCGCGGCTCAGGGCGTTCTTGTTGGAGAGGCGCATGAGGTTCCTGTTCTCACCATTTCTGGCGAAGAAGTCTTTTGCTCCCCTCTCTCCCGGCGGGATGGGGGGGAGGCGGGGAGAGAGGGGCCGGGGGAGTGAGGGCCGCGGCGGGCACGGTCGAGCCGTCCATCCCAATCGCTCCGCGGGCGCTTCGAAGCGGCTGGCGGATAGGCTTGACGTCTTCGGAGCGTTGGCCCTCATCTTGATCCCCTTTTGGGGCCGGCCCTCTTCTCCCCGCCTCCCCCCCGACCGCCGGGAGAAGAGGGAGAGGTTTGCTACAGCAACCGCAACTGCTCCGGCCGCCGCGCCGGCAACACCGGCTCCTCCGGCCTCTCCAGCAGCGCCTCCTCCAAATCGGCCAGGAAGGGGGAAGGCCGGGCTTCCACGGTCTCGCCGCGTAGCGTCCGCCTGCGGCTGTGGAAGAGGTAGAGACGCGAGCGGGCGCGGGTGAGGCCCACGAAAAAGAGCCGGCGCTCCTCGGCGGCGTCGGTCTCCAGGCCGGGGCCGGCGAGCGGCAGGAGCCCCTCCTCGCAGCCGACGAGGAAGACCACCGGGAATTCCAACCCCTTCGCGGCGTGCAGGGTGAGGAGCGACACCCCCTCGGCGCGCGGGTCCCAGGCGTCGACCTCGCCCCCCAGGGTGATCTCGGTGAGGAAGGCCTCCAGATCGTCCCCGGCGCGGAGGGCGAGCGGCCGGAGGAGATCGGCCGCGGCCAGGAGAGCGGGGCTGGGGGACAGCTCCGCCACGACGCGGTCGAGGAGGGCCTCGACCCGACCCTCTTTCCGCTTCTGGAGCAACAAGAGCAGCGCCCTCACCCCGGGCTGCTCGGCCAGCGGCCGGTGCGAGCGCTTCTGGAACGGGATGCCCGCCCGGCCGAGCGCCTCGATCAGCGGCGGCGTCTGCGCCTCGGTGCGATAGAGGATCGCCACGTCGCGGAAGGAGAGATCCGGTATCTCTCCCGCTCCCACGCGTCCGCTGTCGAACGAGAAATAGGAGGTCCCGCCCAGGAGCCGCTCCAGGGTATGGACCACCAGCTCCGCCTCGGCCCGCTCGCTCGCCGCCCGCTGGACCACGATCCGCTCCGCCGCGCCGCTCCGCGCGGCCACCAGCCGGCGCTCCGGCACCAGGCTCCCCGGCCGGATTGCCTGACAGGCCGCCTCGACCAGGGTGTGCGTCGAGCGGTAGTTGCGGGTGAGGTGGACGACGCGGGCTTGCGGGTAATCCTCGCGGAAGCGGAGGAAGAACCCCACGTCCGCGCCGCGGAAGCTGTAGATCGACTGGTCGGGATCGCCGATCGCGCAGAGGCTCGCGCCGGGCGGGGCCAGGAGCCGGACGAGGGCGTACTGGAGGGCGTCTATATCCTGGTACTCGTCGATCGAGATCCAGCGGAAGCGCTGCCGGTAGACCTCGGCGAGGTCCGGCCGCTCCCGCAGGAGCGCCAGGGGCTTGAGGAGGAGGTCGTCGAAGTCGAGGAGGCTCCGGGCCGCCAGGGCGGATTCGTAGGCGGCGATCCGGCCGGTCAGCTCGGGCGAGGGGATATCCTCCCGGGGCCGGCCGCAGCGGACCTTGCCCATCTCCTCCAGGAGCCGCTCGGCCCGGGCGGGCGTGAGATCGAACAGATCGCGGACGATCTCCGCCCGCTCCACCGGGGTCGCGACCCGGAATCCCGGCGCCAGGCCGGCCGCCTCGGCCTGCTCGGTCAGGATCGCCAGCCCCAGGCCGTGGAAGGTGGCCACGAGCGGCCGTGCCGTCCCGGGAGGCAGGAGCGCGTCTAACCGCTCCTCCATCTCCGCCGCGGCCCGGCGGCTGAAGGTGACGGCGAGACACTGCTCCGGCCGCGCGCCCCGCTTGGTCGTCAGGTGCGCGATCCGGTGGGTCAGCGTGCGCGTCTTCCCCGTCCCCGGCCCGGCGACGATGAGGAGGGGGCCGTCCACGGTTTCCACGGCGGATTGCTGCT
>DASXJP010000164.1:0-13123 GCA_036497345.1 Thermoanaerobaculia bacterium
CCAGCAGATTGGGATTCAAATGCTCGACCGGCGTGTCGCGGAACAGCATCAGGGGCGCGCGCTTGAACTGGATGGCGATCTCCGAGACCCGCTTCGGCAGCCGCTTGCCGGTGCGCAGATAGAACGGCACGTCGGCCCAGCGCCAGTTGTCGACGAACAGCTCGAGCGCCGCGAAGGTCTCGGTGTTGGAGTGCGGCGAGACCGATCTCTCGGCGCGGTAGGCGGGCACGCGCTTGTCGTCGATCACGCCGTCGCCATATTGCCCGCGCAGGGTGTAGCGCAGCACGTCCTCGGGCGCGAAGGGGCGGATCGCGGAGAGCATCTTCACGCGCTCGTCGCGCACGGCGTCGGCGGCGAAGGAGACCGGCGGCTCCATGCCGATCAGCGCGAGGAGCTGGAACATGTGGTTCTGCACCATGTCGCGCAGAGCCCCCGCCTCCTCGTAGTAGGCGCCGCGCCCCTCGACGCCCACGGTCTCGGCGACGGTGATCTGCACGTGATCGACGTAGCGGCGGTTCCAGATCGGCTCGAAGATGCCGTTGGCGAAGCGGAACGCCATGATGTTCTGCACCGTCTCCTTGCCGAGGTAGTGATCGATGCGGAAGATCTGCCGCTCGCGCAGCACCTCGCGGATCCGCCGGTTGAGCTCGCGCGCCGATTCGAGGTCGTGCCCGAACGGCTTCTCGATGATCACGCGCCGCCAGCTCTCTCCCTCCTCGCGCAGCAGCCCCGCGTCGCCGAGCTGCTTCACGTAGTCGTCGAAGGCGCTGGGCGGCACCGCCAGGTAGTAGAGATAGTTGCCGCTGGTGCCCAGCTCCTCGTCGAGCTGCGCGAGCGTGTCGGCCAGCCCCTGGAACGTCTCGGGTTTTTCGGGATCGAGCTGCACGTAGCGCAGCCGTTGAATAAGCCACTCCAGCCGGCGGTCGTCGACGTCGGTGGTGGCGAATTCCCGCAGGTCCTTCTCCATGTGGTGGCGAAACTCGTCGTCCGCAAGCGGCGAACGGCCGACGCCGACGACAGCGAAGCCGTCGGGCAGCAGGCCGTTGACGATCAGGTTGTAGATCGCGGGGATGAGCTTGCGCTTGGTCAGGTCCCCCGTGGCGCCGAAGATCACCATCGCGCACGGCGGCGCGGGCTGGGCCACCCACTCCTCCGCCCGTTCCAGCTCCCCTTCCACCGACGCGGGAAGAGTCATGACTCCTCCTTCTTTCCGGCTTTGGGCCGCAGCTCCACGTGGCCGCCGAACTTGAAGCGCATGGCCGAGAGCACCTTCTCGCCGAAGGTGTGCTCCTGGCGCGAGCGGAAGCGATCGAAAAGCGACGCGGCGAGCACGTGCACGGGCACGGCCTCCTCGATGGCGGCCATCACCGTCCACCGCCCCTCGCCCGAGTCCTGCACCGCGCCGGTGTATTCCGAGAGGTCGGGATTCTCGGCGAGCGCGCTGGCGGTGAGGTCGAGCAGCCAGGAGGAGACCACGCTCCCCCGCCGCCAGAGCTCGGCGATGTCGGCGAGGTCGAGAGCGTAGCGGTGCCCCTCGGGCAGGCTCTCGGAGGTGGCGTTGCTGAAGATGTCGAACCCCTCGGCGTAGGCCTGCATCAGGCCGTACTCGATGCCGTTGTGGATCATCTTCACGAAGTGGCCGGCGCCCACGGGCCCGCAGTGCAGGTACCCCTCCTCGGCGGTGCTCTGCTTTCCCTCGCGGCCCGGCGCGGGCGGCACGTCGCCGCGGCCCGGAGCGAGCGTCTTCCAGATCGGATCGAGCCGCTCGACCACCTCGCGCTCGCCGCCGATCATCAGGCAGTAGCCGCGCTCCAGCCCCCAGACGCCGCCGCTGGTGCCGGCGTCGACGTAGAAGATCCCCTTTTCCGCCAGCATGCGCGAGCGCCGCACGTCGTCCTTGTAATAGGAGTTGCCGCCGTCGACGATGGCGTCCCCCTTCTCCATGCGCTTGCCCAGCTCCTGGACCATGCTCTCCGTGGGATCTCCCGCGGGCACCATGATCCACGCCGTGCGCGGCGGCCGCAGCCGCTGGACGAACTCGTCCAGCGTGCCGGCGCCCGAGCCCCCCTCGGCCACCAGCTCCGCGATGGCGTTCGCGCTCAGGTCGTAGACGACGCACTCGTGGCCGCCCCGCAACAGGCGACGGACCATGTTGCCCCCCATGCGGCCGAGGCCGATCATGCCGATCTGCATGGCTACCCTCCCTCGTGTGTCCTCGTGTTGTCGTCCGTCCCCGGTCCGGCGGCGGACCTGGGAGAGTCTATACCCAGGTCCGGGCCCCGGCTTTGCAGGCGCGTGACACGAGGAGGAGCGGCGATGAGAGCGAGACGATGGCTCCCTGTGGCGACCGGCGTGATCCTGATGACGGCCCTGAGCGCGGCCTCCGCCCGGGGCCAGGTGGCGCTCGGCGGCAAGGCGGGCTCGCTGGGGCTGGGCCTCGAGCTGACGGTGGGCCTCTCCCCCCAGTGGAACGCCCGCCTCGGCGCCAACGGCTTCAACTACACGGACGACCACCGGAAGGTGAGCCAGATCGAGTACGACGCCACGGCCAAGCTGCGCACGGCGACGGCCCTCCTCGACTGGCACCCCGGCGGGCGCGGCTTCCGCTTGAGCGGCGGGCTGGTCTACAACGACACGCGGATCGACGGGACCAGCCTGGTGCCCGCCTCGGGCATCTATGACATCGGCGGCGTCCCGGTGCCGGCCGCCCTGGTCGGCACCCTGAGCGGACGGATCGACTTCGACCCGGTCGTCCCCTACCTCGGGATCGGCTGGGGAAACGCGGTGGGGCCGGGCCGCAAGGTCGGCTTCTTCCTCGATGCCGGGGCGATGTTCCAAGGTAAGGGAAAGGTAAAGCTGACGCCGAACATCCCTCCGGGCAGCCCCCTCAACAACCCCACCGCCCGCGCGGCGCTAGGCATCCTGCTGCAGCGGGAGGAGAACGACATCGAGAACGACGTGGCCGACTACACGGTGTATCCGGTGGTGGCGATCGGGGTGACGTACAGGTTCTGAGGCCGCGGACGCCCCGTGCTACTCTCCCCGGGCATCATGAGACGACCCGTTCTCCTGTTGACGATCCCGCTCCTGCTGGCCGGCTGCGCCCTCCGCCAGTCGGCCCCCGCGCACGAGGAAGACCCGATGAAACGGATCGCCGAGTCCTACGTCAAGCTGGTGCTCGCCGTCGGCCAGCACGATACCGATTATGTCGACGCCTACTATGGCCCGCCGGAGTGGCGGGCCGAGGCCGAAGCCCACAAGCGCCCGCTGCCTGAGATCCGCTCCGCGGCCGAGGCGCTGATCGCCGATCTCGCGGCCCATCCGGCGGCGGCCGGCGATGAGGAGATCGTCCGCCTCCGCCATCAGTATCTCCAGCGACAGCTCCAGTCGATGGTGGCGCGGATCGACCTCGTCTCCGGCAAGCGGATGTCTTTCGACGAGGAGTCGAAGGCGCTCTACGACGCGGTCGCTCCCACGTACGGCGCCGCGCACTTCCAGGAGATCCTCGATCAGCTCGAAAGAGAGGTGCCGGGCAGCGGCCCCCTCGCCGAGCGCGTGGAGGCCTTCCGGCGGCAATTCGTCATCCCCCGCGACCGGCTCGACGCGGTCTTCAGCGCCGCCATTGACGAATGCCGGCGCCGCACGCTCCGGCACATCGAGCTCCCCGCCGGCGAGAGCTTCGTGGTCGAATACGTCATCAACAAGGCCTGGAGCGGCTACAACTGGTACAAGGGGGGCTTCCACAGCCTGATCCAGGTCAACACCGACCTGCCGATCTTCATCGACCGCGCGATCGACCTCGCCTGCCACGAGGGATATCCGGGGCACCACGTCTACAACACGCTGCTCGAGAAGCACCTGGTGCGCGACCGCGGATGGATCGAATTCTCGGTCTATCCGCTCTTCTCGCCGCAATCGCTGATCGCGGAGGGGACGGCCAACTTCGGCATCGAGGTGGCCTTCCCCGGCCATGAGCGGACCGCCTTCGAGCGCGAGAAGCTCTATCCGCTGGCCGGCCTCGATCCCGCCAAAGCGGAGCGCTACGCCGAGGTCCAGGGGCTGCTCCAGGGGTTGAGCTACGCGGGCAACGAGGCGGCGCGCCAGTATCTGAATGGGAAAAGCGTCAACGGCGAGATCTCGCGCCAGGAGGCCGCAGCCTGGCTGGTGCGCTACGGCCTGATGTCCCCGGAGCGGGCGGCCCAGCGCGTCCGCTTCATCGATCAGTACCGGAGCTACGTGATCAACTACAACCTCGGCCAGGACCTCGTGCGGCAGTACATCGAGAAGCGGGGCGGCACCCCGGAGCGGCCGGAGGAGCGTTGGCGGGAATTCGCCAAGCTGATCTCCTCGCCGCGGCTGCCGTCGGGGCTGCGCTAGGCGTCAGGGCACCAACGACGCCTCGTTCATCGTCGCCAACGCGTCCTCGAAGCTGGAGGCGTCCACGCTGATCGTTCCGACCAGCGGCCGGTCCAGCGCCAGGATCAGGAAGATCACCAGGCCGATCAGCACGCTCAAGCCCACGGTGAGCAGGAGCTGCAGCCCGTTCTTTTCCCCGCAGAAGAAATAGCTCATGAAGATCAGGACCGCCGCGCCGGCCAGCACCACCAGCCACATGAGGCCCGGCAGATGGTTGTCGCGCGCTTCCAGCCGCAGGCGGCGATTGGAGAAGAGATCGTCGAGATCGCGCAGGGTCTGGACGTGGACGACCTGCTGCCCGGGGGTCGTGGGCTCGAACGTGGTCAATCCGTGGGCGGCGCGATGCAGCAGAAGGTCACCTTCCAAATGCCGATCATCCCCGTGCCGCTGGGCCGGCCACTCCTTTTGGATCACGCAATTGACGTAGGCCCGCAGACTCCGGCGCACCTCGTCCCGCACGGCGGGCGGATAGCTCTCGATGTCGCGGTAGACGTCCGAGGAGCTCACGGCCTCGTTGGAGACGATGCCGTCGATCCCCGCGTAGCTCCCCCATACGGCGACGGCGATCAGGCCCATGAGCACCGCGTAGAAGACGGCGATGGTGGCGAAGAAAAAGTTGACGAAATCGTTCTGCTCGCGGCAGAGCCGCTTGGCCAGAGGGCGGGTCAACAGCAGGCCCGCGGCCGAGACCGCGACGAAAAGACCGACGACCAGAATGCCGAGCCAGAGCGTGGGAATCTGGTACAGCCAGAGAAAATTCATCCGGACCTCCCAAACAAGAGAAAGAGATTGTCAGCCTGCTTTTCGCATCTTCCTCTCCGCCTCGTCAAGAGCCGCCTTGAGGATCTCGATCTCCTCGTCCTCCAGCGACTGACCTCCGAAGCTCTCGCGCAGGTAGAAGTCGATGACCCGGCCCGCCGGCAGGGCGGCGGCGGGATAGCGGGTCTCGGCCTCGCGGCGCACGGCGAGCGGCGGCACGGAATCGGGCAGGGAGGCTCCGCGGCCGAGACGGCGCCGCAGCCGGCGGTAGGCCGCGGTGGCGGTGAGCGGCGGCTTCAGCCGCAGGTAGAGCACCCACACGGCGGCCGCGATCAGCGTGAGCCCCAGCGCCACCGGTAGGGGGACGTTGGGCAGACCCCGGCGGCCGCCGGGCTTGGGATTCGCGGGACCGAGCGCGTCGAGACCGGGATGGGAGACCGCGCCCGCCCTCTCGTCGCGCTTGAAATGGGACCAGAAGTCGACCCACAGCTCGCGCAGGCTGCCGAAGATGCGGAGCTGATCATAGAGGCCGAAGGTGAGGACGTAACGGTCCCAGCGGAACTGCAGGAAGTCCCACGCCTGCTGGGCGAGGACCATGGCCCCCTCGTTGCCGGCGGCCGGACGTCCGGCGGGGGGAGTGGGATCGAAGATCCGCCACCCGTGACCCGGCAGGTAGGCCTCGACCCACGCGTGGGCGTTGTTCTCGCGCACGATGTAGTACCCCTCGAAGGGGTTGTACTCGCCGCCGAGGAAGCCGGTCACCAGGCGCGCCGGGATCCCCTGCGAGCGCAGCATCAGCACCATCGAGGAGGCGAAGTACTCGCACTGGCCGCTGCGGTAGCGGAAGAGGAAGTCCTCGATCGGGTTGTCGGGCGAGCGCCCCACGAAGTCGAGGGTGTAGGTGTAGTGATCGATCAGATGGCTCTCGAGGCGGCGGGCCCGCTGCAAGGGGGTCCCCTGCCCCATGACCTGGGCCGCCAGACCGGCGATCTTCGGCGTCACGCCGGTGAGGTCGAGCGCCGGGTCCGCGGAGCCCACAGGCGTGGCGCCGGCGAGCACCGGCGAGCGGAAGAGGCCGACGCGGTATTCCTGCACCTCCAGCGGGTTGAACGGGAAGGAGACGGCGCCGCCGGCGTCGATCGACAGCGATGACACGCGGGGCTCGATCACGGTCGTCTCCACCGGCAGCGGCATGCTCTGGCTGTGCAGCGGCTGGAGCCAGATCGTGGCCCAGCGGGCAGGCTTCTCCGGGCTCAGACGAAATCGCACGCCCTGCCCGCGCTGGAGGCTGCCATGGAGCGGCGAGCGCCGCCAGGTCCCCCCCTGATAGACGTCATAGGTGGCGGCCTTGAAGCGCGTCTCCCGCTCGCCGCCGGTGGACGGCTCCTCCAGCACCCGCAGGACCACCTCGCGGCTGCCGCGGATGCGGCCGATCGAATCGAGCGTCACCTGATCGGAGAAGCCGGCCGACTCCAGGGTGACCCCGCTGCCGCCCCCGCGGCCGACGATGAACGGCGCCCGCACGCGCGGCAGGAGCATGAACATCGGAATGGCGATCAGCACCGTGGCGGCCGTGGCGAGCAGCAGGAAGCCGCGCAGGGGGATGAGAGCGAGCGCCGGGTCCTCGCGGCCGAAGCCGGAGAGGACGTGGAGGAAGGCGAAGCGGGTCAGCAGGATCAACACCAGCACCAGGAACCCGATCAGATAGAGCACGATCGTGGGGTGGACGCTGGTGCCCATGGCGGCGAGGAAGAGGAAGAAGACGCCGATCGACGCCTGCCACTTGTCGCGCTCGCGGACGATGGCGAAGAGCTTGACCAGCACCGCGAACAGGCAGAGATGGATCACCGGCTGCACCAGCCCGTGGGAGACCACGAACATGTCGAGGAAGAAGAGGGGCAGGTAGAGCAGCCCCAGCACGTTCATCCCCCACGACGGCAACCAGCGCTGCGGGTCGAGGCTCGCCCGGCGCAGGAAGAGGATGACGCCGAGGAGGAAGGCGAGGGTGGCCGGCCATCCCACCACGCCGTTGAACGGCAGCGGGATGGGGGCGACCAGCGCCGTCCATCCGAGCAGCAGCCGCTTCTGCCGCGCGAAGCTCATCCCGCCATCCTCGCCGGAGCGTCGAGATCGAGATGGACCCGGATCTGCGGCGCCCGTGGATCGCTCGAGAGGAGCGGCTCGGCGGTGCGCGGCCGGGCCTGGATCAGCGCCAGGGCTTCGAGCACGGCCAGCCGCTGGCGGGGACCGCTGGCGAAACCGAACAAGCCCTCGCGCGTCACCAGCTCGACCTCGTACCCGCGCGCCAGATGATCGACGGCGATCGTGGCCGCCTCGCTGACCAGCCGCTCGAACCGGCTCTGCTCCGCGGCGCCATTGAGCTCGCCCACGGCGTTGTCGAAGACGATCGACAGCCGCCGGCTCCGCTCGGCGGTGCGCTCGGTGAAGATCATCTCGCCCGTGCGCGCCGTCTGCTTCCAGTGGATCCCCCGCGGATCGTCGCCACGGCGGAACGCGCGCAAGGCATAGAGATCATGCCCCCAGCCGCCGCGCCGGCTGGCATCGTCCCCCGCCTGGTCCGACTCCTGGGGGCGGCTCCCCCCCGCCGGAAACAGCTCGGGGAAGACCAGCACCTCGAAGTCGACCCGGTAACGCACCCCCTTGCGGAAGAAGCCGAAGGGGAAGAGGCTGGAGACGTGGACGTAGGGGAAGCGGTGGAACCCCCGCGAGCCGACCATCAGCTCCAACTGGCCCACGCTCTTGCCCCGGCGCGGCAGGTAGGGGATGAGCAGCGGCGAGCCCGAGCGCGAGAGGGTGAAGAGGAGGAACCAGCGGGGGAAGACGAGGGCCCGGCTCTTCAGCCGGAACCCCACCGCGAACGGCCGGTTGGCGAACACCTCGCCCGGGGGATCGATCTCCGCCTCCAGCCCGCGCACGTTCTCGCGCGAGGCCACGCCGGAGACGATCAGCAGCGAGAACATCAACGCCAGCACCATGTAGAGCGCGTTGTTGCCGGTGTTGGTGGCGGCGATGGCCACCAGCACCGTGAAGAGCACGTACCAGAGGCCCACCGTGGTGATGCGGATCCCTTCCGGGACCGCCCGGCGATAGAAGAAGCCGAAGCGGCGGGGAGAGGCCGGCCCGCTCACAGGGGCACCGGCGTCGCCGCCACCACCCGATCGATCGCCTTCCTCGCCTGGTCGAGGTCGGCCACGCCCCGCTTGAGCGCCACGCGGTGCGCCAGCACCGGCCCGGCCAGGCGCTGCACGTCGTCCGGAATGACGTAGCCGCGCCCCTCGCAGAGGGCGAGCGCCTGGGCGGCCCGGAAGAGGGCCTGGAGACCGCGGGTCGAGACCCCGAGTAGGAAGTCGCCGCCATGGCGGGTGGCCTCGGCGAGCGAGAGCATGTAGTCCGCCAGCTTGTCCGCCACACGCACCCGCGACACCCGCGCCTGGAGGTCGATCAGCCCGTCCTGCGAGAGCACCGGCTGCATGTGCTCCAGGAGGTCCTCGACGCCGCCCGAGAGCAGCAGGTCCTTCTCGTCCGCCCGCGGCGGATAGCCGAGCGAGAGCGACATCAGGAAGCGGTCGAGCTGCGACTCGGGGAGCGGGAAGGTCCCCTGGTACTCCAGCGGGTTCTGGGTGGCCAGCACGACGAAGGGCTCGGGGAGGGAGAAGCGCTTGCGCTCGACCGACACCTTGCGCTCGCTCATCGCCTCCAGCAGGGCCGACTGGGTCTTGGGGGTGGCGCGGTTGATCTCGTCCGCCAGCACCACGTTGGCGAACAGCGGGCCGGGGACGAACTCGAAGGTCTGGTTCTTCTGGTTGTAGATCGAGACCCCGATGATGTCGGACGGCAGCAGGTCGCTGGTGAACTGGATGCGCTGGAAGGAGAGCCCGAGCGAGCGGGCCAGGCCTTGCGCCAGGGTGGTCTTGCCGACGCCGGGGACGTCCTCCAGGAGGACGTGCCCGCGGGCGAGCAGGCAGACGGTGGCGAGGCGGATCACCTCGCGCTTGCCGCGGATGACGCGGGCGACGTTCTCTTCGAGACGGCGGATCGGCTCGGCGGCGTAGAGCGCGTCGCTGGTTTCGACGGCGATAGATTCCATCGTGAGGTCTACGTGGTGTCCGGACGATTGTTCAAGGGCTCAGATTATAGAGGATCATGGGGCTAGTCCTCGGCTTCTCTTCCAGAACCGGGGAAAGCCACGCTGGATTTCCGGCGGCGGAAAAGTATATCTCCGGGCGGGATTTGACCGCCTCATTACCGTCTATTATGATGGAGACAGGAACCGGCGTCCTAGCCCCGATCCCCCGAGCACAGTAGAATAGGAGCCCTAGTGCCCCCGAGGCCAGAAGGAGCGAAAAGTCACATGGCAGACACGAAATTGGATCGTTTGAAGGCGATCGACGGCACGCTTTCCCAGATCGAGAAGCAGTTCGGCAAGGGGGCGATCATGCGCCTGGGCCAGCGGGAGACGCTGGCGCTGGAGGCCATCTCCACCGGCTCGATCTCCGTCGATCACGCCATCGGCATCGGCGGCTTCCCGCGCGGCCGCGTGGTGGAGGTCTACGGCCCCGAGTCGTCCGGCAAGACGACGCTCGCCCTCTCCGTGGTGGGCCAGGCGCAGAAGCGGGGCGGCATCGCCGCCTTCATCGACGCCGAGCACGCGCTCGACGCCGAGTACGCCGTCAAGCTGGGGGTCGACATCGACAACCTCCTGGTCTCGCAGCCGGACAACGGCGAGCAGGCGCTGGAGATCGCCGAGATGCTGGTGCGCAGCAACGCGGTGGACGTGGTGGTGATCGACTCGGTGGCGGCGCTGGTGCCCAAGGCCGAGCTCGAGGGGGAGATGGGCGACTCGCACGTGGGCCTCCAGGCGCGCCTGATGTCGCAGGCCCTGCGCAAGCTCACGGCCATCGTCTCCAAGTCCAAGACCTGCCTGGTCTTCATCAACCAGATCCGCGAGAAGATCGGCGTCATGTTCGGCAACCCCGAGACCACCACCGGCGGCCGCGCCCTCAAGTTCTACTCCTCGGTGCGCATCGACATCCGCCGCATCGCCTCGCTGAAGGAGGGCGAGGAGGTGACCGGCGCGCGCGCCAAGGTCAAGGTGGTGAAGAACAAGGTGGCCGCCCCCTTCCGCCAGGCGGAGTTCGACATCGACTACGGCGAGGGGATCTCGAGGACCGGCGAGCTCGTCGACCTCGGCGTGGAGCACAAGCTGGTGGTCAAGAGCGGCGCCTGGTACTCCTACGGCGATCTCCGCCTGGGCCAGGGGCGCGACAACGCCAAGACCTTCCTGCGCGAGAACCCCGACCTCGCCGACGAGATCGAGGCCAAGATCCGCGAAAAGCTGGGGCTGCCGCCGCTCGGGGTGGCGCTGCGGGAGGCGGCGGCGGAGTGAAGAACACGGGCGAGCACGGACCCCACACGGACGGACACGCGTGCTCGTCCGTGTGAGCCCGTGCCCGTCCGTGTTTGTCCGTGTTCTTCGCTCTTCCCTACTGCTGGAACACCCGCCGCCACCAGCGCTGGAGGGCCGGCTGGCCTCGCCGTTCGGCGGCCTGCTCCAGGGAGTCGACCGGCGCGGGGAGCAGGGCCAGCCGCCCCTTCTGGAGCTGCAGCAGCAACAGGTCCATCTCGCGCCCGCGGAGGCGGGCGTCGCCGGAGAAGGCGTCCCCCAGCGAGGTGCGGCCATCGAAGCGGGCGTAGAAGTCGCGCGCCTTGGCCGGCATGCGCGTCTTCTCGTCCTCCGCCGGCTCCTCCACCCAGACGGGATACCAGCGCTCCAGCAGGTTGAGCGGCACCGCCATGTGCCGGCGGGCGACCAGGACCTGCTCCTCGGCGGCCTGCTCCAGCAACAGGTCGTAGACGCTCATCTCCTGGCTGACGGAGTCGGCCGTCTCCCGGACCTCCTCGATGTCGAGCACCCGGTCCACGCAGAGCCGGAACGCCCCCGCCAGGAACCGGTAGTAGGAGCCGCGGATCTTCTTGTGGAGGTCCGCCAGGGTCCGGCGGCCGTCGACCTGTTGGACGAGCTGCTGCTGGACCGGCGTCAGGTCGTCCTTCCCGCCGGGCCACTGCTCCCCCCGGCGGAGCACGACGCCGTCGTGGATGAGGATCCGGCGCATGCGCGCGACCTCGTCCACCCAGCGGGCCCCCTCCATCATCAGCCCCAGGACGTTGATCGGCTCGGGCAGGATCTCCTCCTCGGGCGGCATCTCCGCCTGGAAGTAGAAGATCCCCCGCTGCCAGAGGAAGAGGTCGCAGACCACGTCCTCGATCTGCCCGCGCAGGGTCTGCTGGATCACCTCGGGCGGGATCAGCCCCAGCTCGCGCAGCGCCACCCCCAGACGGGTGCTGCGGGTCACGCAGTGCCGCAAGGCCTGGAAGAGCTGGTCCTCGCTCAGGTGGCCGTGGAGCACGAGGTGCTGGCCGTAGTACTCGGCGGGATCGTTCGTGAGGCACCCGACGACCTCGCCGGCATGGAAGTAGATCCGCTTCTCGCGCTCGCTGCGGCGGATCACGAGCGCCCCCGTGCAGCGTTCGTTCTGCGCCCACTGCAACAGGTCGCCCATGGGAAAGGCAGTCAGTCTTCCAGAGAATTCCATAATGAGATCACCCTCAATTCTAGCAGGGAGAGCGGAGAATTTCCCCTCTGAGGGGCGCTGTTATGCTTGCTGCCATGGATTTCGTCAAGCGTCTGTTGCTGGGTAGTGTCCTGCTCTGCCTCGCTCTCCCCCTGGGAGCGGCCAATCTTCCGTGCCGGCCCTGCGCCGGCCTGCGCGTCGATTCCTCCGTGAATCCCGCGGACGTCGCCCGCGTCCTGAAGCCCGGCGGGCTGGAGCCGGGAAGCCCCCTCTTCGTCGCCTGGGAGGTCCCCCTTTCGGCGGATGCTCCGGCCGACACCACGCTCCCGGCCACGGTGCGCGACAGCGGCGCGACCCCGTGGATCTCGCTGGTCTTCCGCACCCCGCCGCCGCTCGCGCAAGGGGCCGAGCGCCTCCAGGCAGAGCTCCGCGTCGCGGCCGACGTGGCGTCGAAGGCCCCCGCCGGCACCTGGTTCCAGGTGGTCTGGCGGCCGGAGACGGGAGACTTCTCGCCGACCGAATACGCCTTCCTGCTCAAGCGGGCCGCCGTGACGCTGACCGGCGCCCAGGGACAGGGGAAGGTGGCCTCGGAGGCGCTCCCCGCCGATCCCAAGGTCCTCCAGGCCTTCTACGGCGAAGAGGTGGCGGCCTATCTGGAGGCGATGGCGCTGCAGCCCGCCGCTCCCGAGGCGCTCAAGGCGGCGGTCGAGACGATCCAGAATCTCGATCCCGGACGGCCGATCGTCCTCGACGCGCGTCCGGTTCCGGCCGATCCCAACGAGATGCTGGCCGGAGCGGCCCGCGACTCCACCGCGGGGGTCGACCTGACGCTGTTCGGGGGACCGGGGGTGGGGACGGCGCGGCTGGTGCCCCTGCTCTCGCCCCTGGTGCTCCTCGCCCGCGAATTCGCGGGGGACCTCTCCTGGGATCCCGGCTCCTCCCCCACCGGCGCCGAGGAGGCGTGGACGTTCGTGCGCGGCAAGGATCTCGGGCTGCGGGTGATCGCCCTGGCGCCGCCGGATGCCCAGAGCCTGACCTTGAGCTTCAGCGACCCGGAGCTCCGCCGGCCGGTGCGGTTCCCCATCGGCGGCCAGCGGGTACCGCCGCCGGGCGGTCAGGTCTCGGGCGGCGCGCTCGTGCTCCAGGTGCCCTCTCCCAGCCGCGTGGCCGTGCTCGGTCTCGACCGCCCGACCGCCGCCGAGCGCAAGGGGGTCGAGGAGAAGGTGACGGTCTCCTCGGAACGGGAAATTCCTGTCGAGGAGATCCTCCGCCGCCTCCAGGCGTTCGAGGACGCCCAGAGCCGGAAGCTGGAGCACTACAGCGCCGTCAACACCACGTCGCTGCGCTTCCAGCCG
>DASXJP010000165.1:0-11481 GCA_036497345.1 Thermoanaerobaculia bacterium
GGTGGACGACCTGCTGGACGTCTCGCGGATCACCCAGGGGAGCATCCGCCTGCGCAAAGAGGTGGTCGACCTGGGGACGATCGTCCAGCGCGCCGTCGAAGGGTCGCGCCCGCTGATCGAGAGCCGCACCCACACGGTCTCCCTGCGGCTGCCGGCCGAGCCTTTGCGCCTGGAGGCGGACGCCACCCGGCTGGAGCAGGTGATCTCGAACCTCCTCAACAACGCCGCCAAGTACACCATGCCGGGCGGGCAGATCTGGGTGACGGCGGCCCGCGAGGGGGAGGAGGCCGTGGTGCGGGTGCGCGACACCGGGATCGGCGTGCCGCCGGACGTGCTCGACCGCGTCTTCGAGCCCTTCGTGCAGCAGTCGAGCGGCTCGCTGGCGCGCACCGAGGGGGGCTTGGGCCTGGGCCTGACCCTGGTGCGCAGCCTGGTCGAGATGCACGGCGGCCGGGTGGAGGTTTCCAGCCCGGGGCTCGGCCAGGGGAGCGAATTCGTGGTCCGCCTCCCCGCCCAGCTCCCCGCCGAGGCCATCCTCCCCGCCGAGCCGGTGCCCGCCAACGCGTCCCGCCCGCTGCGGGTGCTGGTGGTGGAGGACAACATCGACGCCGCCGAGAGCCTCGCCACCCTGCTCCGCCTCTGGAACCACGACGTCAGCGTGGTGCACGACGGCCGTACGGCCCTGGAGGCGGCGCGCGAGCAGCAGCCCGAGGTGGTGTTGCTCGACATCGGCCTCCCCGGCCTCGACGGCTACCAGGTGGCCCGCCGCCTGCGCGAGGAGCTCCACCTCGACCACACCCTCCTGGTGGCGATGACCGGCTACGGCCAACCCGAGGACCGCCGCCGCTCCCGCGAGGCGGGCATCCAATACCACTTCGTCAAGCCGGTCGAGCCGCTGGTGCTGCGCAACCTCCTCGCCGGCGCCACCCTGCCGGCGGGGTGGGAATCGGAGCGGCCGTTCTGAGGCCCGGGCATCGATGCAAAGAAGCTTGCCGACTGGAGCTTCGGGCTCAGCCGCGGGCCGGGGCAGCGCCTTTGAATCGCTGGGTCAAGTGATCGGCCAGACGGATCGAGAACGCAACGATCGAAAACGTCGGGTTCGAAATCCCGGCTGACGCCCAGACCGACGATCCCGCGACATAGAGATTGTCAACCCCAAACAGCTGGAGGTTCCGGTCGACGACGCCTTCATCTTCCGTGGCCGCCATCCGTGTCGTGCCGATGTGGTGGCCGTTGTAGACCATCCTGTTCTGAATGGCAGCCCAGCTTCCGATCTGGACGGGGCCACCGCCCTTTGCCGTCACTGACGTCTTGAAGAGGTCCGCCAGCTTTCTGAAATTTTCCGGCTCGTGCTCGTTCAACACCCAATCGGCCTTGGTTTGCAGCTGGCCGAAGATATCTTTGGTGTCGGACAGCGTGACCCGGCTTTCATGTTCAGGGATCAGCTCGTGGTAGAAATTGTCGGTTCCGGCCGGTCCGAACCAGCAGCTCCCGGCTTCGAGAGACCGTAACGCCTCTCCGTTCGGGGTCAGCAGGCCGGCCAGAAACGTGATGGTTACTTGGGGGTTCGCCCATTGCGGGTTTTGATACGACAACAGCTGCCGCTCCGCTGGAGATAATATGGGCTCACCTGGACCGCGTTCGCGTCATCGGCAATGGGATGGGCCATGAGATAACGGCCAACATATTTATTGCCGACGTCCGACAGCAGCAACTGACGTGCGTTGGCCACCGCGCCGCAGGCCAGCACACAGACGTCCGCGCAGACGGTGAATTCGCCCAACACCTTGGGGTCGTCGCGGTCGCCGTCCAGGACACCGACGGTCAACGCGCTGACGCTGCCCCCCTGCTGCACGATATTCAAAAGACTGGCATTCAGGATGACCAGCGCGCTGCTCTCGCCGATCGTCTTGCCATCGACTTTGCGGGCCTGGAACTGCAGGTTTTGCTCCGGTACGAACTGGTACATGTCGACGTCAAAGCCTTCCAGATCGGCAACCGCCTGCCCCAGCTCGTTGGCCCAGAACTCGGCCGTGAAGTTGTACCCGGCAATACCGTCGGGCGCATAGTAGTCGCCATACAGCTCGAGAAACCTGCACGCCTCGGCATAGTAGGGATCCAGATCCTCGCGCGTGATCGGCCAGCCCGGGAACCCGGGCGGCCGCTTTTCAAAGGTAATCGCATCCAGAGGCCGTGACTGGCCACCCCAATGAGTCGAGGTGCCGCCATAAATCCGATCCCTTTCCCTGGCACCCTGGTTGAATTCGGGCGTCGGCCTGATCAGGAATTGCGGCTCGGTCGTGGCAAACAGACCGACCGACTCGCCGTTATACAGGAGCGTGTTTTCATTGTACAGATAGGAGTCTTCCACCGGGGCGTTCGGCCCTCCGGGGTTGAAGCTACGGCTGCCCTCGAGCAAGGTGACGTCGATCCCCTGCCGCAGGAGATACCAGGCCAGAGTGATTCCGGCCTGACCGGTGCCAACGATGCAAACTTGGGTTTTGTGGGGTGGACCGTCGAGAAAATTTATGCCGTCATCGATCATGGCTGGTGTCCTTTCAGCTCAAGAGAATGCCGTGGCTCGCCGCTTGCGCGAGCAAAGCGCTTGGGCATGTTCGACCGGCCCCAAGCTCGGCTGGGTCTCGTTGCTAGCGCTCTTCTCTGCCGTGCTCGTTCTTGTGGCCACCGTCGTTGTTGCAGCGCCGCACGCAGAACGTGGTGGTGACGCCCTCGGGGCTCGGACCGAACCTCCACATCGTCTGGAGATAGTCGCCCTCCGGTCCATGCGGCTCGACTCGCACCGTCGAAATGCGATTCGACGTATCCGTGTATTCGACGGCGACCTCACCCGGGGCGACGTCGAAGTGCCGGTGGAGCAGACAGATTCCGAACCGCTCCGTAGAGCCATGCTTCGCCAGAACCTGCCGAACCTCCTCGAGGATCGCGTAATCATGATCATCGACGGGTTTCACGTCGTCGACGTCGACCAGGGACGACCATTGCACGGCCTCGAGAATCACTACTCCGTTGGGGGCCTGAGAAGTGGGGCTGCCGTCGTGTTGCATCGCGCCTTCCTCCTTGAGGGGTGTGTGTCGTTGACCCGATGTTTCGCGCTCGCGCATATGGCTATGGCTCAACAGAGCTGCCTTGAATTATACAACGAATCTGCCGATTCGGCACCTTGACACCCCAGGGCTGGTAAATTCCGCCCTGCGGGCGAGGGACTCTCGGAGCGACGTGCTCCTCTTCGTCTCCTTGGAGGGCTACAGCGGTCCAGGCTCTCCTCGCCCGCGCGCGACCTTGCGGCATCTTGCGTCAACACCGGCCGGCAATGCGGCAATCCGGGGATCGACCGGCAAGACCAGAGTTGCAATGGTGCAACTTCACCTTATGGCCGGCGCAAGAGAGAGGAATCTCGCGACATTTTTCCGAGCGCGATCTCCTTGTGGCGATAAAATGGCGCAAGACCGCGCAGTAGGACCCTGTCTCACCGATCTCTTGCACCAATCAAGGCTTACATCGCCGCAAGGAGAGTCAAAAATGGCGCGAAATAGTCCCGCCTTGCCGCGAAATGAGGCGAGGTCGCGACTCCACGGACTGATCTCGGTGCAAGCGGACTCTGCCTTGCATCATTACAGATCGATATCGGTGCGACACCGACCCAGCTTGCGATGATCTAGGGCTAGAACAAGTCGAAATAACGCAAGAATGGCGCATGTCGGCGCAATCTCGCGTCAACGGATCACGGAAGGAAGGCGCCGCTCCGAAAAGAGATGGCGTTGTAAGGGTGTGTTGCGCCAATGTATCGTTGTGACGCGCCATTGCAAGCTTATGTTGCGGCATTACAACGTTGCAACGGGAGGTTGCAAGCTTAGCTCGCGTCAAACGTGCTTCGCTCGCTTCTCCGCAAGCCGGGCTCGCGACGTTTTTGGAAGATGATGCGAGACGAGCCGGCAAAGGAGAAGTCCGCAGGACACGGGCCGCCCTCCCCAAGAGCGGATGACGGGCTCCTTCAAGGACGGAAGAAAACAGCCAGGCGGCGTCCAGGCCGCCCCAAAATCAGGATACACTGTTTCTCAACCGACAACGGTTCCCAGACTATGAGCCCTCCCGCGGAGAGCAGTCTCCTGAGGTTGGCGATCGCCAAGGGGCTCCTCCGCTGGGAGGACCTCGACGCGGTCGCCGAGCACCTGCCGGCCGACGGCGGGAACGGCGACGTGCCTCACGGCCGTTGGGTGCGGGCGCTCCTGGAGGCGGGGCTGCTCACCGACCAGGACGTCGAGCGCCTGGCCGCAGAGCTTCAGGGGCCCCGGGAGGACGCCACCCCCGACTATGGAGGCCTCTCCTTCCAGCCGTCTCCAGCGGTCTCCGGCCCTCCCCCACCGTCGCCGTTCCCTCCCGAGCTCCGCTTCCTGGAGGGCTGGCCGCGCTACCGCGTCGAGCGCCTCCTGGGCTCGGGTGGCATGGGGACGGTCTACAAGGCGTTCGATCCCACCCTCGGCCGCTGGGTGGCGCTCAAGTTCCTCCATCGCAACGACGGCACGCACGCCGAGCGCTTCCTGCGCGAGGCGCGCGCCCAGGCGCGGATCTCCCACCCCAACGTCTGCCAGGTCCACGAGGTGGGCGAGGTCGAGGGCCGGCCGTACATCGCCATGCAGTACGTCGACGGCCGGAGCCTCGGCGAGCTGTGCGAGGAGCTGACGCTGGAGGACAAGGTGCGCCTGGTGCGCGACGTGGCCCGTGGCATCCACGCCGCCCACCGCAGCGGCCTCATCCACCGCGACCTCAAGCCGGGCAACATCCTGCTGGCGCGCGAGGAGACGGGGGAGGTCCACCCCTACGTGGTCGATTTCGGCCTCGCCATGGTCCAGGACGAGATCTCCCTCTCCCGCACCGGCATGATCAGCGGCACGCCGGCCTACATCTCCCCCGAGGCCGCGCAGGGACGGCCGCTCGACCGGCGGACCGACGTCTACAGCCTCGGCGTGGTGCTCTACGAGCTGCTGGCGGGAGAGCCCCCGTTCACCGGCGGCAATCTCGCCCGGGTGCTGGTGCGGCTGGTCCAGGAAGACCCCAGGCCGCTCCGCCAGGTCGCTCCCGCGATCCCGGAGGACCTCGAGACCATCGTCGCCAAATGCCTGGAGAAGGACCCCACCCGGCGCTACGAATCGGCGCGCGAGCTGGCCGAGGACCTCGACCGTTTCCTCGACGGCGAGCCGATCCGCGCCCGTCCGGCGGGATGGCTCTACCGGGCCGGCAAGCGGCTGCGCAAGAACCGGGCGCTCACCGCGGTCTCGGCCGCGGCCCTCCTCGCCCTCCTCGGGCTCGGGCTCTTCACCCTGCGCGCCGAATGGCGGGCCCGCGAGCGGGCCGAGCTGGCGCAGCGGTTCGGGCAGCGCATCGGCTCGTTCGAGACCAGCCTGGAGTACGTGGCCACCCAGCCGCTCCACGACATCACCCCCTACAAGCGGCGGATGGAGGTGGAGATGGGCTCCATCCGCGCCGAGATGAAGAAGATCGGCCCCACCGCCGAAGGGCCGGGATTTTTCGCGCTCGGCCAGGGCTCCATGGCCCTTCACCGGTACGACGAGGCGCGCGCGCACCTGGAGCGCGCCTGGAAGGCGGGAGAGCAGGGTCCGGAGGTGGCCAGGGCGCTGGGCCTCGCCTACGGCAGGGCGTACGAGCGGGCCCTCTCCGACGCCGACCGCGCGCCCGCCAGCGAGGGCCAGACCCGCCGGGAGGAGGCCGAGCGCACCTACCGCCGGCCCGCCGTGGACTACCTGCGCAAGAGCCTCGCGGGCTCGCCGGGCTCCCGCCACCTCGCCGGCCTCATCGCGCTCTACGAAGGGCGCTACGCGGACGCCCTGGAGGCCGCGCGCAAGGAGCCCGGCTCCCTGCCGGCGGCCGAGCTCGAAGCCAGGGTCTACCGGGCCCAAGCGGAGGAGGCCGGCCGGGCGGGACGCTGGGAGGAGGCGATCCGCCTCTCCGATCAAGCCGGCGCGATCTACGAACGGCTCGCCGTCTCCTGGCCCAGCGACCCCGATCTCTATGCCGAGGATTGCGAGCGCCGCGGGCACCGGCTGCAGGCGGCCATCGCGCTGGCCGACGTGCCGGAGGCGCGGGTGAAAGAGGACCTCGCCGCCTGCGACCGGGCGCTGCGGGTGGATCCCGAGCTCGCCGGCGGGCTGGTGGTGGAGGCGGACCTCCTCTGGCACCTCGGCGAGCAGAAATTCAAGCGTGGCATCGATCCCACGGCGGACCTCACGGCCGGCCTCCGCCTGGCGGAGCGCGCCGTCGCTCTCGATCCCCGCGACGTCGGGGCCTACAGCCACCTCGCCATGACCCACCGCCTGCTCGCGCAATGGAAGAAGGAGCACGGAGCCGACCCGCGAATGGACATCCAGCGGGGGATCGAGGCCGCCCGCCGGGCCGTCGAGCTGCAGCCCGAGATGCCCTCCTCCTACGTGAACCTCGGCACCGCTCTGCTCGTGCTCGTCCAGGAGCAGCAGCGGCAGGGGACCGACCCCCGGCAGATGCTCGACCAGGCGATCGCCGCCTATGGCGAGGCGAGCACCCTGAACCCGCGGTCGCTGCCGGCGTTCATCGGTCTCGGCAACTCCTGGAAGATCCTGTCCGAGGTCCAGGTGGCGCAAGGGGCCGACCCCAGCGGCTCGACCGGCAAGGCGGTCGCGGCGCTGGAGAGAGCCGCCGCGCTCAACCCCCGCTCGGCGACGATCTGGAACAACCTGGGCAACGCCCACCTGACCCTCGCCGAGTACCTGATGACCGGCGGCAACGATCCGCGGGAAGCGCTCGACCGCGCGGCCCGCAGCTATCAGCGGGCGGTCGAGGTGAAGCCGGATTACTCTCTGGCGCGTTACAACCTGGGCTACACCTGGAGGAGCCTCGCCGAGGCCCTGCTCGGCCAGGGGCAGGACCCTGGGCCCGTCCTCGCCCAGGCCGGCACCGCCCTGGACGAAGCGCTGCGGCTCAACCCCACGGACGCCGACGTCTTCCTCGAACGGGCGCGGGTGAAGCGCCTCGCCGCCCGCTGGCGGATGCGGCAGCATCAGGACCCCGCTGCCGACCTGCGCGGCGGCGCGGCCGAGCTCGGCCGCGCCGAGGCGCTCAACCCCCGACAGCCGGACGTCTTCTTCACCCAGGCGCTGATCGCGCGCGATCGATCCGAAGCGGCGCGGGACGCCCGCGCCCGCGCGGCGGCCATCCAGGAAGGATTGGAGCGGATCGGCAAGGCGCTCGCGGTCAACCCGAGCGAGGCGCGCTATCTGGCCCTGCGCGGCCAGCTCGAAGAGATGAGCGCGCGGCTGGAGACCGATCCCAATCGCCGCCGGGAGCAGGCCCGGAAGGCCCTGGCTTCGCTCGAAGCGGCCCTCAAGGCCAATCCCCTGCTCCAGCGCGAATACGGCGCCGCGCTCGCCGACGCCCGGCTCGACGCGCGGCTTGATCAGAAGACCGCGAGCCCCGGTCCGCGTCAGCTCTGAAGCGCGGGCCCGGGATCGCCTTCCACCGCGATCTCCTGAAGCCGCGCCACCATCGCCTTGCGCCGCCGGCCGAGCAGCCGGGTGCGATAGAGCATGACAGCGATGAAGCCGTACAGAGCCGCCATGCTCGCATAGGTGGCCTTGTCCTCGTAGGGCGCGCCGTGGGTGAGGTTCCCGACCCAGGCGACGACGACGAGCAGCACGCCGATCGTGATGGTGTAGAGGAGAGCCTCCAGGCTCCGCCGCGTATCGAAGATCTCCAGCTCGTTGAGATCGAGCTCCTCCCGCTTGCGATAGGCGTGAGCATACAGGAGGAAAAAGATCACCGAGACCGCCACGAAGCCCGCCCCGTAGATCGACATCATCAGCGGGATGTGCTCGGGCCGGATCACCTTCTCGACCGTGCCGTCCGGCAGCCGGACCGTCTTGGGGGCCCCGAGCAGCCGGTTCACCATGGTGCCGACGAAAAACTTGAGCGGAAAGACGAAGAACAGCACGACGAAGAGGAGCGCGCCGGTCAGCGCGACCGTCGGCGGATCCTCCAGCCCATAGCGGCGGAAGAAGACGAACTGCCGGTACCAGAGAGTATAAAGGATGAAAAAAGTGAGCGCGAAGCCGGCGAACCCGCGCATCGTCTCGAACAGCTCCCCCGAGGTCTTGGGTACCTCCAGAGCCACGATCAACAACGTGATCGCGAAGCCGAAGACGGCGTCGCTCAGGCCTTCCAGCCGCGAGATCTCGCGGCTCCGCCAGCGAAACTCATGGGGCTTGTACGTGTGATGACCGATCAGTTTTTCACGGAGCATGCGCAGACTTCTCCCGTTGCAGAATGCCGATCGTCTCGAGATCCCCGAGATATTCCGTGACCTCGGGCAACGGCACCGGCCCGTAGATGGCGGCGAGCGCATCCCGGATCTCGCGCGCCGTGCGCCGGCCGTCCACCAGGTTCAGCGCCTCGTAAGCGTATTCGGCGCCACCGCCCCAGAGGCCGGTCCGCTTCAGCAGCGCCGGCGCCGCGATCCCCTTCTGAGCGATGTGGTCCTGAAAATAGTCATAGCCGAAGACGGTCATCGGCCCCTTGGGAGCGGGGGCGCGGCGGTAGACGGCGTCCGCCGTTCCCACCATTTTCCTTTCTGAAACCCCCACCAGCCGCCGCAGCCCGGCGAGGTTCTCGTCCGCGCTCTTCCGCACGCCGGGGGGCACCGCGGCGAAGCGGTTGATCGATTCCACCACCGCGCCTTCCTGAGCGAAGTGGAAACGCAGGAGGTTGTCCGCCTCGGCCCCCTCCCCCATCGCGCGCAGGCGGTCGGCGCGGGCGAGCGCCGTGGCGGTCCGCTCCAGGCTGCCGCGGCGGATCATCTCCCAGAGCGCCGGCACCTGAGAGGAATCGAGGTTCGCCAGGTACCACGCGCTCGCCGCCCCCAGGAAGGCGGCGCGCATCAGCTTGGTGGGATCGATGTTGGCCACGCCGTCCGCGTGGGTGTGGATGTAGCGGTCCGGCCAATCGTTGAGATAGATCGCCGGCACCCGCCACGACCCCTCGCTCCACACCTCATGATCGCTCCCCTCGGTGAAGTCGACGAGCTCGGCCTGGAGCGCCCGCTTGCTCCCCTCGGGATCGACCAGCGGATAGGGCGCCTCGCCGGTGGCCGCCAGGGCGTACGACTGCTCGTTGACGAAGCGGCCGAAGGCGGCCCCCACGTCGTCGACGAACGTCGGCAGGCTCTTGGGGGAGCGGGTGACGTGGAAGACGGCCTTGGTGATCTCGGCGTCCCCGCCCACCATGTCCATGTGGATCACGGCCAGGGCCCGCGCCGCGAGGTCCGGACGGGCGTTGAGCAGCGAGGTCGTCCCCTCGATCTCCGGCGGCCAGACGAAGCGGAGGGTCCGGCGCGGAGCGGCGAGCTTCCCCTCACGGATCAGCTTCGCCAGCGTGCGGCCCACCTCCAGGATGGTGGCGCAGCCGCTCGCGTTGTCGTTCGCTCCCGGCCGCTGGTGGTCGAGATGGCAGGAGAGCACGATCTCGTGCTGCCGGTCAGCGCCCGGGATCACCCCGGTGGCGATGCTGTAGGCCCCAGGGTGCTGGCCGGCCTTGACGCTGGCCCGCAGCCGCACGGTCTCGCCGCGGGCGAGGCGCTCCTGCCAGGCCCGGGCAGCCTTGAGCGAGACCATGAAGGCGAAGGTCTTGGGAGCGGGAAACGTGTCGAGATGTCCCCAGCGGACGAGGTTCTCGTCCTCCTTCCACCAGCCGGTCACCTGGTTCTGCGCGTAGGAGACGATGCCGGCGGCGCCCAGTCGGTCCACGGCCAGCTTGTAGACGGCGCCGCCCGGCTGCGAGGAGGTGAGCACGAGCTTGCCGCGCACGTCCTTGCCCTGATAGTCCCCCTCGGCCGTGCCGGCGCCCACGTCCACCAGCTCGGCCGCGGCCTCGCCGCCGGCGCTGTCCTGGGCGAGCACGATGGGGCGCGCCTCCCAGGAGGCCACCCGTTCGGCGTCCACCCACGAGCCCCCCTCCTGGCGCTGCTCCCAGAGCTCGGCGAAATCCACGTCCCACGCCGGGCGCGACCGCTGGGTGCCGTAGAAGACGGCGCCGTCGGCCGGCAGCTCCAGGATCTCCACCTCGGAGAGGCCGTACTCCTTGGCCCGGTCCCGCACCCGCTCCGCCGCCGCGCGGAACCCCCGCGAGCCCCGCATGCGGTGGAACAGGGTGAGGTCCTGAAGGTTGCGCTTCGCCGCCGTGCCCGAGACCTCGCCGGCGATCGCGCGCACCGCCGGCTCCGGCAACAGGGGCGGCGGCTCGGTGGCGCTCGCGGCGGTGGCGAGCAGGATCATAAGGCCACCGGTGAAAAACGCTAATCTCATGATCGCTTTCCCCTGGACCGCCGGCGTCCCGCCGGCTTCTAACTTCGATTTTGTTTTAGTTACAGGCCGGCGGGATGCCGGCGGTCCCAGGAATCCTATCGCGAGCCGAGCCTCGATGGTACGCTCCTTGCTCCTGTCTCCTCGCTCCTGTGGAGCCCTCATGATCGAAGAGTCCGATCTCCAGTCCCGCTATCGCGCCGCCATCCTCGACATGGACGGCACCCTCCTGGACAGCAATGAAGCCCACGTCAAAGCCTGGGTCGAGGCCCTGCGCGAGCACGGCCGCGAGGTCTCGGAGAAGGACATCTGGCCGTGGGTGGGGATGGGCGGAGACAACCTCCTACCCGCGGCGGTGGGGATCTCCAAGGAGAGGAAGGAGGGAAAAAAGATCGCCGAGACCCGGGGAGAAATTTTCCGGAATCGCTACCTTCCCCACCTCAAGCCGTTCCCCGAGGTCCGCCCCCTGCTCGAACGGATGAAGCGGGACGGCCTGAAGCTCGTCGTCGCCACCTCCTCGCCCCAGGACGAGGTCGAGAAGGCGGTCGATATCCTCGGCGTCAGGGACCTCCTGGACGACGTCACCTCGGCCAGCGACGCCGGGAAATCGAAGCCCGATCCCGACGTCGTCCAGGCCGCCCTCGACTGCGTCGGTCTGCCCGCAGGGGACGCCATCATGTTGGGGGACACTCCCTACGACATCCAGGCCGCGAGCAAGGTCGGAGTCGCCGTGATCGCTTTCCGCTGCGGCGGCTTCCAGGACAAGGACCTCAAGGGAGCTCTCGAGATCTACGACGGGCCGTCCGACCTGCTGGCCCACTACGACGAATCGCCGCTCGGCTGAGGTTGGACCGGGAATGATACAACCACCTCCCAGGATGCTATCCTGTCGTCCGAGAGGAGGATTGGAGCGATCCGCCCCTCTTCCTTTTCCCCTCAATGCGGAATAAGATCCTGGCAAGGAACGACTCCGCAAGGAAGCATGCCATGAGCCAGCCCGCTGCCGCGGCCCTCGCGCCTCTACCCTTCGAGCTCGTCTACGACGACGGAGAGCCCTTGGAGACCGAGTGGCATACCTATGAGCTCCCCCTCCTGCGGGAGGTGATCCGGCAGGCCATGG
>DASXJP010000166.1:0-15505 GCA_036497345.1 Thermoanaerobaculia bacterium
TCCTTGATCTTCTCGAAGCTCCCCGGCTCCGGCACGTCCGGAGCCCAGGAGCCCTCGGCGGCCGGCGGCGCAACGGCGGGCGCCGGAGCCGGCGGTTGCTGGGCGAAGACAGGGGTGCAGGAAGCCAGGGCGAGCAGCAGGATCGGAACGAGGCGGGCTTTCACGCGGATCTCCTTGAAGGGATGGGTACAATATCGGTTCCAGGGCCGCGGGACAAGGAGATCCCGCGTCACCGGAGCGCCCAGGAAACGAGCCTCGCCCTGAACAGCGGGGGCTTCAGGCCGCTTTCGGGCCCCCGAGCAGGCGGGCCGGCAGGAACAGCAGCGCCTTCAGGAAGGAAAAGACCGCCTCGAGGGTGATCCCCACCAGCCGGAACGGCAGCGACAGGAGCCACACGAAGGGATAGAGGATCAGCGCCAGCAAGGCCAGCGGCCAGCAGACGACGAAGAGGAGCAGCCACACGAGAAGCTTGAGCATCGGCGAGAGCCTCCTTCGCTCCCTGGGCTTACCTACGCGTCCGGTGGGCTGGAGGTTGCGCGGCCTGGCACCTCCCGGCTGGGCGCGCGGGACAGCACGTCGGCCTCGAGGCTCAGGTCCATCGACTAGGCGGAGGAGATCAGCTTGCCATGTCGCGCCAGTGCCTGGCAGTGACGAAACGGGCCAAGTGCCCTACATTCTCTGTCGCGACGACCCCATTCACGGCCAAGGCTTGGGCTGCCAGAATCACGTCGCAATCCAAAGCCTTGGGGTCAGCGGTTGGCATCCCGCGCCTCCTGACGTCAGCCCAGAGCTCTGCCGCCTTCTCCATGACCGGCGTGGTGATCGGCAAATACCAGATCGAGCTCTTGAGAAGATCGAGCCGGGCGAGCCCCCGCACCTTGTTGCCACGGAGAAGCTCGCGCCGGACCTCATAGTCGACGATTTCCGGCAGGCAGAACCGTACTCCGCGCGCGGTCTGCCCTCTCATCCATTCACGGCATTCGTTGGCAATCTCCATCGCCTTGGGATTTGAGATCAATCCCAAGGGGCCGGCATCAAGCAGGACGATCATTTAGAAGGAGAACAGCTTGCGGCTGGAGGGAGGGTCCTGATCCAGAGATTCCTTGAGAAAAGCGAACGTCTCTTGCTGCTCCGCCTCGTCACCCTCCAGGAGAGCGTCCAAGGCACGGAGGGTTCGTTCCCGTTCGTCGGCGTCCAGGACGGTCTCCGCTGTTTCCTCGGGTCCGCGGGCCTTGGTTGTCGCTCTCATGTGGGTCACCTCTCCGGGGAAGGATACCATGCGCTGCAGGTTCGAGGAACAGGTGCCCCAGAATAAGTGCCTGGCACCTTCCGGCTCCCGGGTACAATATCGGTTCCAGGGGGATGGGGGACAAGGAGATTGGCGACTTGACTTGCCGCTACGGCCGGATGACGCTGATCCCATGACACGCGCCCATGCCGCCGCCAAAGCCTTCGAGGAAGCGCTGGAAGAGGCGATCGAGGACCGCTCTCTCCCCGAGGATGCTCCCGAGCTCCAGGATCCACAGGATCTGGGACGGCAGGCGGCTTCGCTGGCCGTGTCGGAAGTCGCCTGGCGCAAGGTTCTGGGCCCCCTCCTGGAGACCGGCCAGAAGAGACTCCCGTCGCCTGGTTGCGGGCTGGGAAAGATTCGTCTCAGGTCTTGGCGGCGGCGCAGCGGAGTACCGGCGAGCTCAGTCTCTGATCGAGATCCCTTCTGAGCCCTCTCGCCTATGGGTAGCGGAGGGACGGGTGAATAGGCTCTCCTCCCGCGCAGCATACATAGCTATGGCTCTATTTGACCCTCGCTATGCATACTCCTAGAATCGTTGCAAGTCGGCAGGTAAAATTATGGAAAATTGGTCGCGGGCTGAAGCAATAGGACTTATCGTCCTCCTCGTGGCGGTCAT
Organism: Thermoanaerobaculia bacterium; assembly: GCA_036497345.1. Classification (GTDB taxonomy): domain Bacteria; phylum Acidobacteriota; class Thermoanaerobaculia; order Multivoradales; family UBA5704; genus DATARR01. Next base: position 1,908 of record DASXJP010000166.1, read on the forward strand.
CGCCGCCATAGCAAATATTTTGCTCGTGGATAAAGCGGGTTTTCGGCGATCTCTTTTTGTCCTCCTCATGTTAACTTTGCTTGGATTGATCGTCGTCTTTTACAAGTTTAGGCCTGCAGGAGCCTCCGGAGAGCAACGAACACCTGAGGCCCAAACAAGTGAGACTCAAGATTCTTCTCGACAAGAGCCCAAACGTGAAGCTGTTAAAAAGGCAGCAGGGGGAATTCGAGAGGGAGATCGTAAAAAGGAAGAAGAGGTCCAAGCAAGCAGCACACCACTCCCGAACCAGAAGAATACGGTGGTGGAGGCGACCAGCCCCCTGCTCTATGCCACAGGGGCTCAGAATGAGGGTGTCTATGCAATCTCCACGTCTCCATTCGCCAAGGTTGGGACCGCGGTTACAAGTTTGTTCAACAACGCCTTCGTGGCTGTAGATCCGAAGCGTGACAGGATCTATGTGGCAGCCACCAATGGAGGCTTGGTGTCAGTTCTATCCACTTCGCCTCTACGTGAGATCGGTACGATCACCGGCGACGTGGGGTGGAATACGTACTCAATGGTGCTCAGCCCGGATGGCGGCTCGCTCTTTCTCACTTGCGCCACTCAGGGCGGCTCCGAAGCTCACGACAATCGGGTCGTCGTACTGGATACAGAAGGGCGGTCGACCCGGACAAAATTGAGGGTCGGCGACCCACACGATGTCTCGTACCTAGCGATGTCGCCGAGTGGCCGAGAGCTCTTCGTTTCGCATAACGGAGTGGTGGACGTCTACGATAGCTCGACTCTCGCTTTGCTGCGGGTGTGTCGACCCGGCGGAACCATGGGCCGGATCGCGGTCTCGAAGGATGGTGCCTTTCTGCTAGTGCTCCAACCGGGAGGCCTAGTCAGGATGCGACCCGACTGTTCGGACGTGTCGACGGCATCGCTAGCTGGCACGCGGGGATATGAACCGCTGTCGGCCTCGGCGCGCAAGGGGCTCTTCTGGGTAGGAGGTGAGAGCGAACGGCTTTACAGCTTCGATGCTCGTGACCTCACCGTGCGTTCTGTCGACCTGGGATATAAACCGGAAGCGTTTTCTGAGTCGGCGGATGCTCAGCACGTGTATGTGGTAACCGGCGACAAAAATGTGCTCCTGGACCTGGATGTTCCGACGGGCAAAGTGGTTCAGTCCCTGGCGGGCATCAAGGATGCCTACGGGCTCGCTGCACAATAAGTCAAAGCCCGCCGATGCCATCTCAACATTTATAGGCGAGGGCTTCAGGCCATTTTCGGGCCACCGAGCAGGCGGGCCGGCAGGCCGGAGTGCCCGTGATCACCGTGACGGCGATCTCCCAGAAAGACCCGCAGGTGCTCATCGCCCATCACGGCCAGGGGGAACGACACGCCACGTTAAGGAAAGACGGCGGCTCGGCAGCCGGCTCGCTCAGGCCGCGGGTGGCAGAAGGAAGCGGCAGCGAGGGCCGGTGGCTCTGGCGAGGCGGCCATCGAGCGTCGCCAAGGGGAGGTCGAGCTGTTCGGCCACCGCAACGTACCAGGCGTCGTAGCTCGTGACGTTGGCCCGGAGCTCCCAGGCCCGCTCCGCGAAGGGCGTGAACGGCACCAACTCGAGGTCGAACAGGAGAAGATCACGGGCAGCGGCACCGGCTTCCATCCGGCCGAGCCGGCCCTCGAGCTCGAACCGGCGAAGGATGTTCGTGGCCTCGACGAGAGCCAAGTGGGGCGCGATCAGGCCGCCGGCGCGCACAACGTCCTCAGCCCACCGTCCTTCCGCGCCCGCATCCGACGTCGCGGCGACCAGAAGCGAGGCGTCCACGACTGCGCTCACCGGCGGTCCGCGTCACGGCGGGCCAGGATCTCCTCCGGGGAGAGCCTGGTTACCGCCGTTGCCTTGCGCTCCCGGATTCGCTCGAGCACCTTCTCGACCGGCGGGCGTGCGGCCAGGCGCTCCAACTCGGCGCGCAGGTACTCCTGCATCGACTTGCCTTGGAGGGCTGCCCGCGCGGCAAGCTCATCCTTCACAGCGTCCGGCACGTCGCGGATGGTGATCTGCACGCTCATGTCTACATAATGACACCGCTGACTGCAAAACGCAAGCACGCTCTCCAGCCCTGGTTGAAATCCCTTCGCACAAAGCGTCATCATCAGACGAGGGAGGATCTCCATGGCCCAAAGCACCCGCGTCCGGCTCGTTTCCCTGCTCATATTGCTCCTCGCGATGACGACGCTCTCCCCGGCCCAGGCCCGCGCGGACGTCCAGGCCGACGTCCAGGCGCAGCTCGAAAAGGCCCAGCAGCTCTACTCCGCGGGGAATTACCGGGGCGCGTGCAAGGCCTATCAACGGGCCGACGAGCTCGCGCAGGGCAAGTCCTCGCCCAGCCTGATCGGGCTGTCGGACTGTCTTTACATACAGGACAATGATGCGGTGAAGTCTCTCGTGGCGGCGCGCCAGGCGCTGGCGGTCGCGGCGACTCCCGACGAGCGTACCAAGGCCACAGAGGCTCTGGGTCTCGCCCTGCTCCGGCAGCCCGGCGAGGCATCCTGGACCGAGGCCGTCTCCCTGTTCAAGGGTCAGGTGGACAGCTCGGGCGGAGCCGAGGGTCAGGGAGGGCTCCTCTCCGCGCTGCTCGCCCTTCACCGCGATCAGGAAGCGGCGGAGATCCTCCAGTCCCTCCGGAAGCAGGGCCTGACCGAGGACGACATCCAGCAGCACGTCCTGGACACGGTGGAATACCATGGGCCTCGGGAGGATACGCGGCGGTTCGACGACTTCAACGAGCGTCTGCTCCGTCTCGATCCCAATGCGCCGTTGCGGGTCGGAGGCGGGGTCAGCCGGCCGCAGATCATCCGTGCGACCAAATCCCAGATGCCCGCGGGGGCGCGCTCACAGCTTGGCATGAACGCCACCGTGATCATCGAGGCCATCATCGATACCCAGGGATACGTCCACTTCGTCAAGGTGCTCAAGCCACAGCCCCATGGGCTCACCGAGGCCGCCGTGGACGCGGTGAAGGCCTGGACGTTCCATCCGGCGACCCTCAACGGCAAGCCGGTCGCCGTCTGGTACATTTTGACGGTCAACTTCCGTGTGGGATGAGCTTCGCCTAGATCCGGCCTACGGGCGTGGCGGCTCGGCGGACGCGATCGCCTCCATCGTTTCCGCGAGATCGGCGAAGTCGCCCAGCACGGCCAAGGCCCCCGCCGCGCGGAGACGGTCCGCCCGCGCGCCGCGGCCGACGCCCACGAACGGCAGACGCAGGGCGGCGGCGGCCGACGCCGCCTCCAGATAACACTCCCCGTCGACGGCGTTCGTGTCGGTGAGGGTGCCGTCGAGATCGAAGATGGCGAGGCGCGTCATGGCTCCTTCAACTTCTCGTCAAGAAAATCGAGAATCTCCCCGGGCAGTCGCTCATGAAACCTCTCACGATCGAAACCCTCGGGGTCCGTGGACGGGAGAAAGCCCGCGTTTCTCATCTGCGGCGGAAACGAGCTCAGGAACGAGAAATGCCCCGCGTTCCCGATCTCCCTCCAGGTGACCTGATTCCGATCGGGAACGCGATCCAGCAGGAGCTCCGCCTGCCATCGCGGAGTCACCGGATCGTGCTCGGCGGTGAGCAGGAGGATCGGCACGGTGACGTCCCGCAACGAATCCGCGGGAAAGTAGAAGGCGGTGCCCGGCGCCATCAGCACCAGGGTCCGGACGCGCGGATCGGGCACCACGTCCACCCGCTCCCCGCCCTTCGACCAGGGTATGCCGCCCGCCACGGCCAAGGCGGCATACCCCCCCATGGAATGCCCGATGACCGCGGCATCGTCTGCTTGTACGGAAGCGCCAAGCCTGGCGTCCAGGGAGACGGCGTCCATCGTCAGCCGGACGTGCCGCGGGCGTCTCACCAGGTTCTCGTAGGTGCCTTCCAGGGAGTTGTCGTTGCGGCTGTTTCCCGGATGCTCCAGTTGGGCGACGACGTAGCCGTTCCGCGCCAGATGGGTGGTGATGGTCCGGTAGACCAGGTGCGAGCCGCCGTTGCCATGGGAGACCACGACCAGCGGGAACCGGCCCTCCGCGACCGGGGCCTCCGGGCTGACGTCGAACGTATAGGGCCCGAACGCCGTAGGCGTCGAAGGGGCCGCGGTCGGATACAGGATGAGGACCGGGAACGAGAGGCCCTTGGCTTCATCCTCGACCTGGATCTGGCGGCTGCCGGCGAACATGGACGGATCTCCCTTGAGAGCGCCCGGATCGTACCCCACCCGCCCCGAAGCCCGCGACATTCGCCTTCCGGCCGCGGCCTATCGCCTTGAATCCCGGTACATTGGAGATCCGGCGGTAATGTACAGGGATTCGGGGCGAATCATTAGCCCCGAATCCGGGATGCCAAATCCGCGAGGCGAATCATTGCGGATCCGGCGTGGGACATTCGCCCCGAATCCGCAAAGGCGCACGCCGAAAGGCGAATGTCCGAGACTTCGAGGCGGGCCGGGCGGGAACGGTCCCTAATGTCTCCCGAACGTTCGCGAATGTTCGGGAACGTACTTGCGAGACGCGCGATCCGGGGCCGGACGTGCCGCGGCCGGCGTCATCACACCCATCGACCCGGGGCCAATGCGCGCTATCCCAACGTCTACGCCGACACCTCGGGAGCGCGCAGCTTCGACTACCTGCGGCAACGCCCTGCGCCTCCTCGGCCGGCGGGGCCGCTCCTCGCGGCTAGCTCGCGGAGAGCACGAACGAGTTGCCGTCGGGGTCCTTGAACATCGCGAACGAGCCCCACTCGGCGGTCTGCGGCGGGCCTGAGAATTCGACGCCGCGGCCCGACAGCTCCCGGTAGGTCTTCTGGATGTCGTCCGTGGTGAAAGAGATGCTGGAGAAGGTGCCGATGCGGTCCTCGTGGCCGTCGGGCGTGAAGAGCACCAGGCCGGTCGCCGCGCCCGGGATGCGCAGCTCGATCCAACGCTGCTTGTCGTTGAACGGCTGGTCGGTGGCCACGGCGAAGCCGAGCTTCTCGGTGTAAAAGGCGAGCGCGCGATCCTGATCCGACACCGGTACCGAGGCGAATTTGATCCCCTTGATCATCGTCTATCTCCTTGCGGGAAGCGGTCGTTCCGTCCGTCCGTCCATCCCAGTCTCGGCCGGCGCCGCCGGAGCGTCAAGATCCGAAATCCCTGCTATGGCAACGATTGCCATATAGTCTCCTCCCATGAAGACCGTCGAGACCGTCGAGGTCGACGCCTACGTCATCGACACCTTGATGCAGGATCTGGTCGCGCACGATCACCAGCCGTCGGCGTTCCTGGTCTACCTGTTCCTCTGGAAGGCCACGGAGGGGGGCGAGAGGACGAGCGAGCCGGTCAGCCTGCGCACCCTGGCCGAGGGCACCGGGCTCTCCAAGCGGGCGGTCCAGGAGGCGGTCAACCGGCTGGAGCGCCGGCGCCTCGTGGTGGTCCAACGCGACCATCCGCTGGCGGTCCCCCGGTACGAGGTCCTCCGCCCCTGGCGCCGGTGGCAGTCGGCCGGCGAGGCTGGGGGCCCGGAGTGATCGGGCGCGCCGTGGTGGCCGGCCTTTACCACCAATCCAGTGAAGGTTGGGCTCTCTCCTTGTGCTTTTTCTTGCGCTCTTTCCACTGCGAACGGAGCTTCAGCACGTCGATCTTGAGGATGGCGCCGAGACTCCCCTTCGTGGAGATCTCGACCTCGAGGCCATCGAGCCCGGGGACTTCGAGCTGCGCGCCGTCCAACAGGTTGATGGCGGCAGGATCGAGGGCGACGATATAGGCCGCTAACTCGGCACCGAGCACGACGGTGACAACCTGGTCGCCGGTATCCAGATTCTGAAATTGAGCAAAGAGGTTATCGAGCGTCTCGTGGACCGCTTTCTTGACCGGTTTGTACGCTAAAAAGGCCTTGGCCAAATCGCCCGTGGTGCCCGCTCGCGGGGCACCGGCGTTGCTGGCCGAAGGAAGATCCTTGTAGGCCGCGATCTCTGCTCCTGTCAGGCCTATGGAGCCCTGCTTGCCGCCCGGATTCGGCATTGGCTGGGATTTCTGGAACATGTTGATCGAGGGAGTGAAGGGTGACTGGTCCGGAAAGAAGGTGATCCGCACCAGACCGCTCGGTGGTGCCGGCGGGCTGAGAAGGCTCGCGTCGGAGGCGCTCGCCCTGATCTCCTCTGCCGGGATGCCGAAAATCATGAGAGCGCTGAGGGCTTCCCCGGCTCGACGCTCGGCGCTGGCATGCCGAAGAGGGCTCTCCGCGGCGTCGGCACCAGGGCTCCAGTAGCAGGTGACGACGACAGAGCCGGCAGGAGGGAGCGGAGGCAGCCCAAGGACTTTCTTGGCGAAGTGGGCGATCCTGGGAATTTGTGCCGAGATTGGCTCGGTCGCGCCGATCTCGAGGGTCTCCAGCGTGCTCGGCGCGCTTAGCGCGGAGGATTTCGCGGGCGTTGAGATACCTGGGCGGTCGACTCCCATGGCGCGTTGGAGGAAGAGAGGTGTGCCACTGGCGGCGCCACGGTCCACGATGGCGGGCGGCCTTGAACGACCTGAGGGGGCTTGGTCTCGCGTGGTGAGAAGGGTGGGCATCGCGGTCACCTCTCCCCATTGTAACCGATACGACCTGCGACACCAGACAGCCCTAGCCGGCGATTACTTCCTTCGCGCCAGGAAACGGGCCGCCAGCCCGAAAGCTGCGAGGGCAATAACGATCCAGCCAATGGCGGGGAGTAGCCGGCCGCTCACCCAGAGAGGGATGGGCCGATCTCGCCCCACCCACCAAGCGGTGAGGGCGACGCCCAAGACCACGGTGCAAGAGATCACGTACTGCAGCCAGACCGGCAGGAAGCGGAGATCGATCCGTTTTCTTTGCACAGGCTACCTCAGCGCCCAGAGGCGGCCCTCAGAGGCGAAGTAGATCTCACCGGCTCGACCTACAGCCATTGGCCGGGACACGGGACCAGGGGCCAGATGATGGAAGATGCGACGGCCGTCAGGGTCGAAAGCAGCCAGACCGGAGAAGGCCTCCATCGAATAGGGCTTCGCATAGAGGTCCCAGATCTCCTCCTCCGCCGAGAAGGAGACAATGATCGTGCCTGCGGCGTCCACGAGGATTGCGCGCGGAGGGGAGGCGAGTTGCTGCCGCCAGCGAAGCTCTCCTTCCGGACCGACGAGCATCAGGTGCACCCCTTGGGCCATCACGAGGCATAGATCCTCATCAGGCCGCTCCAGAACGGCGAAGGGAGATGAGAAAGGAAACGCGAGAGGTCCGTGATTGGGCCAGCGGGTGACCGCCTGAGCAGTCATATCGAAGACAAGAACCTCGATGGCTTCGGGCCAGGACCAGGTGGTCAGGATCCGGTTACCCGGCAGGGCGATGGGCGGAATCCCGATGTACTCGCCGGCCAAGGCCGCCTCTTCAGAAGGAAGGAAACCCCTGCGATCGGCCCGCCAGAGCTCACGCCCTCGGAAATCAAAGGAGCGCAAGCTCGAGCCGGCGGCAACGATCACCGCATCGGGTATGACCAGAGGATGTTGAGCCTCCCAATCCAGGGGCCGCGACCATAGGATCTCGCCGCCGTTCCTGCCTAAGACATCGAGAGAAAACGGCCGCCGGGACGAACCCTGCTGATGGATGATCTCGCCCGCCGGAGCGATCCCCGGCCGCTGCCGGCTCCATAGATCCCCCGCCACCGACCAGATCTCTTGGCCGTTCGATGGATCGCGCGCGACCAGCCTCCGTCCCAGATCCTCCGATTGGATCAGCCGACCGTCGGCCAGAGCAACCGATTGCCCGACCTCACCTTCGGATTCCCGGCTCCAGGCGATCCTGCCCTCCAGATCGATCGCGAGGAGGTGATGGCCCGAGGAGACGAAGCATTGCCCGCTCTCTGAGACGACGATCGAGGCGGCGCCCCGTGCCGGGAGGGGCACCGACCACAAGCTCTCTCCCCCCAGTGAGGCTGTCACGGGAACGGTCCTGTCGTTCCCTGGATTACCCAACTCTGGCATCCCGGTCCTCCATCAAAGGCCGAGGGCGGCCTTGAAGGCATCGATCTGTATCTGCAATGCCGGTCCCGTGGCTCCCCTGTTGAGAGCGGCGATCAACGACCCGAGAGCGGCGCGAGCCCGGAAGAAGGCCAGGGCCTGGGGCGTGATGCCGGCCCCGGAGGACGCCAGATAGGCGGTGCGGAACGTCGCCTGAAGGTCGGCGACTTCGGACGACGTCAGCCCAAAACGCTGGCCGAACGTCCCGATCCCTTGCTCAAAGACCAATAGATCGCGCGCCGGCACCCCGAGCGTCCCGGAAGAGCCGAGGGATTCTGGCAGTCTTGACAAGTCGATCACGGTGATTCCCCGGCCGGGATCATAGAAGACATTGCCGATGTTCAGGTCGCCGTGCGTGACGCCCGCCGCTCCTGGATTGCTGCGGACTCCCGCGACGAGCTCGTCGATCCGGGCCTGGAGTTGCTGGGCCGAGATCCCAGGCAGCGTTCCTTCATTGATCCGGCCCACGAGCTGATTGGTGATGTCCTGAGCGGCTGCGACGTGGCCCTCGATTGCCGCGGTCGGCGCCATTCCAGAGGCAGCCGTGTGCAATTCCGCGATCGCCCGTCCATTCCTTTGCAGCGCAGTGCGTAGCTCGGCGAGAGCCGCCGCCCGCTCGGCCCCGGTCGCCGCACCGGCTCTCTGGAGCAGATCCCTGAAAGCATCCCCTGGAGCCGCGGAAGAGACCAGGACCCCTTCGCCGCCGGCCTGGGAGACGCTGAGAGGCCGGGCAGATCCCACCTTCTCCAAGGCGCCCCGATTGAGCCACTGCATCGCCGACAGCTCCTGCCCCAACTCCCCTATCTGACCGGAAGGAAACACTTTGATGACAGCCAAGAGACCGCCGCCCTCTCCCCGGACCAGATAGACCGGGGCGCCAGAGATCCCCATCGCGGCCTGCTGGGCTCCCGGGGTCTGAATCGGTTCGATCAGGATTTGCCCCGGCTTCATACCCAGGGTGCGCGCTGCGAGCTCCTGGAGACCCTGGGTCGAGGTCGCCTCGAGCGTCGGGACGCGCTCTAGGAGCTGGGCGAGCGCTACCTGATTGAGCTGGCCCGCCGGGGTCTGAAGAGCCGAGACCAGGGGCTCCAGCGCAGCCATCTGTCTCCCCTGTTGGGCCGCCGCCCGCAACCCGGACCAGCCGGGTGCAATCCCTTCGCCGACGAGGAAGTCCGCATTAAAGACTCCTCCTCCGCGCAAGGACGCCGGTGTTTCTGCCATGATCTCCCGTCCGGCCCCACGGAAGAGCCGCCCGGCTCCACTCCAGACGCCGCCCTCGATACCCTGCGAGCCCAACTCGGCGATGCCACGCCCCAGGCTGCCGAACGTGTTGGCAGCCCGTGCCGCCGAGCCGCCGGCGTAGCGCACCCCACCACCCGCCGCCCGGATACCTCGGCCGAGTTGGCGGCCTCCGATCTGGCCGAGCTTCGCCATGGCGATCTGCAGGACGACATTCCCCGCGTTCTTTACGTCCTGCGTCATCTGCTCGGACTGGTTCAAAAGATCGTTCGCGCTCGTCGCTGTTCCCGCGTCGACCAGGTTCTTGAGGAATACGAGCCCTTGCAGGATCAGGGCGATCTTCCCGACGGCGATGGTCCAGCCTCCGACCGTGGTCATGACGGCCGCGCAGAAAGCAATGATTGGACCCAAGATGGGGGCCAGGGTACCGAAAGTCACGATCGAGAGCACGGTCAAGAGGCCCGCGATCACCGCCGCCGCCGCCGTGATGGAGCCCAGAATGATGGTCAACCCGGTGGCGATGTCGGTGGCCGACTTGAGGACGTTGCCGATGTCCTGTTGGAAATTGCGCAGGCTGGCCAATGGGTTTCCCGACCACTGGCCGCTACCAGGGAGGAGATTCGCCACCCCGGAGAGCGACATGCTCAGGCCACTGATGACTCCTGACAGGGCGATCCTCGGATCGACGAGACCTCGCGCCAGGTGTCCCCAGCCAGGAAAGGAGATGTTGCTGACGGATTGGCCAAGGTTGCTCAATGTGAGCGATCCGGCGATCCCCGCTTTGTCCCAGAAGCTGAGCGATTCGAAATGTCCGCCTGCCCGCCGCTGGATCTCCGCGAAGTTGCCTCCCAGCCGGGCGGACTCCTCGGCGGCTCTGCGCTGTTGGACGCCCGGATCCGTCTCCTCGCGACCGGTCAGCCAGCTCGGAGCCCGCTCGTCGAGGCGAAGGTTGACGCGTTGGTCGTAGGTTCCCTCTTCCGGAGTCTTCTGAATGAGCCCTACCGGTGCCGCCCCCTCGGCTCTGCCGGCGTTCTCCTCGGCCGGAATGCTCCGCATGGCCGCGAGGAAACCGTTCTGAGCTTGGCGTAGCTCGATCTCGAGAGCCACCGAGGCCTGGATCAGGGCCACCCCCTGTGCGTCCAGCTCGTCGGCCTGGGCCATGATCTGGCCGGGTTGGTCACGCAGACTGTCGAGCTGTCCACGGGCGTCATCGTTCTGACTCTGCATCTGGGCGAGGCGTTGATCGGTCTCTCCCAGCGCTGCGTCCATGGCTTCCATCTTGCCCTGGGTTTGCGCGTTCGTCTGTGTGGCCTGGGCAGCCTCTTCAGAAAGGGAGCCGGCCGACTGCTCCGCCTGGGCGATTGCGCCGTCCATGGTCGAGGCATCCGATCCGACGTGCTCGATGTCCTGACTCTGTTGCTGAGCCTGGGCCTGGGCTTCGGGGTCGTCGTCCGGAACATGGGACCGGCTCTCCCCGGCCATCTGGCCCGCTTCGCTCGCGAGAGGGCCGGAGTCTCCCTTCCCTTCGGTGGCCTGGCTCTGAAACCCTGGAGCCTGCTCTGCCACCATGGCTGCCTTCTGCTCCGACAAGTCCAGAGCCTGCCGGGCCTGCCCCACGAGCTCGAGTCGGGTCTCCAAATGCTGCCGCGACGTGCTCACTCCCTGCTCGGACTGGCCGACCGCCTCTCCCACGAGCGCCATGTTGCCCTGTACGATCTGGGCGTTCGAGCGGAGCTCTCCGGCCTGCTCCCGCAGGGACTGTCCACCGTCCCGCAGGGCTTGCGCCTGAGCGGACAGGTCCATCATCTGAATCTCGAGAGCTGGGTCGACGGGTAGGGGCATGCCCGCCGCGTTCACCGGTGCGAGAGGGGGAGGTGGGGCGACCGTAGACTCCGGCATGGGTATGGGCTGCGCCTCGGCTCTCGCGAACGCCCGCTCCGCGAGACTGACCGCCACCTCCGCCCCGGCGGACGCGCCTGCGGCACCGGCTGAGGCCTCAGGACCCGCCGCAGGTTGCTCACCTTCGACTAGGGGCTTGGAAGGGCTCTGGGCCTCCTCCTCCGTCGCCGTGGCGGCCGCTTCGACACGGGGCAGCTCCTGAGTCGGGCGGTCTACATCCGGCCGCGCCTGCGGCTCGATCTCGCTCCTCAGGGCTGCTGCCCTCTCCTGGTCGATCTCACGAACCGCCTGTTGCGCCTCGGGGTCGGCCGCCGAACGCTCTGCCGGCCCGCTCTTTTCGGGGGCGACCCCTGCCGCTGCGGTCCCTGGACCGACAGCTTCGTCCGCCTCCGCCTCCCCCAACTCGTCTTCCATACGCGCGTGCATCCGGCTGAGCACAGAGCCGCCGTCCTCGGGATGGCGGTAGTCCGCCGGCGCGCGCTGGATAGGCTTCGGCCCGTCCGCGCCAGCGGTCTGCTGGACGACGTGAGTAGCCTCGTGGGCCATCAGCTCCGCGTCATCCGCGCTCTGGCCGGGACCGAGCCAGATGTGGTCGCGGTGAGTGAAAGCCTTGGCCTTCAGGGAGCGGGCGCTCTCCCGGGCGGCGGGGCTGGCGTGGACCCGCACCCCGCTCAGGTCGGTTCCCAGGACCGGCTCGATGCGTTGGCGGAGCGCGCCGGAGAGCGGCGATCCCGAGTCGGGAACGGGAAGCGACAGGCCCGGAGGGACCGGCCCGGAGGAGACCGGTTTCCGCTGGACGGTCTCCTCCTCGTCTTCTTCCGCGCCCTCGAGCTTCGCCTCGCACTCGGCGCAGCGGCGCTGGATGCCGGGAGACGCGCCGTGGAGCCGCCTCTCTTCTTCGCACTTCGGACAGAGCCCGGGGCCGCCGGAGGCGGAGGGCTCCTCCTTGCGCATCACGGCGGCTGATACATGGTCGGCTTCCCGCTCCCAGACGTCCCCAGGCTCGTTGACCTCCAGCTTGGCTTGGAGGAGCGGATTCTGGAGAGGCCCGCCGCCCAGCCTGCGCAGGAAGAGAGGCATGCCTGCCGGAGCGCCGGCGTCGGCCTCGGTCGAGAGCCCAGACCCCTGCTCGATGGGCTCGGGGGCCGCGTGGCTCTTGCTTTCCTCGGGCTTGTGGGCGAGAGCGGTTCTCATAGCTCAATCGAAATCAGCTGATTAGCGCTCCATCAGCTAGGCACCTGATACTCCTTGCAAGCGTGTGCGCGTGATCGGCCTCTACCACAAGGACATGCCGCGCAACCCCGACGATCCCCCCTACGCCTCGGCGATGGGCGGGCCGTGCATCGAAGTCGAGACGATCGCGCCCGCGGGGTGAGCACCGCGTGCTCGGCCGCGACCTCCCGCCCATGAGCTCCGGCGGGCACAACTCGCCTCAGCCAGGTAGAGCGGGATCGAGATGGTCCAAACTACGTGCAGTCTTGCCCCGACCCCGCATTTCATCTTCCGGCCGGAGGGGTGATTAATCCCTCCACTTCCGTCCGGCGCCTCAAGATCGCCCTTCCATAGGACAGGTTCTGCCGAATTCTCTCCAGCGACAGATCGGGCCCCCGATTGAAACGGGTCGCGACAACGGCGATCTGGTCGTCCGTGAGCTGAGCTGCTCCAACACCAGGGAAGTCGATGTCGCGCAGCTGAGCCAGATGTGCGGCGGCGATGAAGATGTTCGTCTGGGCGTCCTCGAGTGATGCGATGATCAAATCCTCCTGCCCAGAGGTGAGATCCGCAGGATTGTAACCGAGGGTCTCAGCGGCGCGCCGGATCTGCATGCTGACGTTACCGAACGAGGTGAGTCGAGGAGGCCTGGTGATCGTCAGCGGCTCGAGCAGGGGGTCGGCCAAATGGTCGAAGCTGCGGATGCCGTACGCCACGTTGTCGATCCATTGAGGATCTCCCCCCACCTCGTTGTAGGCGACACCTGCTACCAAGAGAGGCGGCAGGTCGAACCGAGCAGCAGCGGCGTTGATTGCTCCTTGATAGGCAGTGACCCACCGGCGCTTGAAATCGAAAATATAATTGCTATCTCCCAGCAGGGGAAACTTCCAGGTGACGACGTCCCACGTGGTCCACTGGATAACCTCAGAAGGCGGATGCTCGGCTGCCGCAGCTGCCAACTCGGCATGCAGGTCTGTGTGTGCGGTGCCGGTGACCACCTGCTCATAGACTTGCTCGACCTCTTCCGTAAACCCAAGACCTTCGTTTGGAGCCTCGTAGAGAACCTTGATGCGATGAGCTCCGGGATAAGCAGCAACCAAGGACCAACTTTCGTTTTCAGGCCCCTCCAAGGTGAGGGGCAGGTCCGGGTTCAGGATCGCGTAGAGTGCATGGGTAGATGCGTCGTTCTCAAGACGCCAGTGGTAATGCCGGTC
>DASXJP010000167.1:0-2824 GCA_036497345.1 Thermoanaerobaculia bacterium
CCCCTACGGATTCGCCATAGACTTGGACCCCGATGCCCCACCCTCTTTTCCAATACTTGATCGCCGCCGCGGGCGGCGTCCTGTGGGGGCTCTGCTTCGGCAAGAGCCCCCTCTCGCTCGCGGCGTGGATCGCGCTGGCGCCGCTGATCCTCCTCCTCTCGGCGGCGCCGCGGCCAAGCCGCCTCGGCTGGGTGCACGGCTACGCGGCGTGGATGACCGGCCTCTACTGGATCGTCCCCACCCTCCAGACCTACGGCGGCATCGCCTTCCCCGTCGCCGTCCTGCTCACCAGCCTGCTCGCCGGCTACCTGGCCCTCTTCCACGCCGTCTTCGCCTGGCTGGGGTCCAAGATCTGGCGGCGGTGGAGCGCCGGGCGCATTCTCATCCTCCCGGCCCTCTGGGTGGCGCTCGAATGGCTGCGCACCTATCTCGGCGGCGGCTTCCCCTGGAATCTCGCCGCCTACTCCTGGGTGGACGTGCCGGGCGCCCTGCCCCTGTCGGCGTGGATCGGCGCCTACGGCATCTCGTTCCTGGTGCTCCTCACCAGCGTCTCTGTGGCCGCCGCGATCCAGCGCCGGCGCTGGGAGCCGGCGGCGATCGGCCTGCTCGTCCCCCTGTTGCTCCTCCCCCTCGCCGGACGCTGGAGCCTGCGGCAGGACGCCCTCGCCCTGCGCGAGATGCCCGACTTCGGCCACGCCGTCCGCCTGCTCCAGCCGAACATCCCCAACCTGGTCGAATATGACGAGACGGCGGTGATCCGCAACTACCAGAAGGTGATCGGCCTGTCGATGGAGGCCTGCCAGCCGGGCGCGCTGGTGGTCTGGCCCGAGAGCGCGGCCTGGCCGTTCCTCTATCGCCGTTCCCCTCTGCTCGACGCCGACCTCGCCCGGCTCACCGACCGCGGCTGTACCGTGCTCTTCAACTCCGGCTGGCCGGTGGGCGACACCTTCTACAACTCGGCCTTCCTGGTCTCCCCCTCTGGCGAGGTGGATCGCTACGACAAGCGCCATCTGGTCCCCTTCGGCGAGTACGTCCCCTTCCGCGGCGTCTTCGGCTGGATGGACAAGCTGGCCCGCAACGCCGGCGAGATGCGGCCGGCGGACCGCACCGTCCTCCTCCCTTGGGGGGGCGAGAAGATTGGAATGGCGATCTGCTACGAGGTGGTTTTCCCCTCCGAGGTGGCGGCGCTCGTGCGGCAGGGGGCGACCCTCCTCGTCACCATCACCAACGACGCCTGGTACGGCGACACCTCCGCCCCCTGGCAGCACTTCCGGGCCGCCCGCTTCCGCGCCGCCGAGAGCCGCCGGCCGCTGCTGCGGGCCGCCATCACCGGCGTCTCCGCCTGGGTGGACCCCGACGGCTCGGTGCGCGAGGAGCTGGGGGTCAACCAGGAGGGGATCATCCGCGCCCGCGTGCTGGGCCAGCGGCGGCTCACCCCCTTCAGCCGCTGCCCCTGGCTGGTGCCGTTCCTCTGTACGATCCTCGCCGGGGCGGCGTTTGGGGTATATTTCGCCACAGCAAGGAGCAGAAGATCATGATCGCCTACGACGTCCAACAGAAGATCGACGGCCTCGCCGAGCAGCTCACCAACCTCCGGGGGTATCTTTGAGGGCGGCGACCTCGAGCGCGAGCTGTCCGAGATCGACCACCAGATGCAGGAGCCGGGCTTCTGGGACAGCCCGGCGAAAAACGCCCCCGTCCTCCAGAAGCGCCGCGAGATCGAGCGCCGCCTCCAGACCCTGAACCGCCTGCGCTCCGACGCCGACGAGCTCGAGACCTGGCGCGAGCTCCTCGCCGAAGGCGAGGCCGATCCCGAATTCGACCGCTTCCTGGAGCGGCTCACCGCCGACCTCGACAAGCTGGAGCTCCAGCTCAAGCTCGCCGAGCCGGACGACGAGAAGAACGCCATCCTCGCCATCCACCCCGGAGCCGGCGGCACCGAGTCGCAGGACTGGGCCGAGATGCTGCTGCGTATGTACCTGCGCTGGGCCGAGGCCCACGGCCACGAGGTCGAGATGCTCGACCGCCAGGACGGGGACGAGGCGGGCATCAAGAGCGCCACCTTCGCCGTGCGCGGCCCCTACGCCTACGGCTACCTCAAGAGCGAGCACGGCGTCCATAGGCTGGTGCGGATCAGCCCGTACGACTTCCAGGCCCGGCGCCACACCTCGTTCGCCTCGGTGGACGTCTATCCAGAAGTCGACGACGACATCGAGATCGAGATCAACGACAAGGACCTGAGGATCGACGTCTTCCGCTCCTCCGGGGCCGGCGGCCAGCACGTCAACAAGACCGAGTCGGCGGTGCGCATGACCCACCTCCCCACCGGCATCGTGGTCTCCTGCCAGAACGAGCGCAGCCAGATCAAGAACCGGGCGATGGCGATGAAGGTCCTCCGCTCCCGCCTCTACGACCGGGAGCTGCAGAAGCGGAAGGCCGAGCAGGCCGAGCGCGAGGGGAAAAAGATGGACAACGCCTGGGGGAGCCAGATTCGCAGCTACGTCCTCCAGCCCTACCGCATGGTCAAGGACCACCGCACCGGCGTCTCCGTGGGCGACGCCGACAGCGTCCTCGACGGCAACGTCGATCCCTTCATCGAGGGGTATTTGAAGGGGCAGATGGCGCCGGAGAAGGATGATTTGGTGGTCTAGGGGCACGGCCATGCCCACCGCACCGAACCCTCACCCCTGGCCCCTCTCCCGTCCCCTCCCACCCTCCCTCACCGGGAGAGGGGGAAGGGAGGAGGGAGGGGGCTGGGTCGGAGAGGACAGGTTTTCTGTAGGGGCGGCCCTGCGTGGCCGCCCTGGGTGGGGGTCTGTCCGAT
>DASXJP010000168.1:0-8267 GCA_036497345.1 Thermoanaerobaculia bacterium
TGTGGCCGCCCTGGCCGGGGGAGAGACGTTGGGATTTTCGGGATCTTCGTGCCACCGAGACGGATTCTGCCGGATATACTCACGAATTCTCTCGAGCTCCTCGGAAGTACGGATGATGTGGTCGAAGAAGTCTCTTTGCCAAAGCTTGCCTGGGAAGCATCTCCAGCCCAGGTTGCGTACGCCTCGAATGTACTCGTTGGTCGTCATGGTCTTGAACCAGCCCATGACGTCGCCAAGGGAAGGGAGCGTGGTGGCGGGCGTGGCTCTGCCATTCAGGAAGAGGATGCCATGGAGGTGATTTGGCATCAGGATCCACTCGTCCAGGACTACGGTTGAAAATTTCTTCTCCAACTCTTCCCACCACCCTTCGACCATTGTCCCGGAATCGTTGAGCCGCACGACCTCGCTCTCGACCTCTCCGAAAAGGCATTCCCGCTGCTGGACACAGACGGTGACGAAATAAGCGCCGGCCTGTGAATAGTCATACCCTTTGAGGCGGATTGAACGGCGATGGTGCTTGTCCGGGTCGTATCTCAAGGCTTGGTTTCTCCGGAATCCAGAATATCGGTGATGCCAAGAGGGAATATACCTGAAGAAGAGGGCGGAAGACACGCCAGCCCCCCGCCCAGGGCGGCCACATAGGGCCGCCCCTACGAAAACGCCTCCACCCGCGTGGCCGTTCTGTAGGGGCGGCCCTGCGTGGCCGCCCTGGGTGGGTGGGCTGGCGTGTCTCGAATGAGGTGGGATCTGAAATCGCGAATCAGGGGTGGGATTTCCCAGGCCGTGGTGGATTCGGCGGCGTTGATCCCACCACCCAGGGCGGCCGCATAGGGCCGCCCCTACGAAAACGCCTCCACCCGCGCGTGGCGTTCTGTAGGGGCGGCCCTGCGTGGCCGCCCTGGGTGGGTGGGCTGGCGTGTCTTGAATGAGGTGGGATCTGAAATCGTGGATCAGGGGTGGGATTTCCCAGGCCGTGGTGGATTCGGCGGCGTTGATCCCACCACCCAGGGCGGCCACATAGGGCCGCCCCTACGAATACGCCTCCATCCGCGCGTGGCCGTTCTGTAGGGGCGGCCCTGCGTGGCCGCCCTGGGGTGCGTGGTAGCATCCGCCCCGTGCGCCTCCCCCCCACCCTCCTCCTCGCGGTCGCCCTCGCCCCCGCCCCCGGCGCCGCCCTCGACAAGGTAACCCTGGCGACGAACTGGAAGGCGGAGGCGGAGCATGGGGGCTTCTATCAGGCGATCGCCACCGGGATCTACCGGCGGCATGGGCTCGACGTCACTTTGCGGATGGGTGGGCCGCAGGTCAACAATCCCCAGCTTCTGGCGGCCGGGGTGGTCGACTTCAACGTCGGGGCGAGCTCGTTCGCCGCTTTGAACTACGTCAAGGCCGGGGTGCCCGTGGTCACCGTGGCGGCCATCTTCCAGAAGGATCCGCAGGTGCTCATCGCCCACCCCGGGCAGGGCAACGACACGCTCGAAGCGCTCAAGGGCAAGCCGATCCTGATCGCCCCGTCCGCGCGCGCCACGTTCTGGAATTTCCTGCATATCCGCTACGGCTATACCGACGATCAGATTCGCACCTATACCTTCAACATGGCCCCCTTTCTGGCCGACAAGAAAGCCATTCAGGAAGGCTATCTGACGAGCGAGCCCTACACGCTCCAGAAGGCGGGGGTCAAGCCCGTGGTCCTCGTGCTGGCCGACCACGGCTTCGACAGCTACTCGACGACGATCGAGTGTACCCGCAAGCTCGCCGAGACCCGGCCGGACCTCGTGCAGCGCTTCGTCGACGCCAGCATCGAGGGGTGGTACAGCTACCTGTATGGCGATCCGGCGCCGGCCAACGCGCTGATCCGGCGGGACAATCCGGAGATGACCGCCGGCCTCATCGCCTATAGCATCGAGGCGATGCGCCGGCACGGGGTGGTCGATTCCGGGGATGCCTTGACGCTGGGGATCGGCGCCATGACCGACGCCCGCTGGAAATCGTTCACGGCCTCGATGATCAAGGCCGGCGTCTACCCTCCCACGATCGATCTCTCCAAGGCCTACACCCTGCGGTTCGTCAACAAGCGGGTGGGCATGGAGCTCAAAGTACCTCGTGCTTCCCGCTCCCGGCCCTGAAGCGGTCGTCCGGTTGCGCCAGGTCACCAAGCGGTTCGCCGGCGGCATCGAGGCGCTCGCCGGTCTCGATCTGATTGTGGGACCGGGCGAGCTCCTCGCCCTGCTCGGCCCCTCGGGCTGCGGCAAGAGCACCGCGCTGCGCCTGATGGCGGGGCTCACGGCGCCCACCACCGGCTCGGTGGAGCGCCGCCTGCCGGACCTCCACGCCGTGGGCTTCGTCTTCCAGGAGCCGACGCTCATGCCGTGGGCCACGGTGGAGCGGAACGTGGCGCTGCCCCTGAAGCTCCTCGGCGTGCCGCGTCCCGAGATCCGCCGCCGCGTGGGGGAGCAGTTGGAGCGGCTGGGGCTCGACGGCTTCGCGCGGGCCTATCCGCGGCAGCTTTCCGGGGGGATGCGGATGCGGGTCTCCATCGCCCGCGCGCTCGCGCCACGGCCCCGGCTCCTGCTGCTGGACGAGCCCTTCGCGGCCCTCGACGAGATCACCCGCTGGCGGCTGAACGACGAGCTTCTCGACCTCTGGCGGAGCGAGAGCCTCGCCATCGTCTTCGTCACCCACAGCGTCTACGAATCGGCCTACCTGGCCACCCGCATCGCGGTCCTCTCGGCGCGGCCGGGCCGGATCGTGGGCGAGATCGCCGTCGACGCCCCGGTCCCCCGCGGGCCGGCCTACGGAGAGGAATATCGTGGCTCCGAGGCCTATCTGCGCACCTGCCGGGCGGTCTCCGCGCGGCTCGCCGAGGCGCTTGGGGGAAGAGGAGGGCCATGAGGCGCTTCCTCGCCAACGTCCTGCCGCCGGCCGGCGTCGTGGCCCTCGCTCTCGCGGCCTGGGAGGCCGTGGTGCGCCTGCGGCACATCCCGGAGTACCTGCTGCCCGGCCCGCTGCGCATCGCCGCGGCGCTGCGGGACGACTGGCCGTTGCTCTACCCGTCGCTGCTGCAGACCCTGGCGGTCACGGGGGAGGCGCTGCTCGCGGCGGCCGTCCTGGGAGGGGGTCTGGCCGTGCTCCTCATCCAGGCGAAATGGATCGAAAGAAGCCTTTTTCCGTTCGCGGTGATCCTCCAGGTCACGCCCCTGGTCGCCATCGCGCCGCTGCTGCTGATCTGGGTGAAGGACGTGCGTTTCGCTCTCGTCCTCTGCGCCTTCCTCGTCGCCTTCTTCCCCGTGGCGGCGAACACCACCCTGGGCCTCCAGAGCGCCGACCACCATCTGCTCGACCTGATGCGTCTCTATGGGGCCTCCCGCTGGAAGGTGCTCCGCTACATCCGCCTGCCGAGCGCCCTGCCGTACTTCCTGGGCGGATTGCGGATCAGCGGCGGCCTGGCCCTGATCGGCGCCGTGGTGGCCGAGTTCGTGGCCGGCACCGGTGGCGCCGCCTCCGGCCTGGCCTACCGCATTCTGGAGGCGGGGTACACCCTGGCCATACCGCGTATGTTCGCCGCGCTCGCGCTCCTCGCGGGCTCGGGGGTGCTTTTGTATGCGGTGCTCTCGGGGGTTTCGTATCTGGCGCTGCGGCGGTGGCATGAGAGCGCGGTGCGGCGGGAGGGGGAGAGGAGAGCGGAGTGAGTCTGCTTTGTCGGCGTTGGCGTTCCCGGCAGGTTGGCCCTCATCACCCCAGCCCTCTTCTCCCGGCCTCCCTCCCGACCTGACGCGAGAAGAGGGAGACCGGCCGCGGGAGATTTCCGTAGGGGCGGCCCTGTGTGGCCGCCCTGGGGTGGGTGGGGCTCACTCGCCGGCGAAGACTTCGTCCGCCTTTGACGCCGTCGCCGACTGTCAGGCCGCGAGCCTGGAGGACCGCCACCATCCGGTTGGGCTCCCAGTCGGCGGTAGGAGCGCTCTGCCTTTAACCAGGGAAGCCTGCAAGAGATTACCGTTTCTTCCCAGTATGCAGTATCATTTGCTTCCAGGGCATGCCAACCCCTGATCCAGGGGCTGTCTTCCAGCCTTTGTTGGAGCCCGTATCAGGTTGACCGCACCGTCTCGGTATGTAGCTGCTATGGCATCCATGAGCGAGGATTTCCTCGAGTCCCTGGCGCGCGAAGAAGCACGGCTGGTGGATCTCGACAGACAACGTGAAGCCACGCGCTGCCGAGTGGACTCTTTGCGCGCGAGGTTGGCGGTTTTGCCTTCCTATGAACCGACGCGAGTTGTCTCACCGGTCGTCACAAACGCCCGGGTACCGGCGACACCTACAGAAAAGGTCCGGCTCTTTCGAGCGCTGTTCAAGGGCCGCGAAGATATCTTCCCCATCAGGTTTGTGAGCAAAAGGACCGGAAAATCGGGCTATGCGCCTGCCTGCACGAATAAATTTGTACGCGGGATTTGTGAGCTTCCGAAAGTCAAATGCGGTGAATGTCCGAACCAGGCCTTGACGCCGGTTAACGACCAGATTGTCCTTGACCACCTTCGGGGAAGGCATGTGATGGGCGTCTATCCGCTTCTCGAAGACGAAACCTGCTGGGTTCTGGTAGTCGACTTCGATAAGTCCTCCTGGCAGGACGATGTTGGCGCGTTTGTCGAAACCAGCCGCGCGATGGGCGTACCGGTGGCTGTGGAGCGTTCCCGCTCCGGCAACGGTGCCCATGCGTGGTTCTTTTTTGCGGCTCCGACCACAGCGAGTCTTGCCCGGAAGATGGGCTGCTATCTCCTTACCGAGACGATGGCCCGGCGGCATCAACTCAGGATGGGATCGTACGACCGACTCTTCCCAAACCAGGACACCATGCCTCGCGGCGGGTTCGGAAACCTTATCGCGCTGCCGCTTCAGTACGAGCCGCGCCAGGAGGGAAACAGTGTCTTTGTGGACGAAAGATTTCAAGCCTACACAGACCAGTGGGCCTACCTTGCCTCCGTACCGCGCATGGCCACCTTGGCCGTAGAAAACCTCGCCAGGGAGGCCTCACGGCAAGGGCGCGTCGTGGGTGTTCGCCTTGCCGAATCTGTAGATAGCGAGGAGTCAGCCCCGTGGACGTGCCAACCTTCGCGACGTCCCCGGCGTGTGCCTATTGTGGGCTCCTTGCCGCGAGCGGTGCGTGCTGTGCTCGCGCAACGCCTCTTTGTCGAAAAGGCGGACCTCCAGTCCCCGCTTCTGAATGAAATCAAGCGACTCGCCGCTTTCCAGAATCCCGAGTTCTACAAGAAGCAGAGTATGAGGCTGTCTACCGCGCTCACGCCGCGGGTCATCGGCTGTGCAG
Organism: Thermoanaerobaculia bacterium; assembly: GCA_036497345.1. Taxonomy (GTDB): domain Bacteria; phylum Acidobacteriota; class Thermoanaerobaculia; order Multivoradales; family UBA5704; genus DATARR01. The sequence continues at coordinate 5,318 of DASXJP010000168.1, forward strand.
AGGAGCTTGCGCAGCACATCGCGCTGCCGCGAGGCTGTCGGCGTGATCTGGAAGAGTTGCTTCGAGAACATGGTGTAGACCTCGTCGTCGAGGACCTTTGCCAAGAAGGTGAGGTCCTCCAAGTTACGTTCAAGGGCGAGTTGACAGCAATCCAGCAACGAGCCGCACGGGAGCTTCTCCAGCACGACATTGGTGTGTTTGTCGCCCCGCCGGGCGTTGGCAAAACTGTTCTTGGCACCTACCTTGTCGCGCAACGCGCGCGGAGCACACTGGTGCTCGTACATCGGCGTCCTCTTCTGGACCAATGGGTGGCTCAACTCTCCATGTTTCTCGGCCTTGAGGAGAAGGAGATCGGTCAAATCGGTGGTGGTAAGCGCAAGCCGAACGGGTGCCTCGATGTAGCCATGATCCAAAGCTTGATTCATAAGGGCCGCGTCGATGACATCGTAGGAGACTATGGCCAGGTCATCGTGGACGAATGCCACCACGTGCCGGCCGCTTCCTTCGAGCGTGTGCTATCCGAGGTCAAGGCCCGTTACGTCCTTGGTCTCACCGGCACTCCGTATCGCCGGGATGGACATCACCCTATCCTGGAGATGCAACTGGGACCTGTGCGCTTTGCCGTAGATTCGAGAAGTCAGCTTGCGCGGCGACCTTTCGACCACCGACTCATCGTACGCGAAACCGCCTTCAGGATGGACAATGCCTCTACTGAGACTGGTATTCAGGGTATCTACAAGGCGCTTGCCGAGGACGAGGTGCGCAATCGGGTCATTTTGGATGACGTCCTCCATGCGTTGGAGGAAGGTCGTTCTCCTCTTCTGCTGACTGAGCGAAAAGATCATCTCGGGTACTTCGCCGATCAAATGCGCGGCTTTGTCCGGCATCTTGTGGTTCTCCAAGGTGGTATGACTACCAAGGAGCGGCGTGAGCTTGGTGCGTGGCTTGCCGATCTCCCCGAGGGCGAGGAGCGGCTTGTGCTCGCAACCGGCCGCTACATCGGCGAAGGCTTCGACGACGCACGGCTCGATACCCTCTTTCTGGCGATGCCTGTGTCCTGGAAGGGTACGCTGGTGCAATACGTTGGCCGGCTGCATCGTCTTCACCCAAAAAAGAGCGAAGCCCGCATTTTCGACTACGTCGACCGCGAGGTCCCCGTTCTCATGCGTATGTTTGCAAAACGGTTGCGAACCTACCGTGCAATTGGGTACGCCCGCGGTGAGTCGCCGCTTGGCTATGCGGAGGTCATTGACGGTCCGACGGTCGAATATGACGAGGAGGCGCTTCATCATTTCGAGGAGTCGACATGACCAGGCGCGAGATAAACCCCGATCCGAAGAAGAATTCCGAACCTGACCAGCGAGACACGATCGCCGCAGCCGAGCTCGATCGGCTGATCGAGGAAGCCACTGTCGATTGCTACGACGAATCGGAGCAGATAACGGGCTTCTACACCATGCTTGAGGAGAACCTCGAGCTACCTTTCGAGACGCAGCTCCTTGGCGTGAAGGTTACGGTCGAGCGCCTTGACCTGACGGATGCGGAGGAGATCGTCGCGGTCTGCCGGCGAGGGCAAGACCGACAGGCCATCCCAATTCTTCATCTGCCGCTTCCTGCATCGCCAGTCCGAGGCGCGGAATGGATCGAGGCGTATCGCCGCTGGGCGCGCGGACGCTCCTGAGAGAGCTCATTGAAGACAGGGGAGAGCGGGGTCATCTCGCCCCGTGAGCCGCCGCCGGGCTAATTCCTGGCGCCCTGCGGGCTGATCGATCGTTCGCCCCGGGTGTACAGGATCGCCTAGGAATCCGGTGCGGTGGGAGCAGAGCATGAGATCGGACTGACGGCTCCGAGGCTCACTCGCCGGCGAAGACTTCGTCCGCCGTTGACGCCGTCGCCGCCCGGGTGAGGAGGCGACGTAAGACAGCGAGATCGGCGATCGCCGCGATGGCGGAGCGTGCAGCTTCGTCGACAGATAGGCCGCGAGTCTGCAGGACGTCGAGGATGGAGTCTCGCAAGGTTTGCAGTTGCCCCTCTTGCCGTCCTTCGTTCCGGACCTCGTCGAGATCCCGATAACCCTGACGCTGGAGCAGATTGCGAAAGGTGACGGCGTGAGCGGCCTGCCGGTCGTAGAGCGCCTCCACGGGTATGGGGTTTTGCAGGATCCCCGGCGCGGTGAGCTCCTCGCCGGGACGCACGAGGCGCGGCTCCTGCCCGTTTTCGTGGACCTCGACCCGGCGCGGCCCGGAGAGGTGGACGACCCAGACGATCCTGGTGCCGGCGGCCAGGAGCTCGGAGATCTTGGCAGCGAGCTCTTTCTCATCCTGTCCCGTGTCGCAGTATTCCACCGCCAGGGGCGGCGCTCCCTGCACCCAGCCGGGCGTATCGGGTACGTTGCCGACGGCCACGTCCGGGGCGCGCAGCATGTCGGACGAGGGGGAGTATCCGGTGTCGATCCCCGCCTCTTCCACAGAGGGATCGCTTCCGAGCACCAAGCCGCCCAGACGTTTCGCTCGCGATCTGCGTCCGCTTGGGGGCATGCACAGGATGGCGTGGCCGTTGGAGAGCTCGTAGGGATCGCCCGAGCGGATCTGGTCGGCGCGGAAAGGGCCCTTGGAGGTGGGGATGGTCCGTCGTATAGGGTGAATATATCGCTCCCACCCCCCCGGGTGGTCCACGGCCCCCACCCGCCCACGCCTCCTGACCCCTCCCGGCAGGTATCGCGCCATCTCCAAACGGCCTCTAAAAAGGAGGTTGACACATGGAGGTGTCCCGATGGGCGATTCCCGTAGAGGATGTCTGGAAGTTGGATCAGCCTCGAAGAGGCGCGGGCATAAAGCCTGGGGTTTCAACCCCAGGAGAGTGGAGCCTTCAAATCCCATCCAAAGCCCCGAAGGGGCGCAGGCAGATCGGTCCGTTTTTGGCTGCCTGCGCCCCTTCGGGGTTTTCGGAG
>DASXJP010000169.1:0-7041 GCA_036497345.1 Thermoanaerobaculia bacterium
AAGGCTCCTCCTGGAAGAGCTTCTCCGGGCCGAAGTCCGCGGGCTCGGGAGGGAGGCCGAGGGCGTCCAGCAGGGAAAGCATGCGATCGACCGCGTGGACGCCGCGGGGCACCACCGGCCGGTTGATCCACAGGGCGCTCGACGGCTCCCGGCGGTGCGGGCGGGCGAAGCCGATCCGGGTCCGGGCGCCCGAGAGCCGGGAGATCGCCCCCGCCTTGTGGTTCCCCATCAGATCGAGCGCCACGTCGGCCGCGAAGCGCCGCAGCTCCGAGACGAAGCCGCCGAGCTCGCCGAGGCCTTGCCGCGACACCTTCCGCCACTGCCGCAGACGCACCACGAGAAGCTCGTCGAGGTCCGGATGACCGGCGAGAAGGGGGGCCATCCCCTCCTCGACCACCCAGCCGATCCTCGCCTCCGGAAGCCGCCGCCGCAGGGCCGTGAGCACCGGCAGGGCATGGACGACGTCCCCCAGGGCGCTGGTGCGGACGATGAGGACCCTCAAGGCAGCGCCTTCACCCTGGCGATCAGGTCGCTCGTCGCATGGTCCTTGGGATCGCCCACCAGCGCCGTCCGGCCGCCGTAGGCGCGGACCGTCTCGTGCTCGGGCACCCGCTCAGGGTGCCCGTAGTCCGTGCCCTTGCAGTGGACGTCCGGCTGGAGATCGGCCAGCAGCGGCGCGGGGGAGTCGCCGTCGAAGATAACCACGAAGTCGACCGGCTCCAGCGCCGCCAGCAGCTCGGCCCGCTCGGCGGCGGGGACCACGGGCCGGCCCGGACCCTTCAGGCGCGCGACCGAGGGGTCGTCGTTGATCGCCACCACCAGCGCGTCCCCCTCGGCGCGGGCGTCGCGGAGGTAGCGCAGGTGACCCACGTGGAGCAGATCGAAATGGCCGTTGGCGAAGGCGACCTTCTTGCCCGCGGCCTTGAGCGCCCGGACGCGCTCGCGCAGCTCGGGGACGGTCAGGACCAGCCCCACCGCATCGTCTCCAGCGGCCGGGGATCGCTCTCCACCGTCCGCCGCAGCTCCTCGGGCGAGCAGGTGGCGGTCCCCATCTTCATCACCACCACGCCACCGGCGTAATTGGCGAGCAGCGCCGCCTCCAGCGGGTCGGCGCCGGTGGCCAGGGCGAGGGCGAAGGTGCCGATCACCGTGTCCCCGGCCCCGGTCACGTCCGCCACCTGGTCCGTGCCCGAGACGGGGAGATGGGCCGAGGTCTCGGGGCGGAACAGGCTCATGCCGCGGCTGCCGCGGGTGATCAGGAGGAAGCGCGCCCCCAGCCGCTCGCGCAGGCTCCGGCCGGCCCGCTCCAGGCGGTCCGGATCGTCCTCGATCGACGCGCCGAGAAGAGCCTCAGCCTCCTCCTCGTTGGGGGTGGCGCCGTCGAGCCCCCCGAACTCTCCCAGCCGATAGCGGCTGTCCGCGAGGAGCGTCACCTTCGCGCCCAGGGCGTCGCGCATCCGGGGCAGCATCCCGGGCTCGACCGCGCCATAGCCGTAATCCGAGAGGATGGCGACCCGCGTCTCGCCGGACCAGCGCCGGAGGAGAGCGACGAAATGCTCGCGGTCCTCGCGGTCGAGCGTGAGCGTCTCCTCGATGTCGTAGCGCACGATCTGCTGCTTGATCGAGTGCTTGCCGCCGCCGAGGATGCGCACCTTGGTGGGGGTCCGGTAACCGGGCCGCACCCGGATCCCCTCGGTCCGCACCCCCCGCGCCTCCAGGTCGGCGAGCAGCCCCCGGCCGTGCGGATCGTCGCCCACCACGCCGAGCGGCAGGGGGAGCCCGCCCAGGGCGGCGACGTTGGCCACCGCGTTCGCGCCGCCGCCGGGGGTCAGCCGCTCTCCCTGATACGAGAGGATGAGCACCGGCGCCTCCCGGCTGATCCGTTTCGGCGTGCCCGTGATGAACACGTCCGCCACCAGATCGACCAGCATCGCCACCGGCTGGCCGGCCATGGCGTCGATCCGGCGCAGAAGGCGGTCGGTGGTGGGGAGGAGCTGGACGTGGGGCATGCGGGTGGGGATTGTAGCAGGGGGCTCCGGGGAGGAGGAGCAGGCGCCTGCAAGGACCCAAAGGACTGCAAGGACCAGCACGGACGGCGCCAGGGGTTTTCGAGTCCGTGGTTGTCCTTGTTGTCCTTGCTGTCCTTTGGGTCCTTGAGGCCTCGGCCTCTCCCGCCCGGGATTTCAATCCCGAGCGGCGAGGCTGGAGGACAAGATCTATCTCAGGAGTGACTTTCGCCCTTCCGCTCCGCGACCAGCTCATCCGCCAGGCTCCTGCCTTCAGGGATATACGAGCGCACCAGAGCTTGCGCACGCCGTATGGCGGCCTGGGAGCTGGACCCCGACCGTGATGCGTCTCCGATCTTCTCCGTCTCCGGATCCTTATTCTCTTGGAGCTTCGAGCGATTCATCTCCGGCCCCTACCCCTTCCCCTTCCCCAGCGCCGCCTTGATGACCTCCTGCGGCATGCCGGCGTCCTTCCACTTCACGAGGTCGTCCGCCGAGAGGGCCTTGGTCAGCGTCTTCCCGTTGACGTAGTCGACGAGGAGGTCCGTGGTGAACCCCTGCTTCTTGAGCTTGACCAGATCGGCCAGCAGGTCGGCGGGGGAGACCGGAGGCTCGGCGGGCGCCGCGGCCGGAGCCACCGGCCGGCTCTTGCCCAGCCAGGCGCTCTGGAGACCGGGATCGTTGAACGCGTTGGCGTAGGCCTCCTTGATGGCGTCGCTCAGCACCTCGTTGGCGTTCTCGGTGCTGCGGGCATGGCCATAGCGGGTGGCGTCCCCCTTGGCGGCGCCTTCCCAGAGGGTGCGGCCCTTGGCGTCCGACAGCGTGAAGGCCACCTGGATCTCCACGTTATAGGTGGAGCCCACGGCCTTGGTGCTGGCGACCAGGCGGATCTGGGTCAGCCTGCCGGCGAGGGAGAGCGGGGCGTCCGGCGCGACCTTGATCCCCCAGTCGGCGGCATTCTTCCCGAGCACCTCGGTGGCCCAGGCGATCACGTCGTTCGAGGCATAGACCGGGAAGACCTTGTCGTCATGGTCCGAGATCTCGCCGATGATTTTGGGATCGTTGCCCGCGCGGCCGTCGGCCATCGACAGCCGCACCGGCCGGTCGGCCATGCCCGGAGCGAGCACGGCGTTGGAGGTGCCGACGCTCTCCTGGGGCGTGTACTGGAGCGCCATGGTGAGGGGCCCCGAGTCGCGGGCACCGGCCCGCAGGGCGATCAAAAGGCTGAGGGCCACCCAAAGCCCGACCTGCCGTGAATTTGCCGTCATGTTTTTCCTCCGGAGAGCGGGAAGAGATGCCGTAGCAAGGCTTGAGTCTAGCAGGAGCGGACGGGGGGCCGCAGAGGGGCCTTGCTCCGGCGGCGGACACCGGTCTACCTTGGACTGGGGACTTCCAGATCTCGGCAGATCTTGCGGGCGAGAAACTCGTCGATCTCCCGGTGCCTCGGGACCGTGGAGCTCTTCCGAGCGGCCCGGTTGATAAAGACGGAATGGCTGCCTCCTTCCCGAAGCAACTGGCAGCCGTGGCTTTCGAGATGCCGGATGAGGTCGATCCTCTTCACGCGGTCAGCTTGAAGGGCTCACGGATCACGTCGGCGCCGTGAAGCTCCTCCTCCGCCAAGGTCCGGTTGGCCTCCAGGACGAGCGCCACGGCTTCCTGGAGGTTCGTCCGCGCCTCTTCGAGGGTCGTCCCTTGGGTATTGGCGCCTGGAAGCTCCTCCACGAAAGCGACGTATCCTCCAGGAACGTGACGAAAAACGGCTGTGAGCTGGATTGGCATCTTGGATCTCCTGCTCGATGATATGCCAGTTGAGGCTCCGATCAGGCAGTCCCGTCTCCCGCCCGCGACAAAAACCAGCGGCAGCCATCCGTCAGCGGACAGACCTCGCAGAGCGGAACGCTCCGCTTGCAGACCTCCTGACCGTGCCGACGCAGGAGCTGGTGGGCGCGAATCAACCAGGCGAAATCCTCGGGGAGCTCGGGCGCCACAGCCTTCGCGGCCGAGCGGTACATGCGGCTATAGTTTTTTTCGTCCCCCTCGCCGAAGCCCAGGCGGACGAGCACACGGAGAGCGTTTGATTCCGGGGCGAGCGTCCGCTTGGCGTGAGAGAAGAGGAGGATCTTGTCCGCTCCGGGCTCGCCGATGCCTGGGAACCTCCGAAGCTCTTTGGAAGCTTTGTCGGGAGCCGTCCGGATGAGCTTCTCGAGCCTGTCGAGGCCGATGTCGAGAGCCTCCGCCGCCGCGGCCAGCAGCTTTTCGGCCCGATGCAGGGGTTGCATGCCGCCATCCTTGATGACCTCCGCGAGCACCTCTGGAGGCGTCGTGGAAATCTCCAAGGGCAGGAGCCCGATCTCCTCCCGCAGCCGGGCGAAGACCCTGGCGCGCCGCTCGTCGTCCACCAGATAGGCGACGCTCTCCCAGAGGATCATCTCGAAGGGATCGGTGACGGCGGGGGGCTCAGGAGTCCCGTAGAAGGCCTCCAGCCGCGCGAGCTGGTCCTGGAGGTCGGGGCTCACCGCCCGTACTGCTCCTCCGTCACCGGCTCCAGCCACTCCGTTTCGAGATCGATGTTCATGGCGATGTGCACCATCGGGGCGTCCGGCGTCGCGCCATGCCAGTGCTTCTCCCCTTTGGGAACGTAGATCGTCTCGCCAACCCCCGCCTCCTCGACGGGCCCGCCTTCGTGCTGATACCGGCAGCGCCCCTCCGCCACGAAGAGGATCTGTACGCCGCTGTGGGTATGCCAGTGCGTCCGCGCCGCCGGACCGAGCTCGACGCGGATCAGCTTGACCGGTCCGGGCGTGGGGAAGGGCCGGAGGGTGACGTCGCCGGTGAAGTAGTTGGGATCGCCGGCGTTGGTGGGGAGGGAGGTGGCGTCGAAGGTCTTCATGGCTGGATTATCTATCGAGACCCCGCCCCCCGCACCCACCGATACGCCCGCCGCAACGGACCCACCCGCAGGAACCGCTCGCGCAGTCGCCAGGTGGCGGTGGACTGGAGGGCCTGCATCTCTCTCCGCAGGTGGTCCACCTCCGCGCGCAGTCCCTCGCTCTCCGCCAGGATTTGGGAACGCTCCTCCTCACTCTCCGCTAGCAACCGGGAGCTCTCTTCCCTCTCCGCCAGCAGCCAGGAACGCTCATCGAGATAGGGGCTGAGCCAGCGCAGGTAGGCTGCCGCGGCCCGGTTCTCCTCCGCGGCCGGCGGGCTCCCCTTCTGCCGGTGCTCCGCGAGGACCTCCTCGTAGAGAGCGGTCATGCGGTCCACCGCTTCCTCGATCCCTGCCAGGGCGCGGAGCCGCCGCGAGACCTCCGCGGCGTCGGCGGGATCGTAGCGCTCGATCTGGCTCACCAGAGAGTCGGCGGTGACGGGATGGCGCAACGTCCGGATGCCGAAATTCAGCGGCCGCAGTCGGTCGAGCTCGGCGCTCGTCACCAGGGGGCCGGCGCCCGCCTGATCGCAGAGCACCACCGCCGTTCCCACCGCTATCGCCTCCAGGGCCGCGCGCGCCTTGGCGAAGACGAGGTCGTAGCCCGGCAGCAGCTCCTCCGGCCGCTCCGTGGTGACTCCCGAGGCGACGCCGGCCACGTCGAGCGCGATGCCGAGCCGCTCGCACGCCTCGCGCACGGTGGGCAGGAAGGTCCGCTCGCTCGCCTGATTGCTGAAGACGAGCGCCCGCCGGGGCTGCGGCGGCAGGGGCGGGCGGGGCCGGAAACGGTCGAGATCCACGAAGTTGAGCACCACCTCCACCCGCTCCGGCGGGATGCCCTGCTCCGAGACCAGCCGCTCCCGGGTCGTGTAGTCCACGGCCACGTAGCGCAGGATGCGCGGAAACCGCGGCGGGATCTCCTCCCAGGGCTTCCAGCCGTGGCAGACGTAGACCGCCGGCACGCCCGGGAAATGGAGCAGGGCCGTCATCGCCGCCGTGTGATGCTGGCCGTGGATCAGGTCCGGCGGCTCGCCGATGGCGCCGAGGTCGTCCACCACGGGGATGGTGGCCTCGCGCAGCGCCGCCGCCACCTTGCCCAGCCGCGGGCTGAACGCCACGGGCGCATGCCCGCGTGCCAGGAGCCGCGTCGCCAGCTCGAAGAGATAGAGCTCGGAGCCCGCCCGCTGGTCGAGCGAGCGGTTGGTCAGGAGGACGCGCAAGCGATCCGATCCCCCCGCGCCGCGCGACGTCCCAGCCCCTCGGCCAGCGGGGCCATGTGGCCCCGAAAGCGGATCACCTCGCGATAGATCCCCGCCGCCACCTGCCGCTCGCCATAGCTCTCATAGAACGGCGGCTGAGGATGTCGGCCGCCGATCTCCAGCCCATAGCGGACCGGCCGCAGGCATTCGACGCCGAACGAGGCGCGGCCATGGTTGGCGAGGGCCCGCTCCATCTCGTAGGCCATCTCCGGATATCCGGCCGCCGCCGCGAGCTTGCGCTGCAGGGCGTCGCCGTCGAGCTCCAGGCGGATCGCCTCCGCCCGGTCCTCCGGCGGACAGTCCTCCGGAGCCCCTTCGAGGGAGAATTCGAAATTGGCGGGATGCCGTCCGCTCCGCAACAGGGCCGCGTTGATCACCAGCCGGCAGACGTCGTGTCCCGGGTTGAACCCCTCGACGGCGTCCCCGAGCACGCAGCCGATCTCCGCCCGATCGAAGGCCGCCGCGAGCTCGTCCGCGAGCCCGGCGAAGAGGTCCACATTCCCGTCGAGGATCGCGCGATAGACCTCGCGGTCCGAGAGCCGGCCGTAGATCGACCCCGGCGTGGCCCCCGCCCGCTCCAGCACCGCCGTCGTGGAGGCCAGGCGCGACACCCCGGTATGCCCCGAGCCGTCGGTCAGCACGAACACCAGGGGACGGGTGCGCTCGATCCAATGGTGGACGCGCAATTCGTGGCCGGGGTGGCCGATCACCAGGGCGGTGGGGGTTTCAGGGTCGGTGAAGATGATGGGCTCTTCGCGGCCGGGAGGGCCCATGGTGGCGCTAGGGGAGGGTGGGTGTCAACGGGGAGTCCTCTGTCGATCTGGTAAGATGGCGCTATGAGCACAGTCAG
>DASXJP010000170.1:0-5896 GCA_036497345.1 Thermoanaerobaculia bacterium
GAAGTCCGGCCCCAGGGGGTGGCCCGCGGCGTTGAACCGGCGCGCCCGCAACACGGCGGTGCCGTTCTCCTCCTCCTCTTTCCCCACCTCTTTGCTCAACCGAGTGCCGAGCCAGACGGCCACGAAACCGCCGTCCGCCAGGGGCACGGCCACGGCCTCCGGATCGTCCACGGGCCGGCTATTCAGACGCATCACCGGTCCCGTGGGCTGGCCGAAGGGCGAGAGGAACCGGGCGCCGATGGACTGCTTGGGATCCATGAACCAGGCGGCCATGAACCGGCTGCCGCCGAGGTCCCAGACCCAGTCGACGCCGCCCCGAGCCAGAAGGACCGGCCTGCCCGTAGCGGGCCGCCCTTGCGGATCGAGATGGCGCCGGTAGAAGGCCACCGGCAGACCCTGATCGTCCGTGACGTGCCAGAGCACCTCGAACCCCTTCGGCGTCACCGTGACCGAATCCATCGCCGACAGACCGCCGTCCCCCACGAACACCGTCTCCTCTCCCGGAGCCTCGTCGTCGGCGGCCACGTAGTGCGAGAAGACCCGGGCCGACTGATCGTCCCAGGCGACGGCATAGCCGCCGCCGGGCTGGACGGCCACGTCGGGCCGTTCGGCCCCTCCGTTGGCGGGCAACCGGGCCTCCGGGCCCAGCGGCGCCAACTGGGCGAGCCCGCGCTGGCCCATCGCGCCGAGCCCCATCGCGCTGATGAGGAAAACGACAGAGAACGAGCGTTTCATACCGGATGATCCTCCATGATCCACAACGTGCCGCGAGGGGCGTTTTGCGCGCCGGCCGGCAAGGCCGCCTATAGTAGCCTAGCCCTCCCATGCGCCGCTCCGCCTTCCGTTCCGAGCTCGCCGCCGCCGGCCGCCTCGCGGTGCCGGTGGTGACCTCGCAGCTGGGCATGATGCTCATGGGTACGGTCGACACCATGATGTTGGGGCACCTCTCGGCCGTTGCGCTCGCCGCGGGGGCGCTGGGGAACATCTTCACCTACTGCCTGCTGAATTTCGGCTACGGGATTCTCTCCGCCCTCGATCCCCTCGTCTCGCAGGCGCACGGCGCGGAGGATACCCGCGCCATCGGCGGCCATCTCCAGCGCGGCCTGGTGATGGCGGCGGCGCTCACGGTGCCGACCGTCCTCCTCCTGATCGACGTGGGGCCCTTCCTCCGCCTCCTCGGCCAGGCGCCGGAGGTGAGCCGCGACACCGCGGCCTTCGCGCGGGGCATCCTCTGGGGGATCCTCCCCTACTTCCTGTCCGTCGCCCTGCGGCAGACGCTCCAGGCCATGAGCCACGTCCGCCCCGCGGTGATGGCGATCGTGGTCGGCAACGTCTGCAACCTGGCGTTCAACTGGCTCCTCATCTTCGGCCACCTGGGAGCGCCGGCGCTGGGAGTGCTCGGCTCGGCCCTCTCCACCTCGATCTCCCGCTGGGCGATGTTCCTCTATCTCCTGATCGCGTCGCGCCGCTGGCTCCGCCCCTACTGGCGGGGCTTCACCGCCGAGGCCACCGCCCTGCGCGGGCACCTCCGGATGTTGCGGATCGGCCTGCCGATCGGCTTCCACAGCACGGTCGAGCTGCTGCTCTTCGCCATCGGGGCGGCGCTGATCGGGCAGATCGGGGTGACCGCCCTCGCCGGCCACCAGGTCGCGATCAACCTCGCGGCCCTGACCTACATGGTGCCGGTCGGCATCTCCGGCGCCGCCGCCACGCGGGTGGGCAACGCCATCGGCCGGCGGGACCCCACCGGCGCGCGCCTGGCGGCCGAGGCCTGCCTGGCCATGGGCGCGGGGACGATGCTCGCCTTCGCCCTCCTCTTCATGATCGCGCCCGGCCCGCTCGCCCGCCTCTACACCAACGATCCGGAGGTGATCGCCGTGGTCCGGCTCCTGCTCCCCATCGCCGCCGCCTTCCAGGTGTTCGACGGCCTCCAGGTGGTGAGCTCCGGCGTGCTCCGCGGCGCGGCGGACACCACCTTCCCCGCCGCCATGGCCCTGATCGGCTACTGGGCGCTCGGCCTGCCCGCCGGCTGGTGGCTCGCCTTCCACGCCGGCCTTGGTGCGCGTGGCCTCTGGTGGGGGTTTACCGTGGGATTGGCGGCCGTGGCGATCCTGCTCCTCCTGCGCATCGCCGTCCGCTTCCGCCGTCCCCTCGCGCGGGCCGACGCCGAAGCGGGCGCCTGACCGAAAGGATCGACGATGACCTTCAAAGACCACTTCTCCGGACACGCCTCCGGCTATGCCTCCTTCCGCCCGGGATACCCCGCGGCGCTGTTCGATTTCGTCGCCTCCCTCACCCCCGGGCGCTCGCTGGCCTGGGACTGCGCCACCGGCAACGGCCAGGCCGCCCTGGGCCTCGCGGAGCGCTTCGCGCGGGTGATCGCCACCGACGCCTCCGCGGCCCAGCTCGCGCAGGCCACGCCCCACCCGAAAATCGAATACCGCCAGGCGCCCGCCGAGCAGTCCGGCCTCCCGGACGGAGCGGTCGACCTCGTCACGGTGGCGACGGCGGTCCACTGGCTCGACTTCGACCGCTTCTACGCCGAGGCCGAGCGGGTGCTGGCCCCGGACGGCGCCATCGTCGTCTGGTCCTACAACCTGCCGCGCGTCACCCCGGAGATCAGCGCCCTCATCGACCGGCTCTCCTACCAGATCGTCAAGACCTACTGGCCGCCCGAGCGCCGCTGGGTGGACGAGGAGTACCGTCACCTCCCCTTCCCCTTCGCGGAGGTCGAGGTACCGCAATTCTGGATCGAGGAACGCTGGGATTTCGCCCGCCTGCTCGCCTACATCGGCACCTGGTCGGCCACCCAGCGCTATCTCAAGGCCCACGGGGAAGATCCGCGCGACCTCCTCCGCGACGAGATGGCGGCCGCCTGGGGGGACCCCGACCAGGAACGGGAGGTGCGCTTCCCGATCATGATGCGGGCCGGACATCCGCGGGGGCAGATGTTATAGATTCCCCCGCATAAATGATCACGGCACTGATCAGCCGCAAGGGTGGAGTCGGCAAGACCACCACCGCCGTCAACCTCTCGGCCGCCCTGGCGGACCAGGGGTTGCGCGTGCTGCTCGTGGATCTGGACAGCCAGGCCTCGGCCTCGCTCTCGCTGGGGGTCGAGCGCTCGAGCCTCGCGCCCTCCTCGGCGGACGTGCTCCTGAACGGCCTCCCGGCGGCACAGGCGGTGCGGGAGACGGCGATCCCCGGCCTGCACCTGATCACCGCCTCGGTGGACCTCATCCGGGCGGAATCCGAGCTCGGGATCTTCCGCGGCAAGGAGGTGCGGCTCAAGGGGGTGCTGACCGACCTGGCCCGCGGGTACGACTTCGTCTTCCTCGACTGCCCGTCGTCGCTCTCGCTGCTGCCGGCCAACGCCATCGTGGCGGCGGACGCCTTCATCGTCCCCGTGGTGCCGCAGTTCCTAGCGGTGACCGGCCTGCGGAACCTGATCGCCGCCGCCGAGCGCATCGGCTGGGACCACGGCACGCGCGTCCGCCCCCTGGGGCTCCTCCTCACCGTGGTCGACTACCGCACGAAGGCCACCCGCCAGACCGTGGACGAGCTCCGATCCGAGCACGGCAACCTGATCTTCGCCATCGAGATCCGCATCAACACCCGCCTCGCCGAAGCCCCCGCCGCCGGCCAGACCATCTTCCAGTACGACCGCCACGCCACGGGGGCGGAGGCGTATAAGCTGCTCGCGGGGGAGTTTTTGTTGCGGGCGCGGTAGGGCTTGTAGACACCCATCCCACCCCGTGCGTAAAAACACACGGCCGTCCTGGGCGAGGTTCCCTGAAACCCAACCGTCAGGCAGCCCGAGCCACCGTCTCTGGGTCCGCCGGGACGTTTGCCCCAACGGCCTGGGCGTTTCCCCGAATTTTCGGGGCGTTTCCCCCATCTGCGGACGCCGATGCCCCACCGCAAGCGGGAAATGCCCCATCCGGCGGGGCCGCTGCCCAATCTGAAGCGGCGTTTCCCCCAAAACCAGCGGCGTCTCCCCCAACCCGATCTGCCTCCCCCCCAATCGCAGCGACGTTTGCCCTCCCGGCGTGCGCCGTCCACGCCGCGTCCGGCGCGGCAGCGGAAACCACCTCGCCGGGGCCGAATGGATTCGCCGCGACCGCCGCCGGACTCGCCGCCTTGCGTCGCGGACGCCGGCGGGGCCTGATTCCGAACTGCACGAGCCGGCCGCTTTTCGGCCCGTGCACGAGCACGGCGCAGGCCCGGATCCAGCGCGCGTCCGCCATCCCGCGGGCATACGCGGCGTGCAACGCCTCGGTGACGGCCATCCGTTCCGCGACATAGGCCCGTTGCCGCGCCTTCAGCGCCTTGATCTCGACGATCTGCGCCGCGAGCTCCTCCCCCAAGGCAAGGGCGAGCGGAGGCATGACATCGGCCATCGACCGCAACGCGGCGAGGGCCTCCTCCAGCGCGGCGATCTCCTGAGCGTAGGACAGTTTCGGCATGAGGCTCTCCTTTCGGAGAGAGGTATACGGATGAGGGCGGGGGAGCGTCGGGGGGTAAGAGTGCCGACGGGTGCAGGATTGACTCCGCCTTGAGACAACGATATCGTTGTGTCGATGATTCCGCCTTTGGATGCCGCCGGTAATCTGCCTGCCGGTATCCATTGGGCTACCTGGACCGAGCTCGTCGACCGTTTCGGGACCTCACCACGCCGGATCGAGCTCCTCGAAGGGTTGAAACGGGCGCTACAGTCCCTGGCTGGTGCTGGCTGCCAGACGGTGTATGTAGACGGAAGCTTCGTAACGGCGAAGGAGATCCCAGGAGACTTTGATGCCTGCTGGGATCCCCTTGGAGTTGACGGCGAGCGGTTGGACCCTATCTTGCTGGACTTCACGGATCGGCGAGCGGCGCAGAAGGCAAAGTATGGAGGCGAGCTCTTCCCCTCCTTGGCTTTCGCGGATCCTGCCGGTAATACGTTTCTCGAGTTTTTCCAGATCGACAAGAGCACCGGGGAAGCCAAGGGGATCATCGCCATCGAACTGAGGAAGGTGCAGCTATGATCAAGAACGAACGTGAATACCGCATCACCATGGCGCAGGCCAACAAGTTCGAGCAGGCGCTCTCTCAGCTTGACACGCCGCAGGCACCTACCGGGCTTCACCCGCTGATCCAGAGAGCCCAACGGGATGCGCTCCAGAGCCAACTGGACGAGCTTCGCGAGCAGATCGCCGAATACGAGTCTCTGAAATCCGGCCAGCAGGCGGTCATCTCTCTGAATTCTCTAGAGGAGCTCCCGCAGGCGCTCATCCGGGCTCGCATCGCAGCGGGTTTGACCCAACGAGAGCTGGCGGAGAGGATGGGGCTCAAAGAGCAGCAGATCCAGCGCTATGAGGCAACCGAGTATGCGTCCGCCGACTTTACCCGCATCAACGAGGTCGCGCGAGCACTGGGCCTCCGAGTGCGCGAAGACATTTTCCTGAGCAACTCCCGGCATCCTTCCGCCGAGCAACTGACAGATCTCGTTCAGCAGACGGTAGCCGCCTATCTAAAAAGGGTGGGCTAACGGGCTCGTGTTCCGCCGCTCCCAATAGGTGTCAGAGACTTCTCCGGCCTGGAAACCGTAGAGACGTCCCAGTCCGTTTCAGTACTACGTCCGCAGGCCGCCATCGTCGGGACGTCTCCCTTCCGAGGCCACCCACGTGTAGAGTCCCAAATTATCTCGTGGCCGCCGTGCCGTTTCTGGCCGGATTACACCGACGCTCGAGTGCGTTTCCGCACTCTTCCGCCTTCACCCATACACAGCCTCCTCAGACGCGGGCTGGCGGGGTCAAGGGCGAAGCCGCGAAGCGGGCGACGAAGTCGACCCTTGATCCCGCCAGCCCGCGTCGAGACAATCCGGGAAATGGGGTGAAACAGCGCGGGATCCGCCCAG
>DASXJP010000171.1:0-29741 GCA_036497345.1 Thermoanaerobaculia bacterium
TTTGGGTTTCCAGGAGATCGACCAGACGCAGGTCGCGGTGGTTGGCGGCAAGGGCGCGCACCTGGGGGAGCTTTCGCGGATCGAAGGGCTCTGTGTGCCGGCCGGCTTCTGCGTGACAACGGACGCCTTCCAGCGAATTATGGCGGAAGGGCCGTCGGTCGAAGACCGGCTGGATGGGCTGATGCGCCTGAAGCCGGACGACCGGGAGGCGATCCGCGCGCTCAGTGCGGAGATCCGCCAGACCCTCGAAGGGATCGCCATCCCCGACGATCTGGCGGCGGCGATCACCCGCGCGCTCGCCCGGCTCGGCGAGCAAGGCGCCTACGCCGTTCGATCCAGCGCGACGGCGGAGGACCTGCCGATGGCCTCCTTCGCGGGCCAGCAAGACACGTACCTGAACGTCGTGGGATCGGCGGCGATCCTCCAGCACGTCAGCCGGTGCTGGGCCTCGCTGTTCACCGAGCGGGCCGTGACCTATCGCCTGCGAAAGGGCTTCGATCACCAAAAGGTCCACATGGCCGTGGTCGTGCAGCGGATGGTCTGCCCGCAGGCGGCCGGCATCCTGTTCACCGCTGACCCAATAACGGGCAACCGGAAGGTCGCCTCCATTGAGGCCAGCTTCGGCCTCGGCGAGGCCCTGGTGTCCGGCCTGGTGAGCGCGGACGTCTACAAGGTGCGGGACGGCGAGGTCGTCGCCAGGACGATCGCCACCAAGCAGCTTGCCCTCCACGCCGCGCCGGCAGGCGGGACGCAGGAACAGGCGATCGAGCCGGAGCGCCAGGAGCAGCCAGCGCTGACGGACGCGCAGGCCGTGCAGCTCGCGCAACTGGGCCGGCGGATCGAAGCGTGCTTCGGCCGCCCCCAGGACATCGAGTGGTGCCTGGTCGCCAATGACTTTCAGGAAGATGACTTCCAGATCGTCCAGAGCCGGCCGATCACCACCCTGTTCCCCATCCCCGAGGCCGGCGACCGGGAGAACCACGTCTACGTCTCCGTCGGTCATCAGCAGATGATGACCGACCCCATGAAGCCCCTCGGGCTCTCCTTCTGGCAGATGACGACCCCCCGGCCCATGGCCGAAGCCGGCGGGCGGCTGTTCGTCGACGTCACCCAGATCCTAGCGTCGCCGGCGAGCCGCCCAGGCCTCCTGGCGATGCTCGGGAAGTCCGACCCACTGATCGGGGACGCGCTGCGGACCGTCCTCGACCGCGGCGACTTCATCCGGCCGCTCCCGGACGAGGGCCCCGCCTGGACGCCGCCCGGCGGCGGGGCTGCAACGATCGAGACCGATCCGGCCATCGTCGCCGAGCTGATCGAGCGCAGCCAGGCCTCTATCGCCGCCTTGCGGCGCGACATCCGGACGAAGTCCGGCTCGGCGCTGCTCGATTTCATCCGGGCGGATATCCAGGAGCGGAAGCGGGTCCAGCTCGATCCGCGGAGCATGCAGGTGGTCATGGCGGGGATGGAGGCCACGTGGTGGCTGAACGACCAGATGCAGGCGTGGCTGGGCGAGAAGAACGCGGCTGATACGCTCACGCAGTCCGTCCCCCACAACGTCACGTCGGAGATGGGGCTGGCGCTCCTGGACGTCGCGGACGTGATCCGCCCGCATCCGGACGTGGTGGCTTTTCTGCGGCACGTCGAGGACGAGGGCTTCCTGGACGAGCTGCCCAAGCTCGCGGGCGGGCGGGAAGCGCGAGACGCCATCCGGGCCTGGCTCGACAGGTACGGCATGCGCGGTGTCGGCGAGATCGACATCACGAGGCCGCGTTGGAGCGAGCTCCCCACCGCGCTCGTGCCCCTGATCCTCGGCCACATCAAGAGCTTCGGGCCGGGCGAGGCCGAGCGGCGCTTCGAGCGAGGGCGGCGGGAGGCCTGGGAGAAGGAACAGGAGCTGCTGGAGCGCTTGCGGACCTTGCCGGACGGGGAGCGGAAGGCCGACGAGACCAAGCGGATGATCGACCGGGTCCGGACCTTCATCGGGTACCGGGAGTATCCGAAGTACGGCATGGTCAGTCGCTACTTCGTCTACAAGCAGGCGTTGCTGGAAGAGGCCGAGCGTCTCGTGCAGGCCGGCGTGCTGCGTGAGAAGGAAGACATCTTCTACCTCAGGTTCGAGGAGCTCCAAGAGGTCATGCGCACGAGCCAGGTGGACGATGAGCTCATCCGCCAGCGCAAGGACGAGCTCAGGTCGTGTCAGGCGCTCACGCCGCCCCGGGTGCTCACGTCGGACGGCGAGGCCGTCGCCGGGTCGTACCGACGCGACGACCTACCCGCGGGCGCGCTGGTCGGACTTCCAGTTTCCGCCGGGACCATCGAGGGGCGGGCCCGCGTCATCCTGGACATGGCGGAGGCCGATCTCGAAGCGGGCGACATCCTGGTCACCGCCTACACGGATCCCAGTTGGACGCCCCTGTTCGTCGCGATCAAGGGCCTGGTGACGGAGGTGGGGGGCCTGATGACCCATGGCGCGGTGATCGCGCGGGAGTACGGCTTGCCGGCCGTCGTTGGGGTGGAGCATGCCACCCAACGGATCCTGGATGGGCAGCGGATCCGCGTGCATGGAACGGACGGGTACGTGGAGATCCTGCCCTAGCCGGGCCAGCCCGACAGGTAGCCTACGATCTCCTGAGCCGGCACAACCGAGAGGGGCAGTCCTTCTCACAAGTGGTCAAGGAGTACTTCTCAGGCGCGAAGGGTGTTCTGGGGCCGCAGTTCGACAAACCGCCCTTCCCGATCGATAATGGGAAGGTGGAGTTCCCAGTCATGACCGCGAGAATCGATCTGACCGAGCTCTCTCAACGAGAGAACGAGCAAACGGAGTGGAAGGAAAATGTCGCCGACGTCGACGATGTCGTGGCAACGCTGTCCGCTTTCGCCAATGATTTCCAGAACCTTGGTGGCGGTTATGTCGTCTGCGGAGCCAAAGAAGAAAAAGACGCCGACGGGTTTCCAAGACTCGTTCGCACGGGCTTGACCGCGAGTCGACTCCGCGAGGTCGAGAATACCGTTCTGGCGCGTTGCAGGGATCGGGTGTCCCTCCCCCTTGTCCCCCTTGTGGAGGAGCTGCCAACAGACGACGCCAGCCGGCGAGTCCTGGTTTTCCTCCAGCCTGCTACGGGCACGGCGCACACCTTCCGGCGGGGCCAAGAGGGGGCCAAGTACTACGTGCGGGTCAGCCGTTCGACGATCGAGGCTCGCAATGGCTTACTGCGTGAGCTCCTCGTCCGCAGAGGCGCACTGGAGCCTTGGGACCGGCGGCCGTGCACCTTGGCCACGACCAATGATTTCGACCTTCTCGCGTTGCGCGATGCGCTTCAGCGGATGGGTGTGTTCACGCCTGAGCGGGGGATCGAGCCCTACCTCGTCGCGGGCGCGCAGATCACGCCGTTCGTACCCTCTCTCTGCGTCGCCGAGCCGCTGACCGGCGTGGTGCGCCCGCGCAACTATGCCATCCTGCTCTTCGGACGGGAGCCGCAGAAGTTCGTGCCGGGCGCGTTCTCGATCTATTCTGCCTATCCAGGGCGCGACCGCACCGGCCCAATTGCGCGGCGTCTCGAGATCGCCGGCACTCTGCTCGACCAGGCAAGACGGTTACAGGAGTTGCTCGACCTTGAGGCGGTCACAATCTTCGACAAGACAGACCTGAAGACGCCCAACCTCGAGAAGTACCCGCGGCGGGCGCTCCAAGAGGCGATGGTCAACGTCCTGGCGCACCGGGACTACGAGATATTCGACCCGGCACGATTCACTTCCTACCAGGACCGCATCGAGTTTATCTCTCCCGGTAAGCTTCTCACCGGCATGACGATCGAGGACCTCCGCAAGCGCAGGGTGATGCCGCTCTGGCGCAACCAGAGCCTCGCTTGGTTTCTCAGCCGGCTGCAACTCGCGCAAGCCGAAGGGCAGGGCATCCAGACGATTCGCAGCACGATGAAGGCCGCTGGCTGTCCGCCTCCCCGGTTCGAGGCCAGCGAGGTCTCGGTGACCTGCATCCTGAGGGCACACCCGCGGTCTGCGCTGGCTGCGCCCAAAGTGCCAAGGTAGTTACGGCGATGGCCGGCCGCATTTAACCAACCAGGAGCTCTCTTCAGGCCATGGCGCCCGGCCGTCTCCTCGGAGCCGGAGCACCCGGGCCTCGCCCTTCGGACCCTGTACATCCTCCCCCCGCTCCTTCTTCCTCGGCGGCGGGGTCTTGCCGCCCTTGCCGCGCTCGATCGTATAGAGGACGTCGACGCCGGTCGCCTGACCCTGGCCGTTGATGGCGGCGCCCTGCTGGGCCCGGAGGCTTCCGCAATCCCCTGCTGGTCGATTTGTTCAGCCGGATGACGGAGAGCCTCGAGACGTTCCAGGTGATCCTCGAGGAGCGTCTGCCGGGGCGGGACCATCTGATCCCCTGGGGCGAGGAACGATTCGTCACTGAAATGATCCGGCAGGTGGACTTCCCGGAAGGGGAGGCGTGACGGAGCCGCCCCACACCCAGGACTGAACCCCCTTCCGGACTCTCGTTGCCCGAACCGAGCCAGCCTTGGCTAGCTGTCCTTGTTTGGTTGGTTCGGGGGGAGGGAAGACTGACCAAACCCCAGTCGGGCCAGTCTCCCCACGTTCATTCGGGTGGTTCCGTTTCACACCGGCGTGAAACCAAAACCAACGCACGGCTGTGTGATTTCTGATCTCCTCGGATTGCATCGCCGAGCGCTTTTCGCCGTTGGGCATCATACAAATAAACGCGAACAGTGTTGACTTTATAGCCCGTGAACTCCGCTACTTCCTCAACAGACAGACCGCGCTCTGGATCACCGAGCATCTCGTCTTGGAGCCGGCTGATTGTGAGGCCGTTCCGCTCGGAGAGATCATCCGATTCGGTCCCATCCTCTGCTGCTTCCGAGTCGTCGTGAACGGGCGCCTCCCGGGCGACCTCCGGGTCCAAAACCAGCAGTCCGGGGAGTGGTACCATCTTCACGCCGATCTGGTTGCGCTTGCAAATCTCGATCAGCTTTTCTCCGTCAATCAGATAAACGACCCGCTGGTTTTGTCCTGGCTTCGCCTCATTTTGGGCATCGGCACTGAATCGGCCAGTTGTCACAATGATTGCTGTATCTTCCTCACCCTTCACGCCCCGCATCATGCGGACTTCGTCGACTGGGACAGTTCGAGCGGTCCATCTTTTTGCGGACACGATAGCTCGGGCGCCCACGACACCTCGCTGATATATCACGCGCGCATCTGCACCACCATCGCGGGTAGCTTGCGTGATCTGAACGTCCTGGAATCCTAGCGCCTCGAGAACGCGAGTGAGGAATGTTGACTCAAACGTGCGCCAGTCTATCCGCTGCAGCCACGCTCGAATCTCCTCGCCGACAGCCTCGTTCTGCTGATGAACACGGGCTTCGATTTCACTCGCAGCCGATCCCCGAGCGAATTCGCTCGCCTCACGAAGCCGGACCCACCCGCGCTCTTCACCGTCGCGCGACGTTATGAACCGAGTGCGCTCGCCAAGTTCTTCGAGGCGCTGGTTCTCCAACTGGATCGCCATGTACAGGGACTGGTAGGGAAGGTCAGGATACTTCTCTTCGCGCCGAATCTCCTCGAGAAGTGCCTGGAGGCGTGCTCTCCCGCCAAGAGCACGGAGCCGCCGCTCGATTCGATCTACTCGCCTCTCTGCCATCGGAGTCCTCAATTCTATACCAGCTGGCAATCATGTCCTTCACGGCTGACGCCGCGGAAAACCTCTAAAGCCAAGAATGTGCCTAACTTACGCCCCTAACGGATCAATGTCAACGTTGAGTCCTCTTCCCGGCGACACGATCGGGGATGCTCGGCCTGCCGAAACAGATTCCACTCAAAAGAGCAGGGGCTAAAGAATCGGGGCCGGCAGGAAGCCGGCCCCCAAGGGTTCAAAGCTCGTATCCGCTGACAGCATTGGAGAAGCCATCGGGCGGTCTCGATCCCCGGCCCGGTGACAGCCGAGGGGTCCCTGGCGCTCCAGGCGACCTCCAGAGGCGCCAGCTCTTCGGCCAGGACCTGGCAGTCGATGTGGCGGGCAGAGGTGCTCAGAAACCGGCCGCAGGCGAGGAGGACCAGGGAGAAGCGAGGCTGACTCACCTCATAACTCAGAGAGGCACTTCGGTATAGCTGCCCTTGGTCGCTCCATCGACCGCGACCACCACCTCAGAAACCTTGGCCTGGATCTTGGGCCAACTGGTGGAGAGAAGGACCACGACCGCCAAGCTTCGCTCGCGCAGGTTCTGCTGGTACTTCCAGTTCTTGGAAGTCGTGATCAGGACATCGAAACCAGCAGCTTCAGCCTGGGAAATCAGGGAGCCGTTCTGCAGAGTGCTCCAGCCAAGCTCATAGACGGTCGTCACTTCATGCGTACGGAGATACCGGCGCAGGGGTACTGGCGTGCCCTGATCGAAGAGGACCTTCACGCCACAAGGAGACTATGAACCGCGTGCTCAAGGACCGCTTCCGCTTGCTCACGGGAGACGCCTGGAAACCACTCGAGGAACTCTTCCACCCTTGCGCCGGACTCGAGATTCTCGAAGAGCGCCGCAACGGGCACGCGGGTGCCGCGGAATACCCAGGCACCACTCACCCGGTCCGGGGAGCGTTCGACAGCGGGGCATTGAGACCAGTCTAGCATTGGGCTTATCCTACCACTTTGCGGCGGCGGTCGCTTTCCACCGGGCCGCCGCGCCCCCGTTCTACAGTTACTCGGAGGAGAGATACCCCCGCGCCATAGGCCACCACGGGTTCGATTCAGGAACCCAGACTGTAGGCCCGTCTGGCCCGTGGATGTCCTGCGCGGCGGAGGCATTCTTCGATTCTGCCGAGCAGCCCGGCGTATGGCACATTCTGCCTCATCCTCCGAGCGCGATGGTGATTCCCACGAGGATGGCCCCGAGAAGAACCATGGCGCTTCCCGCCCACACGGGGTGGCGTCGGGTGAGGCGCCCGAAGGCGTAGCCCGCCACGAACAGCAGAACGACGGCGATGGCGTTGGAGACGCGCAGCGCGGGAACGGGGTTCCGCATGACGATGAACGGGATCGTCACCGGGAACGTGGAGAGGAACACCCAGAGGAAGACGGCCAAGGCGCCCCGCCCGTCGTCCTTGCTCAACCCCATGCGCGCGGGCGGTTCGGGGAGCTGCTTCAGGCGCACGCGCATCGACTCGAGCTCCGCCGGCTCCAGCACGGACGCGACCGCCGGCGGCAACGCGTCCGCGATGAGCCGCTGCCCGCGCCCGGGGTCGGTGGCCTCGCGCGCCGCGCGCAAGGTCAGGAGGCCATGGCTCTTCTCGGCCAGGCAGCCCATCAGATAGAAGACCGCGTCGATGATGCCCCAAGCCAGGTTGCAGCCCAGGGCCCCCGCGAGCATGGTCCGGATGTGCTCGCGGCCCGCCTCGTAAACGCTCAGCGAGCCCGTGAAGGTGAGGACCATGATGAGGCCGAAGAGCACCTCGGACACGCGGTCGATCGGGTCGAGTGCGCGCTTCATGACGCCTGGGGCGGCAACAGGTAGAGGGTCATCGCGAAGACCATGTACACCATCAGCAGCAGCACCCCACGAACCACGCGGAGCGCGGTGAGCGCGATGACCAGCGCGGTCAGGTTGCCGAGCGTCGCGTTCAGCAGGCCTCCGACCGCGTCGCCGGTCTTCGCGGCCACGGACTCGGTGGCGTGGCTCAGCAGCCCCGCGAGCGGTACGATGGCCAGGACCGACAGCAGGAAGAGCAGCGTGTGCGCGTCGGGAGCGAGCGTCTCCGCGGCGAAGACCACCGGCACGAAGACCAGCAGCCACAGCAGCGGGTTGTGGCGGATCTCCTTCAGCAACGGGCTCAGCATTGGCAGGTCACTCCGCGGGCGAGAGGGCGAAGACATGGTAGCCCCGCGCGAGGCTACAGTACCTCATCTGCTCGATCCGTGCACGCCTTCTTCGCCAACAGAGCCACGGCGCCCCCGATTATTGCGAGATTATTGCGAGATTATTGTGAGATTATTGCGAGGTTATTGCGAGCGCCAGAAGTCGAGGACGTCCCGGCGGCAGACCTCCTCCGCGCAGGTCAATGAATCGGGCCCGTCGGCGGTCAGGGATCAGCCGGGACGGCGCCCGCGCGCCGCTTCCAGCGCGTGGACGCCGTCGCCGGCCACGTTTCCTCAGTCCTTCTCAGTGCTCGTCGGACCCTTCCTGCTTCTCTTGATCGACGTCTGGCCAACTCTCTGAGATGTACGCGTCAATAGCGGAGAATCGTGGCTTGGGAGGTATGTCGAGGTTCGGCGTATTCAAGATCAGCTTCGTAACGCCCTTCATAATTTCTTCCCGTTCCGTCCGCTGGCGTTCGGCGTCCGCTGCGATCTGCTCATAAATTCTCTGAGCCGTCTCTTCATCCACCCGTGCCCGGGAGCGCCCTTGAAGCTCCTCGCAAACTTTGCCGATGGCCTCTGCAACCTCCGACCATGCCTGGTCTGCGCGTTTCCATCGCGTGATGGGCCTCGCATCCTTGGGAAGCATCTGGAGCTTCCCAAAAGGAGTCTTGTCGAGAAAGGCGACCTCCCGCAGAAGAATCGGGATCACGACGGTCTGGCCGAGCGCATGCAGTTGGAGAGCCTTCACCATCTCCCGCTCCCAACAATAGTCCGAGGCCACGAAGTCCGCGCTCACCAGCAGGAGGATGACCTGCGAGGATTCGAGATGCTCGTCGATCTTCCCTTCCCACACCTCTCCGGGCCTGATCTTGCGGTCGTGCCACGTCGTGATCATACCCATCCGCTTGAGCACGCCGAGATGCTTCTCAAGCTCGTTCATGAGCTTCTCGTCCTCATGCGCGTAGCTGTAGAAGACGCTGATCTCTCGCCGCTGTATGGCCACCCGATGATTCTAGGGCACCGGCATTCCGAGCGCAAAGGATCGCCTGTTCCCGCGATTCTACGACCTGCCTCCAGGCTATCTCTAGCCTGTATACCGCACAGACACGCGGATGGTGTATTCTTCCGCGGGATGAAGACCGGCGGCCGCACGACCTCCGGATTTCGAAAGGAGCGCTCCATGCCTCGAAAAGTGTCACCACAACAGCGTGACGAGCTGCTCGGAGCATTGAAAGCCCGGTTTGAGAACGAATACATTTTCATGGACTGCTCAGCCGAAAGCCCTAAAGGCCGCAGAAGCCTCTGTTACGACCGCGAAGCGCTGGACGCAAGGAAAGAGCACAAACCGGAAAATAGCGCGGTTGATGTGGCCGCCGCCATGGGCATCGAGCTCTTGACGGAAGAACAATACCGGGGGCTGCAGCAGCTTGGGAGCTTCGACACGAAAACGTCCAGTTGGATCATCACGCCGCCTGGTATCAGGAAACTGGGTGGCGCCCTCTTTTGCGATCGCCGCTACGACACTGTCTTCGTGTATCACAACGGTGCGGAATCGTACTATGGCGCCAGAGGGTTCCGTGGCTCGCTAAGAGTCTGAATGTTTCGCGAATGGCCGAGTGAGGAGCGGCAGCGACACCGTCACCTCGGTACCCCTCCCCGGCGCGCTCTCGATGCCGATGTCGCCGCCGTGCGCCAGCACCAGCTTGCGGGCGATGGCGAGGCCGAGGCCGGAGCCGCGCGAGCCGGCCCCCTTCTGGAAGCGCTCGAAGATGTGCGGCAGATCCTCCGGAGGTATCCCTGAGCCGTTATCGCGCACGCGGATCAGAACCCGTTTCGGTTGTGCCTCGGCCTCGACCGAAATGACACCCTCGACCGGCGTATGGCGAAGCGCGTTCGCGAGCAGGTTGAGCAGCACCTGGCGGATGCGTACCGGATCGGCTTCGACCGCGGGGAGCTCCGGGGGCACCGCCACGGCGACCGGTCGCGGCAGCGCCGCCGCGACGTCGCGAATGAGATCGCCGAGATCGACCCTCTCCTTACGCAGCTCGAGAGCGCCCGCCTCGGCGTGCGCCAGGGTGCCCAGGTCCTCGACCAGCCGCGAGAGGTGGCGCGTCTCCTCCAGCAGCTCCGCGAGGTGGTGCTCGTCGCGGGGGTAGACGCCGTCGAGCAGCCCTTCGATCCGTCCCTGCAGGATGGCCAGCGGCGTCCGCAGCTCGTGGGCGACGTCGGCCATGAGCTGGCGCCGGAGGCGGTCCTGCTCGGTGAAGGCTCCGGAGACGCGGTGGATGGCGAGCCGGAAGACCGAGGCGAGCACCGTGAGCAACGCGAAGGCCACCACCGAGATCGCGGCCACCTGCTGCGGCGAACGCCAGAGCAGCGAGACCAGGGTGCTGGCGCCCACGGCGGCCAGGGTGATGAGCGCCGCGAAGGCACAGCCCATGCGCCGCACGAAGCGCCGCGGCGGCATGCGGCGGCCTGCGAAGTATGGCGGCTGGTCTCGCCAGCGCCATGGCGGCGGGCCGTGCCCCCTCATTCCTCCACCAGCTTATAGCCGATTCCATACACCGTCTCCAGGTAGCGCGGCGCGTGGGGATCGATCTCGAGCTTGCGGCGGATGTTCTTCATGTGGCTGTCGATGGCGCGCTCGTAGGCCTCGGCGTCGGTGCCCCGCGCGGCGTCGAGCAACTGGGCGCGGGTGAAGACCCGGCCAGGGTGGCGGGCCAGGGTGGCGAGAATCTGGAATTCGGTCGGCGTGAGGTCGACCGGCTCGCCGCCGCGGCGTACGCTCATGCGGCCGGCGTCGATCTCCAGGTCCGCTATCCGCAGGAGGTCGCCGTCCACGTGCCGCCCCTCGCTCCGCCGCAGCACCGCGCGGACGCGGGCCACCAGCTCGCGCGGGCTGAACGGCTTGGTGACGTAGTCGTCGGCGCCGATCTCCAGCCCGCGCAGCCGGTCGTCCTCCGCGACCCGGGCGGTGAGCATGATGATCGGCACGTCCGACTCCCGCCGCAGGGCGCGCGCCACCTCGAGGCCGTCGAGGCCGGGAAGCCCGAGATCGAGCACCACGAGGTCGGGACGGCGCCCGCGCGCCGCTTCCAGCGCGTGGACGCCGTCGCCGGCGACGATCACCTCGAACCCGGCGAGCCGCAGATAGTCGCGCACGATCTCGGCGATCTGCGGCTCGTCGTCGACGACCAGGATCGTCTTCACCGCTCGCCGGTACCTCCCGCCACTGGCGTCTCGGTGTCCCGCGCGTGCGCCTGCCGGTGCCATTCGTCGAGGCGGCTGTAGGGTCCGTAAGGCCCACAGCCGCCGCCGTACCAGGCCCGGCGGCGCCAGAACAGGGCCCGGACGATCACCAGCCAGAAGACGATGAAGAAGATCGGCCCGAAGAAGAACCCGAAGCCCCACGGCCTATGCCAGCCGTAGTACGGATAGGGGTACGGATATGTCCCGGCGGGGGGAACGACGATCTTGCCGCTCTGCTCGATGCCGTGCGCCACGCCTGCCTGATAGGCCCAGAAGCCGACCGCGGCGGCGAGCAGGAGCGCGCCGACGAGAGCGATCCAACGAATGTTGCTGTTCATGAGGTCCATCCTCCTTTCCACCGCTGAGGATGCACGGCCATTGTGGAGCGATTATGGAGGAAGATTATGGAGGAAGAAGGAACGCTCGGAACCTGAATTCCATGCTCGCGTCGTGTCAAGAAGGTAACGGCAATACAGATTGCCGTCGACCTTGACGTACTGGCCCCAGAGGATTTATCCTGTTCCTAGGAGTACAGTGATGCCATCCCAAGCTCTGGATACGAGGTGCCTGGTTGAAGGGAGAGGGGGCGCAAGGCGGTTGGTCCAAGACCGTGGAATTCGCCATCAGCCACCTGCCTGTGGGGTGGCTTTTCCTGGCCTTTTCCGTCTTCATCCTGGGCTGGGTCCTGCGGGGCGTCGCGGTACCGGTTGCGAAGTTCTTCCAGGAAGACCGGGAGAACGCTCGACAACATGAGCTGGCGATGAAGAAGCTCGGAGAAGCCAGGCAACAGCGGGCAAAAAGGTTGGCCCATGCTGACAAACGTTCAACGGACGTGGTAAGGAAGAGAGGGTAGATCATGCTCAACCTAAGCTTTGGGCTCCTGCTCGTAGCCTTGGCGGTTTTCCTCCTGGGGCGCTTCGCCGCGGTCCGCGTGCTCCAACTGCGGAGGTGCCGCAAAATCAGAGATGAGTTCTTCGAGAGCGCGCTGTCACTGATCGAAGACGACAGAACGCCGGCGATCTATGTTTCGATCCTCGAGTTCCTTGGAAACGCGATTGTCCGGAAGCACCTCTCTTGGCGCACGCTCTGGCGTCTGCTCACGGGGCGGATCGATCGGCAGCACGATCCGGCGAGCGGAAGCGTGCGCGACCTGACCACCGAGTTTCCGTTGCCGGATGATCTGCGCCGGACCTGGAATCATGCGGCGACCTGCTTCACGCTGGCGATCACCTTCAACAACGCGCTGGCCGGAGCCGTGGTCCGCCGGCTGTTCCTCTGGCCGGCGACCGGCAGGACGACGATGGCGAAGAGCCGGCGGGCCGCCGCCGTCGTTCAGGATCTGGTGGACACGGAGATGCGTCTTCCGAAGTGTGCCGCTGCCTAGCGCGAAAAAAGAAGCCGGAGGGAACGGCCCCGCTCCCGTTTCCCCGGCTGAAATGCTTCGCCTGTCAATGAGCTCGCGCCTTGTCTCGGGGGAATCCTGGGAGGGGCGCTCGACGCCGGATGCGACGGCGGAGCCCTGCGATCCGTAGAATCTCCAGCCCGGTCGCCGTCTGCTGAGCGTCCTCGGAAGGACCCTCTGGGCAGACGGCGTAGATGTGCATGTCATGATGGCTAGGGAACGGTTTGTCAATCCCTTCCAAAGCAGGATGTCAGGTGCTCTGGGTTCGGCGTGGCAGGGGTTTTGGGGGATCTAGAGCGCTTTGGATGGGATATTCCCTGGAGAAATTGAGATGCGAAGGGCGGGGAATGGCCCATTCCCCGGAGATCGCGAGGTGTTCCCCGGAGATCGGGCTTCGTTTCCTGGGATGTGCATGAGGCGAAGGGCTCCTCGAGCTCCATTCCCCGTTCTTCGGACGGCTCGATGAGCGGGGAATGGGCCGTTCACGGTCCTTCGCGAGGCGCGAGGAGCGGGGAACATGACGCGATGAGGGCTTCGCGTCGCGTGGCGGGGAGGGAATGGGGCGCGGTGGACTGGGACTGCGGCTCGAAGGGGCCTTGACGAGGCTCGAAGGGTAGGGAATGAGGCTCGCGGAGTGCCTTTTGGGGATCAATCGAGGGCCCGCGGGCGCTGTCGAGCTCTTTGACAACTGAATCGTAAACGGTCCCGCACGGGGAAGACGGGGCTCGTGCGCCTGGGCGGCACGGGTCCCGTCCTTTTTCTGATTCCGGGGGGACCAGGCGGGCCTTTTTGGTGTACCTTCAGAGTCCACTTCAGGAGGGCGCCGCATGGCTGACGAGCACGATCGCGACGATTCCCCACCCGGCGGCATCTCCCGCCGCGATTTCCTGCGCGGCGGCGCCGCGGCCGGCGCGCTCGGCTCGGCCGGGATGCTGGTCCACGAGATCGCCGAGGCGGCGAAGAAGGGGCCGGCGCCGGTCGCGGAGGGCCTGGAGGTCTTTGGTCCAGGGCCCGTGCCCGTCCGTCTGCGGATCAACGACCAGCGATACGACCTCAAGGTCGAGCCGCGCGCCACGCTGCTCGACGTCCTGCGCGAGGAGCTCGAGCTGACCGGCGCCAAGCGGGTCTGCGACCGCGGCACCTGTGGGGCCTGCACGGTGATCCTCAACGGCAAGGCGGTCTACGCGTGCAGCCAGCTCGCGATCGACGTCCAGCGCCAGCCGATCGAGACCATCGAAAGTCTCGCGCGGCCCGGATATCTCCACCCGCTCTCCGCGGCGTTCGTCGAGCACGACGCCCAGCAGTGCGGCTTCTGCACGCCCGGCTTCGTGATGGCCGCCAAGGCCCTGCTCGATCACACCCCCTCGCCCACGCTCAAGGACGTCCAGCACGGTCTCTCCGGCAATTTCTGCCGCTGCGGCACCTACGCCGGCATGCGCCTGGCCGTGCTCGCCGCGGCCGGCCACATGGACGACGACGAGATCCCCATCGGGAGCGGCGACGCGGCCGGCGCCAAGGAGGCGGCTCCCAAGGGCGGAAAGGGAGGGAAGGCCCATGGCTGATCAGGCCGACGACTCCAAGACCGACGCCAAGGTCGCCACGTGGCCCAAGGCCGAGGACCGCCGGCTGCTCGGCCAGCGGACCTCCCGCCTGGACGGTCCCGCCAAGGCGAGCGGCCGCGCCAAGTACACCTATGACATCAAGCCCCCGGGGATGCTCTGGGGGAAAATGCTGCGCTGCCCGCACGCCCACGCCCGCCTCACGGCGCTCGACGTCTCGCCGGCCCAGGGGATGCCCGGGGTCAAGGCGGTCTACGCCATCCAGAAGCCCGGCGCCGAGATCCAGTGGTCCCTCGATGAGGTGGCCGCCGTGGCCGCCACCTCCGAGGCGCTCGCCGAGGCGGCCGTGAAGGCGATCAAGGTGGAGTACGAGGTGCTGCCCCACTTCGTCACCGAGGAGAAGCTGGCGGCCGCCCCGCAGGTGAATCCCGGCAAGGAGGAGACGGAGGGGGACGCCGCGGGCGCCCTGGCCGCCGCCGAGGTGAAGATCAAGGGGAGCTATTTCGCGGCCCCCGTGGCCCACAACTGCATGGAGGCCCACGGCCAGATCTGCCACTGGACGGAGCCCGACCATCTCACCGCCTGGTGCTCCACGCAGGCGGTCTCGGGCGCCGCCTCGCAATTCGCCGAGGGGCTCGGCATCCCCGCCGCCAACGTGCGGGTGATCGCGGACTATGTGGGCGGCGGCTTCGGCGCCAAGTTCAACGTCGACCGCTGGGGGATCGTCTGCGCGCAGCTCGCCAAGCTGGCCGGCGCGCCGGTCAAGATGATGCTCGAGCGCCACGCCGAGCTGGCCGTGGCCGGCGACCGCCCGTCGGCCTTCGCCGAGATCGAGGTGGGAGCCAAGAAGGACGGCACGCTCACCGCCTGGACGTCGAAGTCCTGGGGCTCGGGCGGCCCGGGGAGCGCCGGCAATCCGCCGCTGCCGTACGTCTTCCAGATCCCCAACCGCAAACACCAGCACTCGGCCGTGCCCACCCACCGGGCCAGCTCGCGGGCCTGGCGGGCGCCGAACCATCCGCAGGCGGCCTTCCTCACCATGAGCGCGCTGGACGACCTCGCCGCCGCGTTGGGGATGAATCCGTTCGACGTGGTGACGCAAAACCTTGCGATCACCGGCCGGCTGGAGAAGACCTATCGCGAGGAATTGGAGATCGCGGACCAGCTCATGGGCTTCCGCCAGCGCTGGCATCCGCGCGGCGACGCCACCCGCGGCCCGGTCAAGCGGGGGCTGGGGATGTCGCTCCACACCTGGGGCGGGCGCGGCCATCGCAGCAATTGCGAGGTGACGATCCATCCGGACGCCACGGCCGAGGCCAAGATCTCCTCGCAGGACATCGGCACCGGCACCCGCACGGTGATCGCCGTCGTGCTCGCCGATTCGCTCGGCCTGCCGCTCGACGCGGTGCAGGTGCGCATCGGCGACAGCCGCTATCCGGCCTCCAGCGCCTCCGGCGGCAGCACCACGGTGGGGGGCGTCTCCTCGGCCACCCGCCGGGCGGCGCTCGCCGCGCTCGATCAGGTTTTCGCCAAAGCGGCTCCGGAGCTGAAGGCCGCACCTGAGGAGCTGGAGGCGGCCGAGGGGAAGATCCGCGTCAAGGCCGCGCCCGACCGCGCGCTGACCTGGCGGCAGGCCATGGCGCTGTTCGGCCGCTCGCCCGTCACCGCCACCGGCGCCAATCCCGGAGCGGGAAATCTGACCGATAGCGGCGTGGGCGGCGTGCAGATGGCCGACGTGACGGTAGACGTCGAGACCGGCATCCTCAAGGTCCAGAAGATGGTGGCGGTGCAGGATTGCGGCCTGATCGTCGATCTCAAGACGGCGGAGAGCCAGGTCTACGGCAGTCTGATCATGGGGATCTCGACCGCCCTGGCCGAGGAAAAAGTGATCGATCCGGTGACCGGGATCACCTTGAATCACGATTTCGAGACCTACAAGATGGCCGGCATCGGCGATATCGGTGAATTGGTGGTGCGGATGATGACCGGCCCCGGCTACGACGAGCGCGGAGTGATCGGCGTCGGCGAGCCGCCGATGGTCTCGCCCCTCGCGGCGATCGCCAACGCGGCGGCGAACGCGATCGGCGTCCGCGTCCCGTGGGCGCCGCTGACGCCCCGCCGGGTGTTGGACGCCTTATCCACCAAGGGGGTGGCGTGATGCATCCGATCGAATACGCGAGCCCGGTCACGCGCGAGCAGGCGGTGAAGCTGCTGGGGACCGATCCGGCCGCCGCGGCGCCGCTGGCGGGCGGCAGCGATCTGCTGGCCCTGATGAAGGACGGCGTCGAGACTCCCAGGCGGCTGGTCAGCCTGAAGGGGATCGCGGGGCTCACCGGCGTGCGCAGCGAGAGCGGAGGATTGCGGATCGGCGCGCTCACGGTGCTGGACGACCTCGCGGCGGACGCGGCGCTGGGGTTCGAATATCCGGCGGTCACCGCGGCCGCGGGGCGGCTGGCCGGGCCGCAGATCCGCAACGTGGCCACGCTCGGCGGCAATCTGCTGCAGCGTCCGCGCTGCTGGTACTACCGCAACGGCTTCGGCCTGCTCGCCCAGCGGGACGGCAAGTCGATGATCCCGGACGGCGACTATCGCTATCACGCGATCCTGGGCAACGAGGGGCCGGCCTATTTCGTGAGCCCGTCGACGCTGGCGCCGGTGCTGGTGGCGGTCGGGGCACAGGCGGTGCTCTTCGGTCCCCAGGGGGAGCGGCGGATCGAGCTCGAGAAGCTCTACCGCATCCCCAAGCAGCCGGGGGAGCGCGAGCACGACCTGCGGCCGGGGGAGATCCTCACCGAGATCCATCTGCCGCCGGCCGCCGGCCGCAAGATCGCCAGCTACGAGGTGCGCCAGCGCACGTCGCTCGACTGGTCGCTCGCCACCGCCTCGGTGGCCCTGGAGATGACGCCGGACGGCAAGGTCACGCAGGCGCGAGTGGTGCTGGGGCAGGTGGCGCCGATGCCGTGGGTGGCGCTCGCCGCGGCCGACGTGCTCAAGGGAAAACGGCTCGACGTGGCCCTGGCCACGCAGGCCGGCGAGGCCGCGGTGCACAACGCCGTGGCGCTGGAGAAGAACCGCTACAAGATCCAGCTCGCCAAGACGGCCGTGAAGCGGGCGCTGATCGCCGCCGCCGGGATTATTGAGGATGAAGGATAGGCGAGGAGGAGGACTGACGCCATGAATCTCGCGACGAACGGAGACCGCACCGGACCCCGCGCCTGCTGCGCGCGCCTGCGCTGGAAGGGGATGTTCGTGGACGTCGAGCCCGACCCCGAGGTGCCCAATCCGCGCGACGGCTTCTGCTGGTGCGGCGTGACGATGACCTGCCTGGGGCCGGACGGGCGGGTGGCGGAGGAGGGGCGGTGTAGCGGGGGGAGCGGGCGGTTGTGTTTTGAGGAGGTGTGAGGGCCCTCTTACCGGTCTTGCTTTCGGGTCGTCCTGCCCTCCGAAGCCTCACCCTCGGTCCCTCTCCACTTCGTGGAGAGGGAGGGCCCAGAGATCGGCGTTCTTCGAATTCGGCAAGGTCGCTCGGATACGTTCCCCCTCTCCACGGAGTGGAGAGGGGGCCAGGGGGGACGCTGAAAGGGCACAGTCGCACCCACCCCGATCTCTGATAAAACTCCCCCCTCAGGCTCATCTTTCTCCAACCTGGAGGGGTCGATGCTCCGAATCCGCCCGCGTTTCCTCGTTCTCTTCGCCGCCGTCCTGCTCTCCTGCCTCCCCCTCGCCGCGCAAACGCCGGAAAAATCGCCCGCGGTCACGCTCGAAGGGCTGCTGAGCGCGCCGTTTCCGGAGGAGCTCCTGGCGTCTCCCACGGGGGCGAAGCTCGCGTGGATCGAGGACGAGCAGGGGGCTCGCAACGTGTGGGTGGCCGAGCCGCCGGAGTACCGGGGGCGCCAGGTCACCCGCTACACCGGAGACGACGGTCAGGAGATCGGCGGCCTCGAATGGACGCCGGAAGCCAAGACGCTGATCTATGTGCGCGGCGGCGCCCCGAACGGCCGGGGGGAGAGCCCCAATCCCACCAGCAATCCGGCGGGGGCCGAGCGGGCCATCTGGCGGGTGGCGCTCGACGGCTCCGAGCCGGTGCGGATGGGCAAGGGGAGCGGTGAGGCGGTCTCGCCCAAGGGGGACGGCCTCGCGTTCGTGGCGCAGGGGCACGTCTACTGGGAGCCGTTCACGGGCAAGGGGGAGCCCGTCGAGTGGATCGCGACGCGCGGGGTCCGGCAGCTCCGGTTCTCGCCGGACGGCTCGAAGCTGGCGTTCACGAGCGCCCGCGGGGACCACAGCTTCGTCGGGGTCTACGACGTCGCGGCCAGGACGGTGCGCTGGCTGGGCCCGAGCGTGGACGAGGACGGCGAGCCGGCCTGGTCGCCGGACGGCTCGCGGGTGGCGTTCGTCCGCACCCCGACCGCCTCGGCGGTGACGCTTTTCTACTCGACTCTCAGCGCTCCCGAGCCGTGGTCGATCGTGGTGGCGGACGTTGCGACCAGGACGGCGAAGACGGTCTGGCGCGCCGATCCGGGGCAGGGGAGCGCCTTCGGCGAGGGGATGGTGGCCGCCAATCAGCTCCTCTGGGCCGCGGGCGACCGCATCGTCTTCCCCTGGGAGCGGGACGGCTGGAACCACCTCTACTCGATCCCCGCGGCGGGAGGGAAGCCTACCCTGTTGACGCCGGGCGAATTCGAGGTCGAGACGGTCAACCTGAGCCCGGACCGCCGGCAGGTGCTGTTCAGCTCGAACCAGGATGACGTCGACCGCCGCCATCTCTGGAAGGTGGACGCGGCGGGGGGGCGGCCGGTCGCTCTGACGAAGGGACAGGGGATCGAATGGCTGCCGGTGATGACCAGCGACGGCAAGGCGCTCGCTTATCTGAGCTCCGGAGCGCGCAAGCCGGCCCGGCCGGTGGTCGAGGTGATCGAAGCCGGGGGCGGCGCGGCGCGGGATCTGGCGCCGGAGCTGATTTCTCCAGGAACAAACGGGGCCGGTTTCCCCGAGAGCGCGCTGGTGGAGCCGGAGCCGGTGATCCTCAGCGCTTCGGACGGCCTGCGCATCCACGGCCAGCTCTTCCTGCCGCCGGGTATGAAGCCCGGGGAGCGCCATCCGGCCCTGCTCTTCTTCCACGGCGGCTCGCACCGGCAGATGCTGCTCGGCTGGCACTACATGGAGTATTACAACCACGCCTACGCCATGAATCAGTATCTGGCGAGCCGGGGGTACGTGGTGCTCGCGGTGAACTACCGGTCGGGGATCGGCTACGGGCTGAGGTTCCGCGAGGCGCCGGCGCAGGGGGCGGGCGGCGCCAGTGAATTCAACGACGTGCTGGGGGCCGGGCTCTATCTGCGCGGCCGGCCGGACGTCGATCCGGCCCGCATCGGCCTCTGGGGCGGATCGTACGGTGGATATCTGACGGCGCTCGGCCTGGCCCGCGCCTCGGACCTGTTCGCCGCCGGGGTGGATCTCCACGGCGTGCACGACTGGAACGAGGGGATCCGGAACTTCATCCCGGACTATCACCCCACCCCCGAGCAGGAGCGGCTGGCCTTCGAGTCGTCGCCGAACGCCTGGCTGGACACCTGGCGCTCGCCGGTGCTGCTGATCCACGGGGACGACGACCGCAACGTCTTCTTCAGCCAGACGGTGCGGCTGGTCGAGGAGCTGCGGAAGCGGAAGGTGCACGTGGAGGACCTCGTGTTCCCGGACGAGATCCACGACTTCCTGCGCAACGCGGATTGGCTGGCGGCGTATCATGCTGCGGTGGAGTTCTTCGACCGCGAGATGAAAGGGACACCTTGAGGAACGCACCCCCAGGCCTCCATCCGATCCGCGGCGTGATGGGCGTTTGCCATCTCCTGGTGGACGGGGACGAGGCCTGGATGCTCGACACCGGGTTGGTGGGGGAGCCGGCGCTGATCCGCCGCCGGATGCGCCGGTTGGGGCTGGGCCCAAAATCCATACGAGGGATCCTCCTCACGCACGGCCATCTCGATCACGCGGGGAACCTGGCATGGCTCAAGGAGTGGACCGGCGCGCCGGTCTACGGGCATCCGGCGGAGCAGCTCCACGTCGACGGCCGCTATCCCTATCAGGGGATCACGCGCTGGTGCGGGCGGCTGGAGGCGATGGGGCGCTGGGCCTTCCGCTACCGCACGGCGGTGATCGACGAATTCATCGGCGAGGGGGACGAGCTCGCCTGCTGGGGAGGCCTGCGGGTGATGTGCCTGCCCGGGCACACCGAGGGTCACTGCGGGTTCTACAGCGCGCGGCACGACCTGCTTTTTTCAGGAGACCTCTTCGCGAGCTACTTCTTCAAGACCCATCTGCCGCCGCCGATCCTCAACACCCAGCCGGAGCTCATTCCGGCCAGCCTGCGGCGGGCGTTGGAGCTCGATCCGCGATGGATCATCCCCAATCACTATGATTTCTGTGACGGAGCGCTCCACAAGCGGCGTTTCGTGGAGCTCTGCCGGAAGCGCCTGAGCCGTCCATTCGAGCTGAGCCCGCAGGGCTGAGGGGGATCAGACCGATGGCCGGCGCGGAAAACCTTCTTCTGCTGGTGGGGGCCCTCCTGGTGGTGGTCGGCATCGTGGGCACGGTGCTGCCGGCGCTCCCCGGCGTGCCGCTGGTTTTCGTGGGATTGCTGGTGGCGGCGTGGGCGGAGGGGTTCCAGAAGGTGGGGTGGTTTACCCTTTCGATCCTGGCGATCCTGACGTTATTCAGCTTCGTGATCGACGTCTTTGCCACCAAACTGGGAGCCCAGCGGATGGGAGCGAGTTGGGCGGCGCTCTTCTGCGCGGCGGTGGGAGCGATCGTGGGGCTCTTCTTCGGCCTTCCCGGCTTCATCCTCGGGCCGTTCGTGGGCGCCGTGGCGGGAGAGTACGCCGCGCGCCGCAACCTGCGTCAGGCCGGCAAGGTGGGCCTCGGCACCTGGATCGGCATGCTCCTCGGCATCGCGGGCAAGCTGACGCTGGTCTTCGCGATGGTGGGGATCTTCTTGACGGCGTACGTGCTGTAGGGCGGCTCCGTGCCCTCGGATCGACCTGCCCTCCGAAGCCTCACCCTCGGTCCCTCTCCACTTCGTGGAGAGGGAGGGCCCAGAGATCGAATCTTTCCTGTTCGGCAAGACCGGCTCAGCCACGTTCCCCCTCTCCACGCAGTGGAGAGGGGGCCAGGGGGTGAGGATTCGAAGGGCAGGACGCCTAATCCACCACCAGCGGCTCGATGCACTCCGCCACGTCGTTGGCCGGGCTGTTGACGGCGCGGCTGACGGGGAAGGCCTCGAAGTCCGGCGCGGCGTAGGGGACGAGGAGGGATTGGAGCTTCTCGGCGTCCTCCATCCTGGGATCGAGCCAGAGATCGAAATTCTCCTTGCTCAGAATGACCGGCATGCGGTCGTGGAGAGGGCGCATGAGGTCGCTTGGGGTGGTGGTGAGGACGGTGAAGGTCTCGACGAGCTGGCCTCCGTGCTCCGCGTCCCGCCAGATCGACCAGAGGCCGGCGAAGCCGAAGGGCTTGCGGTCCTTGCGGCGGATCAGGTAGGGCTGCTTGGCCTTCCCCTCCTTCTTCCACTCGTAGAAACCGTCCGCCGCCACCAGGCAGCGCTTCTTCTTGAAGCTGAATTTGTAGGCGGGCTTCTCGGCCACCCCCTCGGAGCGGGCGTTGATCATCCGGTTGCCGATGCTCGCCTCCTTGGCCCAGTAGGGGATCAATCCCCACTTCAGGAGATCGAGATGGCGGGGGCCGCCGGGCTCGGTGACGCGCACCACCGCCGCGGCTTGCGTGGGGGCCAGGTTGTAGCGCGGCGGCAGGAAGGGGAGCTCCGGCAGGTCGAAGGCGAGGGCGAGGTCCTCGCCGGAGGTGGTCAGGGTGTAGCGTCCGCACATGATCGATCGGTCTCCTTAAGCCGTGGCCGCCATCCGGGGAGGCGCGTCCGCGAGGCCCAGATAGTCTTCCAACGTGAAGCTGTCCACCTCGATGGCGTCCCGGCGGGCCGCGGCGGCCTCCCGCGCGAGATCGGCCTGGGCCGAGTCGAGGACCCCGGCCGCCACGGCGGCGTCGAGCAGGGACTCCGGGGCGCCGGCCGGAATGGTACCCGCGCGGCTGGCCGTGCGCACCCGCTCCAGGAGCTCGGCCAGGAGGAACGCCCTCTCCAGACGCTCGGCGCCGGGCAGGAAGAGGCCGGCCGTGAGGCGGTCCCGCTGCTCGCCCGGGGTCTGGAGGATGGCGGCGAGGCGGGCTCCTGCGCGGTCCGAAGGCGGAACGCCGAGCCGGTTCAACCGGGCGAAGAAGGCGGCCGGGCCACGCATCCAGAAGGCGAGCGGACCCTCGAAATTGCGGTAGATCCCCTCGAAGGCCTCCTGAACGCGGGCGAGGCTCTCGTCGAGGGCCCAGCGGACCAGGGGGAGGTCCTCCTCGCGCCGCCCCTCGGCCTCGAAGCGGCGGAGGGCGCAGACGCCCAGGATTATCCAGGAGAGGGCGTCGGCGAAGCGGCCGGAGAGCTTCTCGCGGAATTTGAGCTTGCCGCCGAGGGAGAGCATGGCGAGATCGGCCAGCGCGGCGAAGCGGGCCGAGGCCCAGGCCAGCCGCCGGTAGTATTTCCGGTCGTAGGAGGCCGTGGGACCGGAGACGGGCGAACGGGCGAGCCGTCCGCGGGTGAGGCCCAGCAGGAAGGAGCGGATCAGGTTGCCGAGCAGGAATCCCGCGTGGCCGAGCAGGGCGCGGCGGAAGGCTTTGGCATCCCCCTCCGCGAGAGCGCGGATCTCCTTCTGGGCGTAGGGATGGCAGCGGATCACCCCCTGGCCGAAGAGGATCAGCGAGCGGGTGAGGATGTTCGCCCCTTCGACGGTGATGCCGACGGCCGCCGCCGTATAGCCGTCCGCGAGGAGGTTGCGCGGGCCCCGGCAGAGTCCGGCGCCGCCGAGGACGTCCATGCCGTCGAGCACGAGGCGGCGCAGGAGCTCGGTCTGCTGGAGCTTCATGACCGCCGAGATCACCGCGGGCTTCTGGCCGGCATCGACGGCGCCGCAGGTGTAGACCCGGGCGGCCTCCATCAGGTAGGTGAAGCCGGCGATGCGGGCGAGCGGCTCCTCGATCCCCTCGAAACGGCCGATGGGCGATCCGAACTGCCGGCGCACGGCAGCATAGGCGCCGGTGACGCGGGCCACCCACTTGGCGCCGCCCACGGACTGGGCCGGCAGCGAGATCGACCGCCCCGCCGAGAGCGCCTCCATCAGCATCTTCCATCCCTTCCCCGCACCGGCCGCGCCGCCGATGACCGCGTCGAGCGGCACCACCACGTCGTGCCCCTCGGTGGGGCCGTTGGGGAAGGGGATGCCCAGCGGATCGTGGCGCCGGCCGATCTCGACGCCGGGGGTCGAGGTAGGGACGAGCACGCAAGTGATCCCCACGTCCTCCCCTAGCCCGAGCAGGTTCTCCGGATCGCGCAGCCGGACGGCGAGGCCCAGCAGGGTGGCCACCGGGGCGAGGGTGATGTAGCGCTTCCGCCAATTCAGCCGCAGGGAGAGCCGGCCGTCCCGGGCGCGGAAGACGGTCCCCTCGGAGGTGAGCGAGGCGGCGTCGGAGCCGGCCTCGGGCTCGGTGAGGGCGAAGCAGGGGATCTCCTCGCCGCGGGCCAGACGGGGGAGGTAGAAACGGCGCTGCTCTTCGGTTCCATATTCCAGGAGGAGCTCGGCCGGGCCGACCGAATTGGGGATGAGCACCACGGCCGAGAGCGCCAGGGACCGGGAGGCGAGCTTGCCGAAGACGTTGCTGCACGCCAGGGCCGAGAAGGCGAGGCCGCCGAATTCCTCAGGGATGTTGAGGCCGAAGAAGCGCTCCCGCTTGAGAAAGGCCCAGACCTCGGGAGAGAGCTCACGCCGCCGGTTGAGCTCCCAGGGGTCCACCATGCGGCAGACCTCCTCGACCGGACCGTCGAGGAACGCGCGCTCGCGCTCAGCTAAGCTCGGATAGGGCTCGGCGAGCATGCGCCGGAAGTCCGGCCGTCCGGAGAAGAATTCGCCGTCCACCCACACCGTCCCCGCCTCCAGGGCTTCGCGCTCGGTGTCGGAGATGCGGGGGAGGAGGCCCCGGGAGCGGGCGAGGTGGAGGAGGGCCATGGGGGGATTTTAGCCCACTGTCCCAATGCCGAGCCGGCGCCCGGTCCGCCCGGGGATTCATCCCCGGGCGGGACAGTGGATTTCAATCCCGGGCGGCGGCTTCGGTCGTCGGCAGGATGGCCTCCCGCAGCCACCGTTTCAGGCGATCGACATCGGAGCAACCCAGGATCTCCTCCCGTTGCCCCGGGCTCACGGTGATCCCCCGCATCTCCAGGACCTCGAGGATGGACTCGGCGATTCCCCTAGCGACCATCCCCCTGGCGATCCCCTCGGCTTTCGCCGCCTCTCTCAGCTCCTGGATCGCCGGATCGCCCTGGATGATCAGGGCTTGGATCACCGCTCTGAGGACCAACGCGGAGTCGAGCAGCGCATTCACCACGTGAAGCCGCAGGAGGGATTCGATCTCGACCCGTTTGTCCCCATGGGGCGCCTCGGCCGGAAAGGCCACGACCCGGCGGCCCGCGATGATCTCGTCGCGCGTGACCTCCGGCGCGACCAGATGGTCATCGACCGCCGGGGACGAGCCACGGCCCGGCAGACGTAGGAACCCGCCGGACGCCCCCGGCGCTTTGAGACTCATTCCTGAGCGTTTTTCGTCCATTGATGATATCGTACCAGAGATGACGGCATCTGTCGAGGGACCACCGACATGTAAGTGGCACGGCAGGCTCCGCGTTGTGCCATAATGCGGCATGACGGAGGTTTAGTATGGCAGTCATCAAGACGGTCGGTAGCAGCGGTCAGATCGCCCTCGGCAAGCAGTACGCGGGGAGGCACGTCATGATTGAGGAACCGGAGCAGGGGGTCTGGCTCATCAAACTCGGGGAGTTCATACCGGATAATGAGCGCTGGCTGCACACTCCACAAGTCAAAGCAGATCTCGATGAGGCTTTGGCCTGGTCTGCGGCAAATCCGCCGAGAGAGACGGATCTGAATGAGCTCGAAGAAAATCTCGCGCATGCAGCCAGAGGCGAAACGCGTTCGGCTCGATCTAAATAACGCAGTCTTCCAGAGGCATCTGTTCAACCTGACGAAGGATGAGCAGCGTTCCGTTCTCACAACCCTCAGTAAGATCTCGGCGATGACCTGGGAGCAGGTCTATCAGGATGCAGGCCTTAAATGGGAGCAGATAGCCTCTCGGATCGGAGATCAGGGCAAACGCCTGTATTCCCTTCGCATGGGAAAGGGATTCCGCGCTGTTGGCTTCCGAGAGGGTGAATGGTTACGTTTTCAGTCTCTCCATCCCGACCACGACTCCGCCTACGACCGCTGAGCCCGGTGCTCCACCCACCCCCCGCCCACGCAGGTCGCCGCCACCACCTCCTCGGTCGCGCCGAAGATCATGGATTCGAGGAGCGTCTCGGGCGTCCACCCCGCCAGCAGGGGTGAAGCGAGATCGATCGCCGTGAGGTCGGCCCAGAGGCCGGGCTCGAGGCGGCCGGCTTCTACGCCGAGCGCTTTGGCTCCGCCAGAGGTCGCCGTCTCCAGGAGGACTCGGGCGACGTCCCCCTGGCGGTCACGCAGCACGCCGCGGCTCTGGGTGGACAGGCGCTGGACGTATTCGAGCCAGCGCATCTCCTCGATGGGGGAGATGCGGGCGTTGGAGTCGCTCCCCAGGCAGAAGGCGCGGCGCTTGGGCGGGACCCGTGGGACCTTGGCGATGCCGTCCCCCAGGTTCCCCTCGGTTAGCGGGCAGAGGCAGACGGTGCCGCCCGCGGAGAGGAAACGGTCCATCTCCTCCTCGTCGGTGTGGGTGCAATGGACGGCTGTGAGGTCGGTCGCCGTGCCCAGGGTCTCCAGGAGCAGCGCCATGGGGCGCTGGCCGTAGTAGGCGAGGACCTCGTCGATCTCCCGCACCTGCTCCTCGACGTGGATGTGGAAGGGGAGGTCGCGGCGGCGGGCCTCTTCATAGATCGTCTTGAGGTCGTCCGGGCCGCCGGCGCGCAGGCTG
Source organism: Thermoanaerobaculia bacterium (assembly GCA_036497345.1). Lineage (GTDB taxonomy): Bacteria > Acidobacteriota > Thermoanaerobaculia > Multivoradales > UBA5704 > DATARR01. Next base: position 26,144 of record DASXJP010000171.1, read on the forward strand.
TGGACCGAGGCGGCGAGGCTCTCCCGCCGGGGATCGAGACGGGCGGCCAGGCGGTCCATCTGCCGCCAGTAGACCTCGGGCGAGGGGACACAGAAGCGGCGCTGCGGCCCTTCGAGCGGCTGCCCCACGGCGCCCGTGCGGTAGTAGGACTGGATCAAGACGATGCGGATGCCCGCCTCCGCGGCGGCGGCCAGCACCACCTCGTCGAAGGCGAAGTCGAGGGCGTCCGGATCGCGATGGTGGATGTAGTGAAACTCGCCCACGGTGGTGATGCCGGCGGCGCGCATCTCGCGGAAACACTGGAGGGAGAGGGCGCGGAGCTCGTCCGCCTCCAGCCGGCCCACCAGGCCGTACATGGCCTCGCGCCAGGTCCAGAAATTGCCGGCGCCCGCGGGGAAGGTCTCGCCGCGCCCCCGCAGCCCACGCTGGAAGGCGTGCGAGTGGGCGATCACGAAGCCCGGCAGGAGGGCGCGGCCGGTCAGTCTTCGATCGGGCGTCCGGCTTGAGGGACCGACCTCCGCGATGCGGCCATCCTCTCCGACCGAGATCTGGATGCCCGACTCGAAGCGGCTGCCCGTCCAGGTCAGGTCGGCTTCGATGATCATCGTCATCCCTCCTCACAGAAGCGCCGGATCGTCCGTTCCAGCAGGCCGCGCGCGGCGGCGAATTCGTCCTTGGGCAGGTATTCGTTCGGCTTGTGGGCCACCTCGATCGAGCCGGGGCCGAAGATGGCGCAGTCCATCCCCAGGCGCTGGAGCCAGCCGGCGTCGGTGGCGAAGGAGACGCTGGCGCCGGCTTCCTGATGCTTGAGGGCACAGAGATGGCGATGGATGGGGGAGGCCTCGTCGAGCAGCAAAGGCGGGCTGTCCGAGAGTAGCTCGATGGCGGGCTCGAAGGGGGCCGCGGCCGCGCGGGCGGCGCGGCTCACCCGTTCGGTCAGCTCCGCGGAGGTGATCCCGGGGAGCGGCCGGAAGCCCACCTCGACCACGCAGCGGTCCGGCACCACGTTGATGGCCGAGCCGCCGTGGATCGTGCCCACGTTGAGCGGCACGTAGGGGACCTCGGGAAAGAGCTCGCGGTTGGGCGCCTTCTCCGCCTCCAGCGTGTGGCGGAGCTCCGTGAGGGCCACGATCACCCGGCCGGCCGGCTCGATGGCGTTGACCCCGAGGTGGGGATAGCCGCTGTGGGCGGAAGTGCCGTGGAGGGTCACGCGCAGCTTGGTGTGCCCCTTGTGGGTGCGGGCCACGCGGAGCGAGGTGGGCTCGCCGATGATCGCGCTCCGCGGCAGCCGCTCCGCCTCCGGAAAGCTCTCGGTGAGCCGCTTGGCGCCGAGGGTGCCCACCTCCTCGTCGTAGGTGAAGACCAGGGCCAGCGGCGCGCGCCAGGAGCGGGGATCGGCCTCGGCGGTCAGGTTGGCCGCCAGCGCCAGGAACCCCTTCATGTCGCAGGAGCCGCGCCCCACCCAGCGGTCCCCCTCGTCCGCGAGGTGGAAGGGGTCGTGCCGCCAGCCGTCCTCTTCAGCGGGGACGACGTCCATGTGCCCGGAGAGGACGAGGCCTCGCCGGTCCCCTTTCGGCTCGGGCCCCAGCCAGGCGATCACGTTGGCCTTGGTGCCGTCGGACGAGGGGTTGCGCGCGATCCGCACGCCGGGACGGTCGAGGTAGTCGCAGAGGAAATCCGCGATCGGCAGGTTGCTGTTGCGGCTGGTCGAGTCGAAGCCGACCAGGCGGGCGAGGAGCTCGGCGTCGGAGAGGTGGGTGGGCATCGCTCTACTCGCGGCGGCGCTCGTGGAGGACCATGATCATGATCCCGAGGAGGGTCGCCACCTCCTCGTGCTCCGGCAGGGGGCCCGCCAGGTTTTCGACCGTGAAGGTCCGCGACAGCATCTTCCGCTGTTTGGTGATCCGCAGGTCGGTCTGGCCGGTGGACGCGCGCTGGAGACCGTAGGTCGGCTTGAAGAAGAGGCTGGAGAACATCCCCACGAAGGGGACCTCCTCGACGTAGTGGTCGATCACCTTGAGCCAGGGCTGCTCCTCGACGATGGTGTAGAGGTTCCCCCCGGGGCCCTGGATTTCATAGGTGGCCCGCCAGAACGAGCGCATGCCCTGCCTCTGCACGCTGCCCACGACGCGTCCCTGGGAGTTGGTGAAGGTGAAGAGAGCGGAGAAGTCGATCACGCGGTCGGCGTTGATCTCGTAGAGCTCCTGGGATTGCGAGCTGTCGGAGAAGACCTTGATCTTGTCCCGCAGCTTGAGGAGCTTCTGCCGCACGTAGAGGATCTCGCGGCCGGAGGCGTCGGTGACCGAGATCTGCGGCGCCAGGGCCGCGATCTTGAAGTCGAGGGTAAGCGGGTACTGCAACGGGTGTTGCATCGTGTCTCCTCGTCAGATTCATGTAGGGGCGCCCCTGTGTGGGCGCCCTGCAAGCCAGGGCGGCCACGCAGGGCCGCCCCTACAAACCAGGCCTTACCACCATCCGGTCGTCCCCCACCCGCCGGGTGGCGCCGGTCGAGTCCAGGTGCTCCAGCAATGGGATCGCCCATTTGCGCGTGAGGCCGAAGCGGTCCTTGAAGTCGGCCACCGAGAAGCGGTCCCAGGCGGTGGCGAGGAGGTCCTGCTTGAGGCCGCTCAGGGCGGAGGCGGCGAGCAGGAGACCGCTCGGCAGCTTGACCATCTGGCCGCGGGCCACGAGATGGCGGATCACGCCGTCCAGGATCTGCGGCTTGGCGCCCAGCGTCTGCGCGGCCTCGCCGGGAGAGGGGGGCGCCAGCCTGGCCTTCTCGTAGAGCTCCAGCACGGCCGCCGAGAGCTTCGACTCCTCGCCGGTGAGCTGGGCGCTGCGGCCGGGGAGGGTGACCTGATCCCCCTGCACCACCAGCACCTTCTGGGCCGTCAGCCAGCCGAGATAAACGTCCGTCAGCTCCGCCCCCCGGCCGCGCAGGATGCGGCGCACGGCCTCGGCCTTGGAGATCGACTCGGCGAGGCGGTCCTTCTGGAAGTGCTCCTTGAGCACGCGGCGGGCCCGGTCGGTGACCCGCTGCACGGCGGCGGGGTTGATCCAGCGCCGGGGACGTCCATGCTCCTCGGGCACCTCGATCAGCTTCTGGGTGCGCGCCAGCGCCGCCAGCCGCTTGGCGACCTCGGCCGGCGGCACCCCCAGCCGGCGGGCCAGCTCGGCGGCCTCCACGCCGCGCTCTCCCGCCTCCTGCACCCAGAAGGGGAGGGCGGCCGGGAGGTCTTTCTGGAGTGAAGCCAGGGCCTGCTGGAGGATCGTCCCCCGGTGGCGGCGCCAGCGGGGATCGAGGATCTCGCCGCCGCCGAGCGTGGCGGGCGGGGAGGGGCGGCGGAGGATGAAGCGGTCCCCCCGTAAAGCCGAGACGGGCGCCTGGAGACGGATCTCGACCGGTCCGGTCTCCCCCGGCGCCAGCCCCTCGGGGTCGAGCGGGCGCATGCGGCCCAGCACCTCGCTGGCATAGAGGTGGAGGCGCACGGGGACGAAGCCGCGCACGGGAGCCGGCGCGTCCGCCAGCAGGGTGAAGCGGGCGAGCAGGCTGGTGGTGACCTCGAAGGCTTCGGGGAGCCCAAGCTGCATGCCGCGG
>DASXJP010000172.1:0-9812 GCA_036497345.1 Thermoanaerobaculia bacterium
TCTCGGATTCTCTGGAAATTGTTAGCCCCTACCTTTTCCGAGACCTTTCCCCATAGAGAACTCATCGTCGGGAAAAGTCTCTCACTACTGTTCGAGTCCTTGATACACAACGAGGTACCCAGGCCAGCCAAGACTACGACATAATCACACTGAAGTAACTCGGCAATGGCTCGCTCTGCCGCAAGCCTCACTTCTCCTGTAGGATCGTCAGACAAACCGGACTCGTGTTTAAACGAGCGCCACTTCGCGATGTCCGAGGACGTGTCATCTGTAGCTATTCGGAATCTAGGCATGGTATAAGTATACAACAAGAAGAATTTATCAGCTAGACTCTACTTTCTCTTGTAGCTATGTTTCTCCGGCGACATACATTTTCGATCAGGGCGTATACATCTATCTAACCCACAACCTACCTCCCCACCACCACCCGCCCCAAATCAATCGCCCGCACGAACCCTTCGTCGCTGTCGGCGTAAACCACCCCATCCTCCGCCACCATCGCCTCCGGCCTCAAATAGTCGCTCGGCCGGCAGGTGAAGACCACGATCTGGAAGCTCCGCGCTTTCTCGGCGAGCATGCCGCGGAACCACTCCATGCGGGTGTCGTCGCTCTGGACGAGCTGGTCGTCGAGGACGATGGTCGTCTGGAGGTACTCGCCGAGGCAGAGGCGGTAGAGGGTGGAGAGCTGCTCGCGGGTGCCGACCGAGATCCGCTCGGGAGGCCTCACCCCTCCGGCTACCAAGATCCCCTCCATTTTCAGTTGTGCGGTGAATTGGAGAGATTTATAGCGTTGCCGGGTCAAGGCCTGGAAGCGGCCGGCGAGGGTCGGGGCGATCGCCTGGCCGAGGTTGCTCGCCTGATCGGCGTCCGCCGCCTTCATCTGCTCCAGCAGAAGCTTCCAGGCCTCGTAATCCACCTCGAGCTCGCGCTCCTGGCGCTCCGCGATCTCGAGGGCGTCGGTCGCCTCGCGCAGGCGGTCGCGGGCGACGGCGCCGCCGACTTGTTGCAGCTTGCCTTGCGTGGTGAGGATCTCCTCGTTCAAGGCCGCGTGGACCTGCCTCGCTCTGGTCGCGGCGTCCGTCGCGGCGGTGACTTCCTCGGCGCTGACCGGCCGTTCCGGCACGGGGAGAGCGGCGTGGCGCTCCAAGGCCTCCTGGAACCCGCGCTCGGCGGCGGCGAGGTCCAGGGCCTCGCGCTGTCGCCGGCGCTCGACGAGCGTCCCCTTCTCGCTTGCGTGATCGGCGATGGCCTTCGCGAGAGCCTCTCGCACGGTTTCGACGCTCCGCAGGGTTTCTTCCACCCTCTCCCGGGCCTGGGCCAGGGCCTTGTCGATCTCGCCTTTCCGGGCTTCGATTTGAGCTTGCAGGGAGGCGAGGTCGGCGGTGACTCTCCCCTGCTCAGCCAGGGCGGCTTGCAACGCCTCGTCGGCCCCCATGGCTCCAGCCTCCAGGCCATCCGGAAACTGGGAGAGCACCTGCTCCCGGGCTGCCACGGCGGTCTCCAGGCTCTCGCGCGAGGTCCGGGCGCGTTCCTCGGCCCGGGCTTGCGTGGTGGCCGATTCCTGGACGTCCGCTCTGGCCTTCTCCGCTTGGCTCGCGGCCTGCTGACGGCGAGCCCGGAGCGTCGCGCCCGGGTCCTGGCCCAACCGATCGAGATCGGCCGCGAGCGTTTCGAGCGTGTCTTCGTCGAGCTCGGCCCGGCAGGCTTCCGCGCGGGCGGAGGCTTCGCGCAGCCCCTCGGCCGCGCCGGCCAGGTCTGTGATCTGCCGCCGCAAGGATTCCAGCTCCGCGTCCAGGGACTGGAGCCGGGAATCGAGATCCCGGGCCTCGATCATCATGGCTTCGAGCGCCTCCAGATCCGCCACCCCCGCGGCCGTGAGGTGCGGCAGGAGCTCGGCGTCCCGGCGGCTCTCCAGCGCGCGGACCTTGTCCTGTGCCTCGCGGCGGCCACCCCGGACTCGAACGGTCGCCAGGTCGGCGACGTCCACCTCGACCTCGGTATCCGCCTCGATCTCCAGGGGCTGGGCGATCAGCCCGGGCTCCGCGGCGACGCCGTCTTTTCGGACCCGCAGGTCGACCATGGCGGTGGGGATCACGGTCATCACGAGGCCCACGTCCAGGGCTCCCCGGGCGCTGGCGAGATCGTTTTCGAGCCGGCGCAGGGCCGGGAGGCTCGTGGCCGGCGGCACCACGATCGCGGCCCGCCGTTCCGCCAGGGTCGACCGCTCCGCCGAGACGCGCGCGAGGTCATCCTGGAGAGCCGATTCCCGGTCGACGGCGGCCCGGGCGCCCTCGACTTGTCTCTCCGCGTTCCGTGCGTCCACGCCGCGTTCGAGCCGGTCACACCCGCTCAGGGCATCGCTCGCAGCTTTCTCGGCCCGGGTGGCCTCGGCCCACCTCTCGCGCGCGCGGACCGCCTCGGCTTCCTGTTGGCGGTGCTCTTCTTCGGCGCGGCCGGCGGCTTCGACTTGCTCGCGGGCGCGGACCGCGGCCTCGACCCGCTGCCGGGCCGTCTGGACGGCCTGCTCGGCCACGATCTTCCGCAACTTGAGCTCCTGCCGGGCCACGGTGTCCGCCATGTTGGAGCCCAAGGCGCCTGCCTTCTCCTCGGCGGCGGCCAGGGCCTCGCCGGCCGAGCCCGCGGTCGCCTGAGCCTCCTTCACCTTCTGCTCCGCCTGCTCTTTGAGAGCCGCGAGGTCCCGGACGCGCTGCTCCGCGTCGATAACGGCACGGTCCATATCCTGGATACGCGACATCTCCGCGCGCGCCGTCTCAACCGCCTCTTCGGCCTGGGCGCGATCGATGACCTGCCGGGCCAGGAGCTGGACGGCGGCCAGCCGTTCCTCGGCAATGGCGAGCTCCTCGTCGCACCGCCGCCGCTCTTCGTAGAGATCCTCCAGGTGGCGCTCGACTTCCTGGGACTCGTCGGCGGTCTTCTGGAGGCGCTCCACCTCTTCCCGGGCCTCGTTGACCCGGTCCGCCGCGACCTTGAAGACGCTCCCCCGGGCCGTCTTCTTGGCGCCCCGGTCGGTGTACGCCTCGTCCCGGCGCGCCTGGGTTTGCCGGAGCAGAGCGAGGAAGAGGGGATCCTGCGCCACGGCCTGCAGGGCCGCCGCGATCTGTTCTTTTCCGCTCTCCGTGCCGTCGTCGTGCAAGCTGCGGCCGAGGATGTCGGTGACGTCCGCCTGGGTCGATAGCAGGGCGGTGGCCAGGAAGCTGGGGGGAAGGCCGCCCTTGCCGGCACCGGTCCCGCCGGGCTCGGGGATGCCCCAGCGCAAGATCTCGCGGAGCCTGGCGTCGACCCGGCGCGCGCGCTCGATCTCTTCGTAGTCCTGGCCGTTCCTGGATTCGTCGAGGAAGGACGAGCCCCGCGGGCCGAACTGTTTCCGGACGCGCCAGATCCGCTGCGCCTCGGTCTCGAAGGTCAGCTCGACGTAGGGATCGTCCCCTCCGGCCCAGGGGACGTACGGCTCGCAGCCCTTGGAGGCGTGCGGGAGGAGCAACGCCAGACGGATAGCGCCGGCGAGGGTCGACTTGCCGAGGTCGTTGGGGCCGTAGAGGACGTTGAGCCCGGGACCGAAGTCGATCGCGATATCCGGGAGGGCGGCGAAGCTGCGGACGCGCAGTCGGTGGAGCCTCATCGTACCGCTCCGGTCGAGCCGTCCTGTTGCTGGAGCAGCTTGTAGAGGTGGGAGAGGGCCCGGTTGGCCTTCTCCCGCTCCGCCTCATCCGGCGTCTCGGCGACGATCCGGTCGAGGCGGGCGACGGTGTCCCGGAGCACCGCCGGCAGGTCGTCGGGAAAGACGTCCACGGAGCCGGCCTGGAGGCGCAGCCGGGTCTGATCCACGACTAGGATGCCGGCGCGGCCGATGGCCGCCTCGGTCCCTTTCAGCTCCGCGAGGATCCGGTTCAGCTCGCTCTCCTCGGCCAGGGTGACGGTCATGTCGAGGTGGAGCCGGACCACGTGCCGGTCGAGGTCCTTCCGGGTCAGGAGCTCGCGCAGCTCTTTCATGTCGCGGCAGCGGACGTCGATCCATCTCCAGGCCGCCACCGGCGCCTCGTCGACGCGGGGGCGGAGGCCGTGCCGGAACATCGCCACGACGGCGACTTTGCCGGCACCCGGCTCGTCGAAGCTCGTGGGCTCTGGCGTTCCCGGATAGACGGTCGGCGCCTGCTTCGGGGTGACGTCCCGGAAGGAGTGGGTGTCGCCGATCGCGAGATAGTCGAGGCCGCGCTGGGCCGCCGCGTCCAGCCGGATCGGAAAGTTGGTCTGGCAGCCCGGGATGTCGAAGGTGCTGCCATGGACGCAGCCGATGCGGAGCTTCGTATCGCCGGGCTCGCGCGCGGGCAGGGCCATGGCCGGATCGTCCTGCCCCGCCCTGGAGCGGCACGGCCGGGCGTAGAGGACCGCCTCCGGGGTGATCTCGTAGGAGAAGTCGTCGCGGTCCACGACGTGCACCCAGGCGGGGAGGCGGGAGCGGAACGGATGCCCGGCGTGCCAGATGGATTCCTTGGTGAGCGGATCGTGGTTGCCCGGCACGAGGAACACGGGCACGTCGAGCGGATGCTCCTGGAAGATCCTGGCGAGGCCCGCCCAGAAGTCCGGGGCAGGCGACGGATCGTCGAACAGGTCGCCCGCGCAGAGCACGGCGTCCACGCGCTGGCGCCGCGCCAGGTCGAGGATGCGGCCCACTACGTCCAGGCGTGCCCGGGAGAGGGTCTTCTGGGCCTCCTCGGGGAACGATCGAAACCTTTTCCCCAAGTGCCAGTCGGCCGTGTGCAGGAGCCTCAGCACGACGTCCTCGGCTCCTCGATCCGGAACGCCGCCTGGAACAGCCGGGTCACCTTCGGCTGCTGGTAGCGCCGTCTGTGATAGTCGTCTCGCCATCTCCGGTACACCTCGTCTTCCCTGGATTCCAGGGCTGTGATCCGCTGCTCGAGCTCCTCCCGCCGGGCGGCGAGGCGGTCGATTTCGGCTTCGACCCGCTGCCGGTCGCTCGCGCCGACCGTCTGATCGCGGCGTTCCCGGGCGGCGCGCAGCTTTCCGATCACGCCCGCCAGCTCCCGGCGGCAGAGGAGGATCTTGTCTTCGACATACCTCTCGAGCTGCCCGAGGGCCTGCTCGAAGTGCTCCTGCTCGCCCTTCTCGATCTCCTGCTGGTCGAGGAACACGGCCTCGGCGAGGGCGTCGTCGAGCCCGTCCGCGGGGGCCTCGAACGGCGGGCCGTCCGCGGCGGGAAGACGGCAGAGCCGCGCGGCCAGGGCGGGATCGATCGGGTCGCCGCCCACCAAGGCCGCGGCGACTCGCCGCTGCACGGGCTCGAAGCCGCCGTAGTCCACGAGGCCCACGCCGAGGACGCCGGTCTTGCCGGCCAGCGCGGCGAGCTCGGGAGGCGCATCCGCTGGCAGCCGGAGCACCACCGGGCCACCCTTCCACGCGCGGGCGTCCGCGATCGCGGCCCGCACCAGCGGATGGATCAGGTTGAGCGCTTCGGCGTCGTTCAGGTCCCGGGCGTCGCCGGCCGCGAGCTTCCGCCCGTCTCCCAGCCCGGCGGGCAACCCCTCCTCGGACAGGATCTCGAAGACGGCGCGGTGGCCTTCCCCGGTGCGCCGGTAGGCGATCCCGGAAGCCGCCAGGTAGCCTTCCACCAGATCGGCGACGTCGCGGTCAAACTGGGCGAGCGCCGCGGGGAGCTCGTGGCGCAGGTTGCGGAACACCCCGCGTACCTCTTCGTCGAAGCGGGATTCGATGATCTGGGAGGTCCGCCGGTATTCGCGCTCGTAGGCCTCGCGCCGTCCCTCGATCTTGTCGCGCAGGGCCGCGATCTCGCGCGTGACCTCCTCGATGGTGCGCGAGCGGCTGTAGATGCTCTGGAGGTCGTTCTGCAGCTCGACCGCGAGCGCCGAGACGGCGATCTCGGGGGCGTCGGTGCGCGGCTCATGGAGCACGGTGTCCGAGGCGTCGAGGACCTTGCCGAACAGGTCAAGCTTCCGGCTCAGAATCTCGAACGTCAGTTGCTGCCCCTCGTTGTCCCGGTTGATGAAGTTCACCACCGTGACGTCCCGCTGCTGGCTGTAGCGGTGGCAGCGTCCGATGCGCTGCTCGATGCGCTGGGGATTCCAGGGCAGGTCGTAATTGATCACCGTTTCGCAGAACTGGAGGTTGAGGCCTTTCGCTCCGGCCTCGGTGCAGATCAGCACCTTGGACCGGTGGCGAAACTCGTGGACCAGGGCCAGCCTCACGGCGACCTCGCGGCTCGGCTTCGTCCCGGGAGCGAGCCGGGCGCCCTCTTCCTTCTGCCAGTGGGCGAGGGCCTGGCTCGCGCGCTCGTGATCGTTGACGCCGCGGAAAAGGGTGATCTCCTCGTCCCGGAGCCCCTCCTTGAGAAGCAGATCCCGAAGGTACTCCTGGGTGGTGATCGATTCGGTGAAGACCACGGCCTTGCCGCTGCCATGACCGTCGCGGCCGCGGTCGAGGACGAGCCGGATCGCCTCCAGGAACGAGCGCGCCTTGGCGTCGCTCGGCAGCAAGCGCGCGCGGGTGAGGAGCCCCTCGACGCGGGCCAGCTCCGCGAGGACGCCGCCACGGTCCACGGAAGGGGCCGGCTCGTCCTCGGCTGGTGCCGGCAGCTCCTCCTCGTCTTCCAGGTCGCCGAGCATCGTGGCCGCGTCGTGGTTGGAATCCTGCCCTCTCGCCAGCCGGCGGAGCCGGGCGGCGACGTTCTCCAAGCTCGCGGCGAGCGCGGGGATCGAGGAGGCCATGCGGCGGTGGAACCCGATGAGCAGGAGGCGGCGCTGCCGGCCGGAGAACGCGAACAGGGAGGGCTCCAGCAGGTACTCGGTCACGTCGTCGTAGAGCGCCCGTTCGGCGGGGCTCATCGCATACTCGTAGAGCCGGCACCGCCGCTGGGTGAACGGCCGGTCGAGAAATTCCTGGGCCTGACGGCGCAGGGTGCGCTGGAGCACCCGGGAGAGGCGCCGCTGGAGCTCGTGCTCCTGGCCGGGGACCAGGGTCCGGTCATCCTCGTCGCAGAATACCCGGCGGAAGGTCGAGATGTCGCCGAGCAGGGTGCCGGTCGGCTCGACGTACTGTACCAGGCCCCACAGCTCGGCCAGGGAGTTCTGGATGGGGGTCGCGGTGAGCAGGAGGACGGGCGCCGAGCGCAGGAAGCCGCGGACGCGGTGGGCCATCCGGGCCTCGTCCGAGTCTTCCTCATAAGTGCCGTCGCGATCGAACCGTTTGTGCAGTCCCGCGAAGATCTCGTGCGCCTCGTCGATGACCACCAGGTCGAAGGGCGGCGCGGCGGCGAGGGGCGCCGAGCCACGCTCACTCCCCGCGAATTCGCGCCCGACCAGGTAAACGCCGGGGCCGAGGAAGCCCGCCGGGTCCTCTCTCGTCTGGATGCCGAAGAGGTCGAGCAGCTCGTTCTGCCACTGCCCGATGAGCGACTTCGGCACGATCAGCAGGATGCGCTGGGCCCCTTCGGCCCGGCGCTGCGCGATGACGAGCCCGGCCTCGATCGTCTTCCCGAGGCCGACCTCGTCCGCGAGGATGCAGCCCCCCTCCTGGAGCCGCCGGAGCGCGAAGATCACGGCGTCGATCTGGTGTGGATTGGGATCGATGCGCGCCTGACGCTGCGACGCCGCGTAGCGCTCCCGGTCGTCGGGACGGCGGACCCGGACCAGATCCTCGGCTAGGAGGCGCTGGTTGAAGGCATGGAGGCCCACGGGATCGTCAGGAGGAGACATCGAGTCGTCTTTCCGAAAAGGCTTGGAAAGACGATACCAAGAGCGGTGTGGGGCGTCAAATCATGAAACCCTCACCCCTCCCTGGGGTTGAAACCCAGAGGATTACACACATCTTCGGCGATTCAGGGAAACCCGCCCGCAGGGCCGGAACAGGGCCGAAACAGGTGCCGAAACAGGTGCCACCCAAGTAGACATAGAAGACTCCCGATTAGCGTCCATTCTTCTCCCTCTCCTGCTCAGACAACCCTCGCAGAGAGCCTTGTCACGGTCTCTCAGCCTCTTTCAGACCCAAATTCTACCGGGATTGCCGACACAGATTTCCTATATTCTTGCTTGAACATTCCACCCAGACACACCTTCACTGTCCGCACCACCTCGGAATGCCGAACCAGGCTGCCTTCAACCCGACGCCAATCGCCGGCCTACCTGTCCACGAACGGCAACGCCGGCGGGAAGCACCCCCGGGGGAACACCACGTCGCGGATGCCGGCCCGCAGCTTCTCGGCGGCGGAACGATAGGCCGCCACGAAGAGGGCGTAGGCGTCCCAGAGCTCGCGGCGCACGGCCTGGCTCGCCGCGTGGAAGGCCGGCGCGGGAGACTTCTTGGTCTTCTTCGGCCGGCGGAGAGGATTCTGGGCCAGCACGGCCGCCACGCCTAGAGGCTTGGCGCCCGTTCTCTTTCTCCGGGCGGCGACCTCGGACTCGATGTCCTCCACCAGGGCCGCGGCCCGGGCACGCCTCTGCTCTGCCGGCAGGTGCTTCCAACACGGCAGTGGATCGAGCTCCAGCACCTCCCGCGTCGCATACTCGAGAGGGTCGAACGTCTTTCCGCGGCGGCGGGCCAGGTACTCCTGGGTGCGGTCGAACCAGAGCCCTTCCAGAGCCTCGCCTTCGAGCAAGGCCCGCACACAGTGCACCCCGGGCCAGTCCCGGGGCCGTTCGACCAGGTCCTCTTTGGCGCCATGCGCGAGCCCGTACCGGAGTCGCTCGATCTGGGCGGCCTCCTCGTCGCTGACCACGATGTCCTGGTAGCGCCGGCCGAAGATCTTCTCCTTCCAGCCGGTCAGGCGCCCGACCTCGCGCGCCAGCTTCGAGAGGAAGTAGCCCATGAATTTGCTGAGCTTCTTGGCGTCCTCAACCCATAGCAAGATATGCATATGGTTCGAAACGCCGACGAAGAAACAGACCTGGACCTGGTGGCGCTGCTTGGCCCGGGCGAGGGTCCCGATGATGATCTGGTTCATCAGGGGACTGGGACGGAACAGGAGACGGCTCTGGAGGGCCCGACAGGTGACCTCCACGAGAGCTCCTCCTTCTGGGATGAAGCGGATTCGTCGGCTCATCACCCACAGAAGACGGAAAATCGGTCCCGAAACTTACTCGTCCTAGAACCGCTTGGGTTTGCGAGGGGGGGAAGGGGGCCTTCCGGTATTTTAGGGTAGACTCACGATGCGTCGACTGGGAGCCGCGGATCGGCTAGCCGCGCCCCGACTGGAGCACCCTGCGCGATTCGGGTGGCACCTGCCCCACACCCCGGCCTCCAGCGGACACCTGGGCTCGCGCCCAGGTGCGCGCTGAGGCCAAACAGTAGGCGGCTTGCTGGCGGCGCGCGACTAGGAGGAGATTATGGATACGCAAACGTTGATAGCTACTTTAGAGGCCGCACCTGGCATTATCATTGGCCTTATCCGCGAGGTGCCACCCCAGAACCTCAAGCGCCGCCCTGCGCCGAACAAGTGGTCCGCTCACGAGCATGCCTGTCACTTATCTACCGGGCAGGCGACATTCCTCTCACGCCTGGAGTTAATGCTCTCTGACCCGTTCCCCAAAATAAAGTCTATGGCACCATCGCCGGACGAGGAGGCCGGCTCATTACTGAGCGTTGATCTGGACGAAGCGCTGGACCGGTACGTGCGGGAGCGGGCGCTGGTCGTTAAGCGGTTGAAGGAGCTATCCGCAGACGATTGGCGGCGGACGGCCGAGCATGAGGCGTTCAGCCACTACTCGGTGTATATAATGTTCAGGCACATGCTGGTGCATGAGATGCTCCACGCCTACAGAATA
>DASXJP010000173.1:0-10987 GCA_036497345.1 Thermoanaerobaculia bacterium
GGTGGGGTTTTCCCTGGGGCCTCATCCTCACACCGGTTCAGGTTATTCGCAATGTCGTCGGCATGTCCCGGGCCTATGATCCCTACAATCCATCCCCTCAACTGGAGGCTTCGGTTCGTCTTTCGCTCGGTGCAAGGCTGCTCGCCCGGCAGCAGACGCCTGGGCTATGACGACTGTTCTGAGGAGAGGCATGGTCACAGAGCACCGCCCCACACCCGCCTTGCTCGCCAGATATCGCCGAGCCTACATTGTCGGAGCTCCGATCGTCCTTGCCGTTGTGCTGATCGCTGTGCTGATCGGAACGTTCGGCTTCCGCCAGCCCGGTGATCCGCTGTGGGCTTCTCTTGTCCCTTTGGTGGGGATCGTCCTGGCCTTTGCCTTGACTCTTCGCGGCACGATCGCGAAGCAGCTTCGCTTGCAGGGGTCCCTGAATATCGTCATGGACGACGTTGCCATCACTCGCTACCAGGCATCCCTCGAGCCGCTCACCATTCGCCTCGGGGAAATCACACGGGTTACAGAATCACCCGGTCGCTGGATCCGTGTTTGCGGACCCCGCTCGCAACAGCACATCACCGCACCGGCGGAGATGAGCGATTATGACCTCTTGCGGGAGCGCATCGCGGCGGTACGCGCACCCGAGCCCTACGTCCATGGCGGTGTGAAGCGATGGCTGAGCCTCGTGTCGGTCTTCGCCCCAATCATTGGCATGGTCGTCGTGATGGGCTCGACAGACCGGCTTATCTTTCTGGCGGGCGGTACGCTCCTGATCCTATATTTCGCGTGCTGCGCGGCGCTGATCGCCAAGAGCCCCCACATGGACCCGAGATCGCGGCGCCTGTCCTGGTGCATGGTGCTTCCGGTGTTGGTGCTCGGATTGAAGATGTGGTCACTTCTGTGGCCCGCCTCCTGACCTTCGTGGAAGCAGGCGAGGCGCGCGGCAGAGCGCTGACTTCTTCCGGGTGAACGATACGCGCCGAATCGGAGGGGGCTACTGGATGGAGTCTTGCCGGGCTCATGCTGGCGGGGTAGCATACCGGCATAGTACCTTCCTCCGCGAAAGGAGCCGCCATGGCCCGGACGACCTTCGCGCCGTTGACCGCAGCCTTCCTCCTGCTGGGCGCCGTGCCGCTGGCGGCGCCGGCCGCCGATCCGCCGCTGCCCACGCTCATCGAGCCGGGGCAGACCCAGTCGTCCGCGGTGTATGCCGAGAGGCGCCGGGCGCTCATGGATGCGATGGGGGAGGGCGTGGCGGTGATCTACTCCGAAGGGCAGGAGGACGCGTTCGGCTACCGGCAGTCGGGGGATTTCTTCTACCTGACCGGAGTCGAGGATCCGGACGCGGTCCTGGTGCTGGCGCCCAAGGAGCGCACCTATCGGGAGTTTCTCTTCCTCAAGAGCCGCGATCCCGAGTGGGAGCGCTGGACCGGCGAGCGCGAGCCTCTGGGCGAGGCGCTGCGCAAGAAATATGGATTCGAGAAGATCTATCGCCAGCGCAACGGCGGCGTGCTGGGCCTGGTGCTGAATCTCGCCCGGCGGTCGCCCACTCTCTGGCAAGTGGTGCTGCCGGACCCCGCCGAGGACGCGAAACCCAAGGACCTCGCGCTCTACGCGAAGGTCCAGGACAAGCTGCCGGGGGTGACGGTCAAGACCCTCGGCTGGACGCTCGCGCAGATGCGGTCGCGGCACTCGGCGGACGAGCTCGCGATCATGCGGCACGGCATCCACCTGACCGAGGAGGGCTTCCGCGCCGCGATCCGGGTGGTGCGGCCGGGCGCGGACGAGGGCACGGTGCGGGCCGAGGCCGAGCGGGCGTGGCGCGAGGGAGGGAGCCGGCGCAGGCCTACCCGAGCATCGTCGGCTCGGGCGGCAACTCGACCATTCTCCATTACCCGCGGAGCGAACGGGTGATGAAGGACGGCGAGCTGCTGCTCATGGACATGGCGTGCGAGTATGCCCACTACGCGACCGACATCACCCGCACGGTGCCGGTCAACGGCACGGCCACTTCAGCGCCGAGCAGCGCAAGGTGTACGACGTCGTCCTGGCGGCGCAGGAGAGGGCCCTGGCGATGGTCAAGCCGGGGGTCTATCATGAGGATCTCGACAAGGCCGCGCGCGCGTTGGTCGAGAAGGCCGGTTATGGTGATTTCTTCATCCACGGGCTCGGCCACTTCGTGGGCCTGGACGTGCACGACGTGGGGGCCTACCACGAGCCGCTCCAGGCCGGCATGGTGCTCACCATCGAGCCCGGCATCTACCTGCCCGATCGGGGCTTCGGCGTGCGCATCGAGGACGAGGTGCTGATCACCGAGACCGGCGCGCTCCTCCTGACCGACGGCCTGCCGCGCACGGCCGACGAGGTGGAGCGCTGGATGGCAAATCGTCCGCGGTAGTGGAGCGCACCACCCGGGTGGCCCAGAGATCAACCGCCGTTACCACGGCAGGATATACTTGGGAATGAGATCGCTACTAGACGGGTATGATTGAAACGAGTCATCGGTTACTTGGAGCCCCAAGGCACAACCGGCTGTTTCAAGCAGCATCCCGCTCACTGATCTCAGGAGCACAAGGTGCCAACGCATACCATTTTCTACTCCTGGCAGTCCGATCTGCCGAATACCTGCACTAGCGGGTTCATCCAGGATTGCCTGGAGGAGGCCATTAAGCAGATCCAGGCTGACGAAGAGCTGAAGCTCGAGCCGAGCTTGGACCGTGACGTCAAGGGGGCCAGCGGCAGCGCCGACATCGCGGCCACGCTCTTCAGAAAGATCCGGGCTGCCGACGTATTCGTCGGCGACGTGTCGATCATCAATCCCAATCGCTCCGTCGAGTGTCGCCCGACGCCCAACCCCAACGTGCTTGCCGAGCTGGGGTACGCCGCCGGTTTCCACGGATGGGAGAGGGTCGTCTGCGTCGTAAACACCGCCTTTGGGCAGATCGACGAGCTTCCTTTTGATATCCGGCAGCGCCGCGTCTTGGATTACGAGTTGCGTCCGGAAGAGGACGGGAAGGCACCGCGGAAGGCCCTCGCAGGCATGTTGCGAAACGCCATACGAGACGTGCTGGCACACCCTCACCACCCTGGCAAGCAAGCGCAGTCGTCTATCTTGCTCGACTGTCCGCTTACCGAGGACGAGTACGACATGCCTCCGGTCCGGGTGCATGCGAACCAGTATCAGCGGTTTGAGCTCCGCTTGGACAACCCGCTGGAGAAGACGTTGGCTAACGTTCATGTATGCTACAAGGAGTTCGACCTGTTTTACATGCCGTGGCGATACAAGGTCCGATCCCAGAAGGAAACGGTCGCTGGAGGCTACAATTTTTATTGGTTAAACGACAACCAGCTTAAGGAACTGGAGAAGAAATCTCAGATGGTCCGGTTCATTCTGAATGGCACACGGTGCGGCGTGCACGATCTGGTCGTCGTGTGGAATACGGAAGGGATAGCTCATCAGAGGACGATCACGGTGGTCGTCGAGCCGGAACCGGGCTGAGCCCATGACGGCAACGAGAGCGCCGAATAAGCGCTGAGGAGACCCCGATGTCGGGCATCGGCAACTATTTCCATGGGGAAGAAGGGGCGGCAGCCCGGTTCGAGTGGATTGCCGAGCCGATTTACCTGAATAAGCCCAAGCTCGAATGGTTTCCATGAAGGGCTTATAGAGCGAGCAGATACCCGCATAAGAATTGCTGGAAGCAGGCGGAGAGATCAAAGAACGGGCGGCGCGCCGTCGGGCATGACGTCCTGGGTGGCGGCCGCGATGCGGGCCCGCTTTTCGACGGCCGCCGAGCGGAGCATGGAGAGCGCCGCGTAGAGGACGACTGCGACGACCAGCCACCGCAGCGCGGTGAGGGGCAGCGATTTCACGATGAAGGCCGCGATCAGCACGGCCGGCACGCCGGCCAACCCCAGGCCGAGCGTCGTGCGCAGGCTGTAGCATCCGCTGCGGATGAAGCGCACGCTGCCCACCGGCATGAGGAAGGCGCAGGAGCCCATCATGATGGGGAACGCGCTCTGCGGGCTCATGCCGAGCAGGCTGACGAGGATCATGCACGGCGCGTAGAGGCCGACGCCGACCTCCATGAGCATGCCGAGGACGAAGTTGCCGGCGAGGCCCGCGGCGAGCTTCCAGCCCGCCAGCTCCTGCGACTCGCCGCCCCCAGGGGTCAGGTGGAAGATCTGCATCAGGAAGATCGCCGCCGCCGCCAGCAGGGCGAAGCCCATCCAGATCTGGATCTTGCGCCGGGGCGCTTCGGCCACGAACCCCGCGCCCAGCCACGAGCCGAGGACCGCGGCCCCGATCATCAGCACGAGGGTCCGCAGATCGACAATGACGATGGCGATGAAGATGAAGGCCTGGGCGATGGTCGGCAGCGTGTATCCCACGTTCAGCGTGCCCGGGATCTTCTCGTCCGCGACCAGGCCGCGCAGCTTGAGCGCCGCGGTCGTCGGCGCGAAGGAGCCGATCCCCAGCGTATCGAAGAAACAGGCCACGAATCCCAGTACCACATCGAAGAAGCTGGGAGCCACCCGGGACTCGCCGCTGGTCCGCGCCCGGAGCACAGCGATCACCAGGACGGCAATGTAGAGGGCACAGAAGACGCCGAGGCCGACGAAGAGCGCGAGCTTCATGGTCGGCAGAGTATAGCGGACCGGATCGTCTCCCGCGAGGTTTGCGATATCCTACGCATTGCCTGAAGGAACGCAGGATCGATTCGGAGTCACCATGCCAACCATCCTGATGCCCATCCCGAGCGCTGGTTTTGATCCCACCGAAGTGGCGGTACCGTGGAAGATCTTGCGCGCCCACGGCCATGAGGTCGTCGTGGCCACCCCGGACGGACGGCCCGGGCAGGCGGACCCGAGGATGCTCACCGGGGAAGGGCTTGCCGTCTTCGCGCCCATTCTCCGGGCGAATGCCGACGCGGTCCAGGCTTACGGAGAGATGGAGCGGAGCCCGGAATTCCAGCATCCCATCTCCTATGAAGCCATGACGGCGCGGACCTTCGACGCCCTCCTTCTGCCCGGCGGCCATGCTCCTGAGATGAAGGAATACCTGGAATCCTCGCAGGTCCAGGCCAAGATCATTGAGATGGCTGAGCGGAGCAAGCCCATTGGAGCCATCTGCCATGGCGTGCTGGTGGCCGCCCGATCCCGCACGGCGGCGGGAACGTCTTTTCTCTTCGGAAAGCGGACGACGGCGTTGACCAAGCCGCAGGAGCTTTCCGCCTGGTGGCTGACCCGGGCCTGGCTCGGCGACTATTATCGAACCTATCCCGAGACGACGGTGGAAGACGAGGTCCGGAAGGCGGAGCCCAGGGAATTCGATCGCGGGCCCTGGTCCGTGACGCGGGACAGCCCGACGAATCTCGCGGCGGGATTCACCGTCCGGGACGGCTCCTATCTGTCGGCCCGCTGGCCGGGCGACGCGCACCGGTTCGGGACCGAATTCGCCGAGCTGGTGGCTTCTTCATCTTGACGATCCTCGCGGTGTGGAGTACAACTGACCTCACCAAATCAGAAACATGCCGGCTCCGCCCAGCCGTGCCTGGAGCAGAGTTATGAACCGCCCTCCCGAGTTGGTTGCGGCCGTAATCCTGGCGATCTTCCTGGCGCTCTTCACGGCCCTCATGAGCTCGATGGCCATCGCGACGGCACACGTGGACAAGGACCCTCGGACCCGTTCGATCATGGACCCTATACAGCTCTCCGGACCGGCAGCGATCGTGCTGTGGATGGGCCGGAGAGCCCTGTTGATAGGGATTGCTCGATTGGCATGGGCGCTGGTAGGGATCATCGTTGCGGTCGAGCTCCTGCGCCTGCGCTCCTGGGCACGTCCGGCTTTGGAAGGGCTTGCATGGCTCGCGCTCGCATACATGCTGGCGTTGCGATCGCTCTGGATTGCCTTGCGACTCTCCCTTCCCGCCCCCTCCTCCGGCGTAACGATGCTCGCCGTTGCCTTTGATGGCATCAGTTTCCTGATCTTCGTCCTGCCGTTTGCCGCCCTGATCTACCTGCTCGGCGGCGCCAGGTGCGGGAAGCCCTCGCGAGCGGCTGATCGCGGTCTCCTCTCTGACCTCCTCGCCTTGATGTCGGCCTGCGCGTTTGAGTCTTTGCAGTCCCTTTTGTTGACGCGCCGGCCGGTATAAGGTACAAACGTCCCAACAATCAGAAGCAGAACAGACTGGCTCCGTCCTGCCGCCTCTCCCACGCTGAGGTGACGGCGATGAGGAATCGGGCGGCGGGACGGGGACGAGGGAGAGCTCCATGAGCGTTGAGACGATGGCGGCGCCGGAGACGCTGAGCCGGTCGCTTCAGTCCTCTTCCATTGACCTCTCGCGGCTCCGTGGGGAGTATGGGCCGCTCCTGCAGCTCGTCCGGCTGGTGATCGGGGTGGTGCCCAATTGCGACTCTCTGCTCGCCATCTGGCCCACCGGGTTCCGGAGCTACAACCTGATGGTGCCGAATTTCCTCAATCTGCCGTTCTCGGTCTGGGGCTGGGGGCCGCCGGTGGTGCCTCTCGGGCTCGCCCTCTACACCGCGAGCTGGACGGCGCGCTGCTCGTATTGCACCGCTCATACCTGCTCCTTCGCCCTGCGCCGGGGCACGCCGCCCGAGGCGCTGGCCGGGCGCCGCTCTCCGGCCGAGAGCGCGGCCGTGGCCGCGGCCGAGGCGCTGGCGCGCATCCCCTGCGCCTTCACGCGTGAGCACAAGGACGAGCTCCTCCGTCACTTCTCACCCCGCGAGGCCGAGGGGATCGCCCTGGGGGTCGCCATGATGGGCTTCCTCAACAAATTCATGGACGCCGTGGGAGTCGATCTGGAAGCGGCGGCCGTGGAGGAGGTCTCGCCGGTCCTCCTGCCGACCGGCTGGACCACCGGCAAGCACCGGGTCGCCACCGAGGCGTCCGCGGACCCCGCGCTCCAGCCGCGTCCCGGCGGCCGCGACACGCTCGGCACCAAGCTGGCCTTTCTGCGCTACGTGCCCGCCGCGATCCGGCTCGAAGGGACCTGGACCCGCGGGGTCCCGTCGCGCTGGCCCGCCGTGGGGGCTTATCTGGAAGCGCGGACCGGCCATGATTTCCCGCTGCTCGCCAAGGTCGGAAGCCAGCGGGCGGTCAAGGCCATCACCACCGTCCTGCGGGACAACCTGAGCGCGGCGGACAGCCCGCTCGGCCTGCCGGTCAAGATCCTCGCCGGCCTGGTCTACGCCACGGTGGCGGGCAACGAGACCCTCGCCGGCGAGGCCCGGAAGCTGGCCCTCCGGAGGAGCCCGGCCGTGCTTGAGGAGACGCTCCAGGCGGTGGCCCGTTTCGCCGCCGAGGAGGACGGTGGAATCGCGGCCGCGCGCGCCACGCTGGCGTCGTTCCGCGGGCTGGACGACAGGGCGGCGCTGGCGCTCCTCCTGGCGAAAGCGATCTCTCCGAGCCCGGCCACGGTGCCGCCGGCGCTCCTCGCCGAAGTGGCCGCGGGCCTCTCCCCCGAGGCACAGATCGAGCTCGTGGTCTGGGTGTCGATCCAGCAGATGCTCCATCGACTGGAAAGCTTCCTTGACGTATAGTCTGCTAAAAGGATAGCGAAACCCAGGAGGGAGCCATGAGTGACACGGAGAATTTCCCCCGCACGCTGCGCGTCGGCATTCTGGTGTTCGACGGCTTTGAGCCCATCGACGTGTGGGGGTTCCTCGAGGCGTTCAGCATTTCGCGTTTCATCGGCACGAGCTACTTCAGCCCGCCGCCGTACCCGTTCGAGGTGGTGCTCATCGCAAACCAGAACCGGCCGGACGGAGGAGGGATGCCGGAGCCGGTGAAGAGCGCCAACGGTCCGCGCGTGGCGCCGGACTATTTTCGCGATGAGGCGCTCGAAAAGAAGATCGATCTGTTGATGATTCCCGGCGGCGGTGGCACGCGCGTCCTGCTCTCCGACGAGCGCCCGGAGGAAAGACGCGCGCTCCTCGCCTGGGTGCGGGCGATGGACGAGCGGGTCGAGATCATGTCATCCGTCTGCACCGGGGCCGCGATCCTGGCGGCGGCCGGGGTGCTCGACGGCAAGCCGGCCACCACGAATCACGCGGCTTTCGCGTGGGTGACCCAATTTGGCCCGCGTGTGAAGTGGGACAACGTCTTGCGCTGGGTCGACGCGGGCCGCTATGTCACCTCCGCGGGCGTCTCCGCCGGCATCGACATGGGTTTCTATCTCGTCAAGCGCCTCGCCGGCCGCGCCGTGGCCGAAGTGTCGGCCAAGGGCGCCGAGTACGGCTGGCATAGCAATCCCGAAACGCCGATCTACTACCCGCAACAGGCCGCGGTGCCGAATAGTCGATAACGGATCCTCCAGCACATCGTAGGCGCGAGCGAAAGACAGCAGATCCGCGCAGAGGTCAGTGAAGCCAGGAATCGGCGGCTTCGAGAGGAGATGGAGATGGAGCGCTCGCGAGCTTCAGGGAGAAAAGATCCATTCTCGTGGAGCCGGACTTGAGGGACGTTCACTATTGTGGAAGCGATTGTGTGCTCTATGCGACCTGGAGCGAAAAGGATGGACATCATTTCCGCTCCGCTTGCGGGAACCGGCGGCCGGTTCTGTTCTTGCCGGCGGAGCATGAGATCTGGAGGATCAAAGATTGCCGGCTCGTGAATGTCTACTTTGGAGACCACGGAGAATCGTATATTCCCTTGTTCTCTGCTGATGAAATCCGGCGCAAGGCCATGGCGCAGCCGAAAGCGGTCTTGAAGCGGCATTGGCTCAGGCTCGAGTACGCGGGCCACTCGCGGGATTGAGACCTCCCTTGCGCTCCTTGAGCCCCGCCACAGGAACCGGGGTGGAAGGGCTTTCTACGCTAGAATCCCTCCGATCGACAAGGAGACGAGATGATGCGATGGAAGATCTTTCCGCCGGGAGCCCTCCTACTCACCGCCCTGCTGGCCGGCGCCTGCGTAGCCTTGGCGCAGGAGGCGGCCCACAAGGCTCCGGACCCGGCGCTGGTCGAGCGGGCACGCAAGCTGCTGAGCCAGGTGCCGCTCGTCGACGGCCACAACGATGTCCCGTGGGAGTACCGCAAGCGGTTCCAGAACCACATGGACAAGATCGACCTGCGGGCGGGGACCGCGAAGCTCGATCCTCCCATGCACACCGACATCCCGCGCCTGCGCCAGGGGGGGCTCGGCGGCCAGTTCTGGTCGGTCTACATCCCGGTCGAGATCCAGGGGGCGGACGCCATCCAGGCGGTGATGGAGCAGATCGACGACGTCCACCGGCTGACCGAGCGCTATCCCGATACCTTCGAGCTGGCGCTCACGGCGGACGACGTGGCGCGCATCCACAAGTCCGGGCGCGTCGCCTCGCTGATCGGCATGGAGGGGGGGCATTCGATCCACAACTCGCTCGCCGCCCTGCGCCAGCTCTACGTGGCGGGCGCGCGTTACATGACGCTCACCCATTCCAAGAACACCGACTGGGCCGACTCGGCGACCGACGCGCCCCAGCACGGCGGCCTCACCCGCTTCGGCGAGGAGGTGGTGCGCGAGATGAACCGGCTCGGCATGCTGGTCGACCTCTCGCACGTGTCGCCGGAAACGATGAAGAAGGCGATCGCCGTCTCGGCGGCGCCGGTGATCTTTTCCCATTCTTCCGCCCGGGCCCTGGTCGATCATCCGCGCAACGTGCCGGACGACGTCCTCCGCCTTTTGCCCAAGAATGGCGGGGTGGTGATGGTGAGCTTCGTCCCCTCGTTCGCCTCCGAGGCGGTGCGGGTTTGGAACGCTCAGAACGACGCCGAGGAGGCGCGTCTGAAGGCGCTCTATCCGGGTGATCCCGAGCGGGTGAAGCGCGAGGCGGAGGCCTGGCGCAAGCAGCACCCCGCGCCGCGGGCCACCGTCGAGCAGGTGGCGGACCACGTCGAGCACGTGCGGCAGGTGGCGGGGGTCGATCACGTGGGGATCGGCTCGGACTTCGACGGCATCGAGAGCGTCCCGCTGGGGCTGGAGAGCGTGGCGGATTATCCGAATCTCTTCGCCGAGCTGATGCGGCGCGGGTGGAGCGACGAGGATCTCGGCAAGCTCGCCGGCCTCAACGTGCTGCGCGTCTTCCGCGAGGCCGAGGCGGTGGCCGCGCGGCTGCGCAAGGAGCGGCCGGCTTCGGATGTGTTGATCGAGGAGGTGGATGGGAAGCGCTAAGGCACGCCTTTTGCTAACCCCCCAACCTTTCGGCGGGAGGGCTCTAAGCCGTCGCGGCTCCCGTCAGGGGGGTGTGGGTCATGCGGCGAGCGGTTCTCTTTTCTCTCCTGTCCTTCAGCTTCAACCTTCTCGCGGCCTTCACGCTGCGAGCTCAAGATCCGTCATTCCAGTCCTGGCTGGACGACGTCGATCCCCTGATCACGCCGCGCGAGCGCGAGGCCTATCTCGCGCTCAAGACGCCGGCGGATCGCGAGGCCTTCGTCCAGCGCTTCTGGCAGGTGCGCGATCCTTACCCCGAGACTCCGCGCAACGAGGCGCGGGAGCGCTGGGAGGAGCGGCTACGGGACGCGAAGGGGCGTTGGAGCGATCCCCAGGACGACCGCCGGCGGGTCTTCCTGCTCAACGGCGAGCCCGGCGAGGTGTTCCAGAGCCGGTGCGCCGGCGAGACCTTGCAGGTGTGGACCTACCAGCCGGGGTTCCAGGTCCGCTATCGCACGACGCTGGTCTTCCACGTCGACGCCGACCGGCCGGCCCGGCTCTGGCGCTCCGGGGACACGCCGAATCTCGCCTCGCCCGATCTGGGAGCGTGCGCCGCCGACGCGCAGATGGCCGAGGCGGCGACCTGGATCCGGCGGGTCGGCCGGGACGCCTACAACGTCGTGGTGCAGCGGGCGGTCACCAGCCCGAAGCCGCGGGAGTGGGTCGCCGGCTTCAAGGCCGTGGCGCCCGCGGTCCATCCCACGGCCGCCCGCGCCCTGCCGGCCCGCCTGGACGTCGACTTCCCCGGGGGGCAGGGGGACGGGCTGGTCCGCA
>DASXJP010000174.1:0-3753 GCA_036497345.1 Thermoanaerobaculia bacterium
GCCGTGCTCGACTTCGCGAAGCGGCTGGGGTGAGAAAGGCAAAGAAAGGAAACGACCATGCCAAACAAAGCATTCGCAGACATCATCACCGGCTGGCAGAAGCTCCTCGCGACCGTGACCGCGAACAAGGACGATCTCCAGTCCCTCGACAGCTATCGCCAGCAGCTCGAGGCCGAGGTCACGGCGGCCCAGGAAGCCAACCTGCGGCAGTCCACGTCGCAGGCCGGGGCCCAGCAGGCCACCCGGGATCTGGAGGGTTCTCTCACGCGGGGGCACGACCTGGCGGACAAGCTCCGCTTCGGGATCAAGTCCAGGTACGGCAAGCGCAGTGAGAAGCTCACGGAGTTCGGGCTGAAGGTCTTCCGCGGCGGAGGGAAGAAGAAGAGCGCCAGCGGGACGCCACCGCCACAGGGTGGCTCCACGCAGGGGACCTCGCCGCCGCCGCAGGTGGGACCGCCCCAGGGGAGCTCACCGCCCCCGGTAGCAACGAAGACGGCTCCCCAGGGGGCCACGAGCGAGCCGCATAACCCGTCGTAGCAGGTCTTTCCAGGGGGGGCGTGTTGGAGGCACGCCCCTCCTTTCCCGGGAAGCCGTGGGGACATTGTACTCCAGGAAAGGACAGCGGGGCCCAAAGCAATGAGGCAGTAAATGCATCTTATCTAAATATTTCTTGTCTTGGGCCGATGTGATGTACAGTTACCGCATAGGGGTTACGTGTGGAAAAGGATACGTCGGACATCGAGGCTCCGGAGCGGACCTGGAGCGGCTTCGGCTCGCGCTGTCGACCACTCCCATGTTCGTTTGGGAGTGGGACCTCACGACGAGCAGGATCTCTTCTTTGCTCGACACTTTCGGGATGAGTGCCGGTCTCTCCGGCGAGGAGCCTTACCAGCGGGTCCACGCCGAGGATCTCCAGCGGGTGCTCGAATCGGTGACGCGCACCATCGCCGGCGAGCGGGTGGGCGCGATCGATTTCCGCTTCATCAAGCCCGACGGTCAGGAGCGCCGGTGCTCCAGCCGTATAGGGCGTCGCTGTGGGGCCGATGGCCAGGCGACGCACCTGTACGGCGTCACTCTGGATGTCACCGAGCAGATACTCGCCATCGAGGCGGCCGCCGAGGAGGCGCGCCGGGCCAAGGACGATTTCCTCGCCGTGCTGAGCCACGAGCTCCGCACTCCGCTGACGCCGGCCCGCACCCTGGCGCAGATGCTGGAGCGGGAGGAGACCCTCGCGCCCGAGCACCGCGCCGTCGCCGCCGAGATCGGCATGCACATCGGCACCGAGGTGCGGCTCATCGACGATCTGCTGGACTTCGAACGCCTGGTGCACGCGGGGGTCCAGCTCCGTATCACCTCGGTCGACCTCCACGAGCAGGCGCGGCACGCTCTGGGGGTCTGCGCATCGCTCATCCTGCGCAAGCGTCTCGTGGTGGAAGAGAGCCTCACCGCCGCCCAGCCGGTCGTCGAGGGCGACGCTCTCCGGCTGCGGCAGGTGCTGTGGAATCTGATCCAGAACGCCGTCAAGTTCACGTCGAACGACGGGTGGATCCGCGTGAGCTCGGCCAATCCGCGGCCCGGTGTGCTCGTGATCGAGGTGGCGGACAACGGCTTCGGCATCAAGCCCGGAATGTTGGAGAAGATCTTCGAGGGATTCGAGCGCGGCGGCCACGGGCCGGACTCGCTGGGAGGGCTGGGGCTGGGGCTGGCGATCAGCCGGCGGATCGCGGAGGCGCACGGCGGCACGCTGACCGCGGAGAGCCGGGGACATGGGGGTGGGGCCGTCTTCCGGTTACGCCTCCCGTCGCTGGACGATGCGGAGCGAGCCGCGGCCGAGCCCCAGGAGGCGGAGGTGCCCTTCGCCGAGCCGCGTGGCGTGGACCGGCCGCTCAAGATCCTGATGGTCGAGGACCATCGGCCGACCGCGAAGGCGATCGCGCGATTGTTGCGCAGCCACGGCCATACCGTGCAGGTCGTCGACAGCCTCGCCGCCGCCGAGCATGCCGTGGCGGTCGAACGGTTCGACCTCCTGCTCTGTGACATCCAGCTCCCGGATGGCAGCGGCCTCGATCTCCTGCCGCGGGTCCGGCACCATCTGCGGCGCTGGGCGGCCGGGGGAGCCGAGGCCCCGGCCATCGTGCTGAGCGGCTTCGCGCGGGACTCCGACGTCGCCCGCGCGCTCGCCGCGGGTTACGTGGCGCACCTGGCCAAGCCGGTGGATCAGGCCCACCTCCTCGCCGCGATCCGGCGGGCGACGGCGAGCAGGGAGCCGGACGAGGAGAGTGAAGGCCTTGGGTAGGGTCTCGAGCACGCTCTTCGTCAGCGACCCCGGCATCCGGGCGGTGAAGAAGTCCGCCAGCCGGGAGGCGGCCGGCGGATCGAGGTTGCCGAGGCTGATCACCACGTATCCGAGCTGCGGGAAGATGCGGAGATCGCCGTTGATCCCCGGGGCTCCGCCGTTGTGGCCGTAGCTCCGCAACCCCCCCTCTCCCCGCACGCTGAAGCCGTAGCCGTAGTTTCCCTGGTGGGGCGTGGTCGCCTCCGCGAAGAGCGCCTGCGAGATCAGCTTCCCGGATTCGAGAGCCTGGGCGAAGCGCAGGAGATCGCCGACGGTCGAGTAGCCGCCTCCCGCCGAGGTGCCCCGCCAGGGGAGGGTGTCAGTGTTCGGCACCCATTGGGCGTTTCTGCGCAGGTAGCCCACGGCGCGGCGCGGCACGTGGTCGGCCTCGGGGAAGGAGGCGGTGGCGGTCATGCCGGCCGGCAGGAAGATCTTGTCGCGCACGTAGTCGTAGTAGGACATGCCGGTCACTTTTTCGATCAGCGCGCCGAGCAGGATGAAGCCGTAGTTCGAATACCGGAACCGCTGGCCCGGCTCGCCATCGAGCCCGCGCGATCCGTAGAGCTTCAGGTAGTCGGCGAGCTCGCGCAGGGTGAGGCGGTTCTTCTCGAAGTCCGGGCCGAAGATGTCGCCGGTCCCCCCGGTGTGCGTGAGCAGATGCCGCACGGTGACCTTCGCGGCGACGTCCCGGTTCGGATAGTCGGTGAGGTACTTGCCGATGGGATCGTCCAGCGCGATCTTGCCCGCCTCCACGAGTTGCAAGGTCGCGACGGCGGTGAACATCTTGTTCATCGATCCGAGGCGGAACTGCGTATCGAGCGTATTGGGGGCGCCGGTCTCGCGGTCGGCGCGGCCTAAAGGCTTCCGCAGCAGGATCGTGCCGTGCCGCGCCACGAGCACGGCGCCGGAGAAGCGGTCCTGTTTCGCCAGCTCCTCGGCGCGGGCCGAGAGCGCCGCCAAGGCCCCGGCTTCCGTCAGGCGTGGAATCGCGAGGTCCGGCGGGCGGGGGACGGCTTCGATGGTCGCGACCAGGAGCTTCGGAGGGTCGTCGGCGCTCACCCCCATCTCCAGCCGGGCGACGGTGTCCGAAACATTCTCCTGGAGCAGCGCGACGAGGGACAGGGGCTCGCTCTTCTCGACGCGCAGCAGGGTGAAGCCGCCGGTCGAGTCCTGAAACTCCAGCCGGTCCTCCATCGGCGGCGCGTCTTTCCTGGGGTAGGCCGCGTCGAACGCGCGGTACCGCGCGGGATCCCCAGAGTTGATCGCCGTGAGCCAGGCCGCGAAGACCTTGCCGGCCGGGGTGCTCGGGATCTCCACCGGTCCGCCCGCGGAAGATGGGGCGACCAGGAGAACGAGGATACAGAGAGATAGAAAAGCGCGACGCATGGCTGATCTCCTTTCCAATGTAGGGGCGGCCC
>DASXJP010000175.1:0-2795 GCA_036497345.1 Thermoanaerobaculia bacterium
CCCTCCGAAGCCTCACCCTCGGTCCCTCTCCACTGCGTGGAGAGGGGGCCAGGGGGTGAGGCCTCGAAGGGCAGGAGGCCTCCTGATCCTCGCTCTCCTGCTCGCCCTGGCTCCCCTCCACGCCGAGCCTCCCGAAGTCACCGCCACCGCCGTGCGCGCCGAATTCGACCGCCTCGCCGTGCTGCCGCTCTGGCCGGGCTTCGAGCCACTCAAGACGCCGGTGGCGATCTACGACGGCGAGCGCACGATCCTCGTCCGCCACCCCTCGCCGCCGGCGGACTTCAAGCCGGAGGGGGACTTTCAGGTCTTTCCGGGGCGCCATCCGGCGATGAACGCCAACAACGGGGTCGATCTCGGCGGGGTGAAGACGGCGACGCTGATCGTCCATCCCGAAGCCGGCCCGAGCGCCCGGGAGTGGGCGTCAACCCTGATCCACGAGACCTTCCACGTCTTCCAGCGCCAGCGCCATCCCACCTGGCAGGGGAACGAGGGTGAGCTGTTCCTCTATCCCACGGGCGACGCCGCCCTCCTCGCGGCGCGTCGCCTCGAAACCGAGGGGCTCCGGCGGGCCCTCAAGGCCGCGGACGCCACGGAGGCCGCCTGCTGGACGGGCCAGGCCCTGGAGCGGCGGCGGGAGCGCTTCGGCCACATGCCGCCGGGAGCCGTCGGCTACGAGCGGGGATCGGAGCTCAACGAGGGGCTGGCGACCTTCGTCGAGAAGCTCTCCCTGGGGAAGACCCAGGGGCCCGATTTGCCGGCCGCCGAATACGGCGCCGAGGACGTCCGCGACCGCTTCTATGCGATCGGCTACGCGGAGGCGACGCTGCTGGACCGTTTCGATCCCGCCTGGCGCCGGGCCCTGGAGGACGGCAAGGGCGCGAGCCTCGACGAAATGCTTTCCCAGGCGATCGCCGGCAAGCCCGCCTCGGCGTGCGGCTTCACGCCCGCCGAGGTTGACGCCGCGCAGGAGAAGGCGAAGACGGACGTCCAGGCGCTCGCGCGGACCAAGCGGGAGACCCGCGACGCCTTCCTCGCGCGTCCCGGCTGGACGATCGAGATCGTCGCGGCCGCCCATCCGCTCGAGCTTCGCGGCTTCGATCCCCTCAACGTCTCGCTGGTCGACAAAGGGGAGATCCTCCACCGGCGATACCTGGAGCTTGGGGTTCAGGATTCAGCCCTCAAAGTCCTCGACGCCCAGGCGCTTACAGAGGCTGCCGGTGAGCATCCCCTGTTCAACGGCGTCAAGGATCTCCGGATGACCGGTCTGCCGGCGGAGCCGAAGATCCGTCAGGACGGAGATCTCACGGTGATCGAGGCGGCCGGGCTCACCGCGAAGCTCAAGGGGGTGAAGGTGGAGAAGGGGGACCAATCGATCAGATTCATTCTCCCCTGATCCTCACGTCCTCCGCCGCTGGCGCATCACCTCATACGCCGCCAGCGCCACCGACGTCGAGAGATTGAGCGAGCGGATTTGCCGGTCGATCATGGGGATGCGCACCAGCCGGTCGGGATACCGGGCACGGATCTCCGGCGCCAGCCCCACGCTCTCCTTGCCGAAGATCAGCACCGTCCGCTCCGGATACTCGACGCTCCAGAAATCCCGCTCCGCCTCGGCGCTGAAGAAGAACGGCTCGCCCAGATCAGGGATCTCCGGCTCGAAATCCGCCCAGCGGTCCCAGATCACCGGATCGACCCGCGGCCAGTAGTCGAGCCCGGCGCGCCGCACCTGCCGCTCGCTCAGGAAGAACCCGAGCGGACCCACGAGATGCAGGCGCGCCCCCACCGCCAGGCAGGTGCGCCCGGCGTTGCCGGTGTTCCAATGGATCTCCGGCTCGACGAGGACGACGTGGAGGGTGGGCTCGCTCAAGCCTGGACAGTATAGAGCGGGCTAGAGGAGCGTCTGCCCGGCGGGACCATCTGATCCCTGCGGAGAGGAACGGTTCGTCACCGAGACGATCCTGCAGGTGGATTTTCCGGAACGGGAGGCGACCTCCTCGCCGGACGGAGGGGCGCAAGGAGAGTACCCCCTCCTTCCCACTCTCAGAATATAGCGCACCGGGGGGGTTGCGGCAAGACCCGGCTCGTGCCGTAGGGTCGCTTGCCTACGGAGGTGAGCGAATGGGCTGCTACGTTTTGGGTTTCCAGGAGATCGACCAGACGCAGGTCGCGGTGGTTGGCGGCAAGGGCGCGCACCTGGGGGAGCTTTCGCGGATCGAAGGCCTCCGCGTGCCGGCCGGCTTTTGCGTGACGACGGACGCCTTCCAGCGGATCATGGCGGAAGCGCCGTCGATCGACGATCGGCTCGATCGGCTGTCGCGCCTGAAGCCGGACGACCGGGAGGCGATCCGCGCGCTCAGCACTGAGATCCGCGGGACGATCGAAGGGATTGCCATCCCCAACGAACTGGCGACGGCGATTACACGCCGGCTTGTCCAGCTCGGCGAACAAGCCGCATATGCGGTCCGATCCAGTGCGACGGCGGAGGACTTGCCCACGACTTCCTTCGCGGGCCAGCAGGACACATACCTGAACGTCGCGGGGCCGGCGGCCATCCTCCAGCATGTCAGCCGGTGCTGGGCCTCGCTCTTCACCGAGCGGGCCGTGACCTACCGTCTGCGGAACGGTCTGGACCACCGCAAGGTCCACATGGCCGTGGTCGTACAGCAGATGGTCTTCCCGCAGGCAGCCGGCATCCTATTCACGGCCGACCCCGTCACGGGCAACCGAAAGGTCGCCTCCGTGGAGGCCAGCTTCGGCCTCGGCGAGGCCCTGGTCTCCGGGTTGGTGAACGCGGA
>DASXJP010000176.1:0-25704 GCA_036497345.1 Thermoanaerobaculia bacterium
CAAAACATACAAGAGGCTGAGGAGCAGCTCGCATCAATGACGCCGGACCTCCTATTGCTCGATTGCGTCCTCGGCAATAACCGCTTTCAAGTCATTGAGTGGGCCGAAAAGGTGCGACGACGGTCGGAGCTTTCGAAGGTCCCCATTCTCTTTGTCACTGCCTATTACCGTGAGATGGAGGAGCGAGTGCGTGAGATCGAGAATTCTGATATTCTCGCAAAGCCGTTTACATTTGAAGACGTGACTCAGAAACTGCAAAGATTGCTCGCCGGTAAGCGTCGCTAAGAGATGTACAAGAGTAGTTTCGATGCCGCCAAGGTCACCGTAATTGGCACCTGCCATATATAACCCGTCAGGAATCTTTTTAAGCAGTTCATGTTCATATGCCCGTTGATGGCTATTGCAGGCATTTGCGCGATCTCTACGTAAAGGCGGGACGCCTTTCCGCCATCATTCTTGGAGTCTTCGTCCATGTTGTGCAGACGACGAATGGCACTGGCAGAGCGTAAGGTCGAGCGTTCGAAGACCCGCCTAATGAGCCCGAAGCGGCCACTCGGCTCACCCAGCCGGTGACGTTTCCTTGACAACCCGCCGCCCCCCCTGTTACGGTACGCCGCTGTAAACGCTTACACCGGGTCATGGGCTGATGCCCAGGAGCCGATATGACTTCTTTTTTCGCGCGGCTGAGCTTTGGGGGGATCGGGCCTTGAGCGCCTCCATCAAGGAGGTCGCTCTCAAGGCGGGGGTGTCGATCGCCACCGTCTCCCGCGTCATCAACGAGAAGGGGCCGGTCGCCGCGGAGACGCGCCAGCGCATCCTGGCGGCCATCGAGCAGCTGCGTTACGTCCCCCACGGCGCCGCGCGCAGCCTGATCACCAACCAGACCGACACCATCGGCGTGCTGCTGCCGGACCTCTACGGCGAGTTCTTCTCCGAGGTCATCCGCGGGGTCGACCTGGCGGCGCGCCGGAGCGGCCATCACGTCCTCATCTCCGGCTTCCACAGCGACCGCGCCGAGATCGAGGCCGTGCTGCGCGCCCTGCGCGGCCGGGTGGACGGGCTGATCGTCCTCTCGCCCGACGTGGACGCGCAAGGCCTGCGCCGCAACCTCCCCGAGACGCTCCCCGTGGTGCTCCTCAATACCCGGATCAATGGGCGGCCGGACGGCGCCGCGTTCGACGCCATCAACGTCGACAACCACGGCGGGGCGTTCGCCATGGTGCGGCATCTGGCGGCTCTGGGGCACCGGCGCATCGCCCTGATCCGCGGGCCGGCGGAGAACGCCGACGCCCTGGAGCGCCTGCGCGGCTACCGCGCCGCCCTCCGCGTGGAAGGGATCGCGCCGTCGCCGGCGCTGGAGATCCCCGGCGATTTCAGCGAGGAGTCGGGGTACCGGGCGGGCGAGCGCCTGCTGGCCCTGGAGCCGCGGCCGGAGGCGGTCTTCGCCGCCAACGATTCGATGGCGATCGGCTGCCTCTTCGCCCTGCGCGCGGCGGACGTCGAGGTGCCCCGCGACGTCGCCCTCGCCGGCTTCGACGACATTCCGATCGCCCGCTATGTCACTCCGCAGCTCTCGTCCGTGCACGTGCCCATCGCCGAGCTGGGGACGCGCGCCATGGAGCGGCTGCTGCACGCGGTGGAGCACAGGAACGAGCACGAGCGGCGCCAGGAGACCGTCCCCACCACGCTGGTGGTGCGCGGCTCCTGCGGCGGCGCCATGAAGGATCTTTGACTCGAGGACCGGAGAGGATTGAAAAGGAGAGGTGTCATGACACGAATTTTGAGATCGCTTCTGCTGTTGCTGCTCGCCGGCGCGCTGGCGGTCCCCGCGCTCGCCCAGACGTCGACGGCGACGATCCGCGGCAAGGTGACGAACGACCAGAGCGCGGCGCTTGGCGGGGCTCAGGTCACCGCCGTGGGCACCACGTCGGGGTTCGTCCTCACCGTCAAGGCGGGGCCCGACGGGGCCTTCACGCTCGGGAACCTCACCCCGGGCGAGTACATCATCACGGTCGCGGCGAGCGGGTTCGAGGAGCGCTCGCAGACGGTGACCGTGCTCGTCGGCCAGAGCCTCAACGTCACCTTCGTGATGACCCCCACCGCCGTGGTCAGCGAATCGATCACCGTCGTGGGCGAGCAGGCGGTGGACCTCCGGACGTCCGAGGCGTCCACCAACGTGACGCCGCATCAGATCGAGAACCTGCCCCAGGACGACCGCAACTTCCTCAACTTCGCCACCATGGCGCCGGGCGTCCGGCTGTCGAACGATCCCCTGCGCAAGACGATCTCCAGCGACGCCCAGCCGGCCGAGCAGACCAACGTGTTCATCGACGGCATCAGCTTCAAGAACGACGTGCTGCAAGGGGGTCTGGTCGGCCAGGACTCCAGCCGCGGCAACCCGTTCCCGCAGAACGCCGTGCAGGAGTTCCGCGTCATCACCCAGAACTACAGCGCGCAATATGAAAAGGCGTCGAGCGCCGTCATCACGGCCGTCACCAAGTCGGGCGGCAACGACGTGCGCGGCCAGCTCTTCTGGTTCTATCAGCCGCAGGAGTGGGTGTCCGAGCTGCCCAAGGGTTTCCAGTTCTCGACGCTGACCTCGAACCAGGACTACCGGCGCAGCCAGCCCGGCTTCTCGATCGGCGGACCGATCATCAAGGACAAGCTCCATTATTTCCTTTCCTACGAGGGGGTCGACGAGCACGCGACCACGCCGGTCACCGTCAACCCCGGTCTTCCTCCCTCGTTCAGCCAGTTCGCCGGCGTCTTCCCCAGCCCGTTCAAGTCGAACCTGGGGTTCGGCAAGCTGAGCTGGCAGCCGGCGCAGAACCAGATCGTGGACCTCAGCGGCAACTATCGCAAGGAGCACGAGATCCGCGACTTCGGCGGCATGACCTCCTTCCAGGCGGCGACCGATCTCAAGAACCAGGTATGGGGCACGACCCTGCGCCACAGTTGGAACAGCAACGAGGCGCTCAACCAGGCGTCGCTCAGTTGGCAGGACTACACCTGGAACCAGGCGGCGCTCAATCCCGACCTCGTGGGCCTCAACTTCTTCGGGGTCATCCGCATCGGCGGCAAGGACACCTCCCAGAAGTTCGATCAGAAGCGGACCGAGCTGCGCGACGACTACAACTTTCCCACCTTCCGGGCGGGAGGAGACCACAGCCTCCAGGTGGGCGGCAACGCCGACTTCCTCCGCTATGCCGTCACCAAGTTCCAGAACGGCAACCCGCTCTACAACTTCAAGAACGATCCGGCGAACGGCTTTACGTTCGATCAGCCGTTCGAGGCGCTGTTCGGCTTCGGCAATCCGAGCCTGTCGGCCAACAACCAGGAGTACGGCATCTACGGCCAGGACACCTGGACCGTCAATTCACGGCTGACGATCAACCTCGGCCTGCGCTACGACTATGAGACCCACCAGCTCGACGAAAGCTACGTGACGCCGGCGAACATCGTGGCGGGGCTCACCGGCAAGATCGATTCGAGCTATTTCTCGAACGGCAACAACCGCTCGCAGTACACCAATCAGATCCAGCCGCGCCTCGGCTTCTCCTACGACCTGACCGGCTCCGGCAAGTCGATCCTCTACGGCGGCGCCGGCCGCTACTATGACCGCCTCTTCCTCAACGCCACGCTCGACGAGCGGTTCCGCCTGCAATACCCGGTCTATCGCATCGAGTTCTCGCCCGACGGTCGCCCGGGGACGATCCAGTGGGATCCCCGCTATCTGACCCCCGCGGGCCTCCACGCGCTGATCGCTTCGGGCCAGACCAGCCCCGAGATCTACCTGCTCAACAACGACACCAAGCCCCCCTACTCGAACCAGTGGAACCTCGGCGTCCGCCAGGCGTTCGGCAACTGGACCGGCTCGCTGAGCTACAACAGCGTGCGCGGCTACCACGGCTTCACCTGGCTGTCGGCGAGCGGCATCTGCTGCGCGGCGCTGGTGCCGGGCTTCGGCAACGTGATCATTTCGGACCCCGAGGGGAAGCGCTACTGGTACGACGGCATCTACCTCACCCTCGACCGGCCGTTCGTCAACAACTGGAGCGTGCACGTGGCCTACACCCACGCCGACGCCAAGCAGACCGGCAACGACCTGTTCAGCCTCGACTACCCGAGCGCCGCCGCCTACGGCAAGCACGACGTGCCGGGCTCGGAGAAGGACCGCATCGTGGCCAACGCCATCGCCGGGCTGCCCTGGGAGATGACCTTCAGCACCACCATCACCCTGGGGAGCGGCGCCGCGTTCAACGTCCTCGACTTCTCGCAGGGCTTCGACCTGCCGGCGCGCGAGCAGACGCGGCCGTTCGACCGCACGATCTATCCGGAGAAGACCTGGGGCTTCGCCGACCGCTCGGTCGATTTCCACCTGGAGAAGGACTTCCGCGTCATGGGCAACGTCTCGGTGGGCATCGTCGGCGAGATCTTCAACGCCTTCAACTGGCCGAGCTACGGCTGTCTCGACAACTTCATCGGACCCGGAGGGAACCCCAACTTCGGCAACCCGTCCTGCGTGATCAACCTGCCGCGCCGGGAGCAGGTCGGGCTGAAGATCAACTTCTGAGGATTGGACCACCACGGCGAGGAGGACCGCTTGACACGAAGGATCATGCCGCTCCTCCTCGCCCTGGCACCCTTCGCGTGTGCCGGCACGCCCGTGCCGCACGATCCCCCCGCCAACGTTGCGGACGCGGCGCTCCTCGACGACGTCGAGCGCCGCTCCTTCCAATACTTCTGGGATCTGGCCGACCCGCGCACGCTGCTGGTGCCCGACCGCGCGCCCACGCCGTCGTTCTCCAGCATCGCCGCGGTCGGCTTCGGCCTCACCGCCTACGGCATCGGTGCCGAGCGCGGCTACGTGCCGCGGCCTGAGGCCGCCGGGCGGACCCTCGCCACGCTGCGCTCGCTCCTCGCCATGAAGCAGGGGCCCGAGCCGCGCGGCGTCTCCGGTTATAAAGGCTTCTTCTATCACTTCCTCGACATGCGGACCGCCGAGCGCTTCCAGACCGTCGAGCTGTCCACGGTGGACACCTCGCTGCTGATGGCCGGCGTGCTCTTCGCGCAGTCCTACTTCGATCGCGGCGATGCCACCGAGACCGCCATCCGGTCCACCGCCGAAGAGCTCTACGAGCGCGTGGACTGGCCCTGGGAGCAGGCGCGGCCGCCGGCGATCAGCATGGGCTGGACGCCCGAGGAAGGTTTCCATTCCTATGATTGGCAAGGGTACAACGAGGCGATGATCGTCATCGTCCTCGCCCTCGGCTCGCCCACCCATCCGGTCGGCGCGGGCGCCTGGGAGCAGTACACGAAGACGTACCGCTGGGGGACGTTCCAGGGCCAGGAGCACCTGCTCTTCGCGCCGCTGTTCGGCCACCAGTACTCGCACGTCTGGATCGACTTCCGCGGCATCCAGGACCCCTTCATGCGCGCGCGCGGGATCGCCGGCTTCGATTACTTCGAGAATTCCCGCCGCGCCACGCTCGCCCAGCACGCCTACGCGATCGCCAATCCGAACGGCTATCGCGACTACGGCGAGCGCGTGTGGGGCCTCACCGCCTGCGACGGCCCGCTGGACGCGACGCTGACCATCGACGGCCGGCGGCGCACCTTCTACGGCTACGCGGCGCGCGGCGC
Source organism: Thermoanaerobaculia bacterium (assembly GCA_036497345.1). Lineage (GTDB taxonomy): Bacteria > Acidobacteriota > Thermoanaerobaculia > Multivoradales > UBA5704 > DATARR01. The sequence goes on from DASXJP010000176.1 coordinate 5,644, forward strand.
GACCGCGGGGGAGGTCCGCGACGACGGCACGATCGCGCCCACCGCGGCGATCTCGTCGATCGTCTTCACGCCGGACCTGTCGCTGGCGGCCCTGCGCGAGATGAAGCGCCGCTACGGCGCCAATCTCTATTCCAGATACGGCTTCCTCGACGCCTTCAATCCCACGCTGCGCACGAGCGGGAAGGGGATGGCCGGGCGCGTCGATCCGGCGCAGGGGTGGTTCGACGTCGACTATCTGGGAATCGATCAGGGACCGATCGTGGCGATGATCGAAAATCACCGCGGCGGCCTGGTCTGGAAGGTGATGCGGAAAAATCCCCACATCGTGCGCGGCCTGCGGCGGGCCGGCTTCACGGGCGGCTGGCTCGCGGAGGCGCCCCGTTGAGGCGGCTCGCGCCGCTGGCGCTCGTTCTGCTCGCGGCGGCCGGCTGCGAGCGGGGAGAGGCGGGCGCGCGCACCACCGTCCGGTTCTGGGGGTTTGGCCGCGAAGGCGAGGTGGTGCGCGGGATGGTGCCGGAGTTCGAGGCCCGCCATCCGGACATCAAGGTGGAGGTGCAGCAGGTCCCCTGGACCGCCGCCCACGAGAAGCTGCTGACCGCCTACGTCGGCGACGCCACCCCCGACGCCGCCCAACTGGGCAACACCTGGATTCCGGAGTTCGTTTCGCTGCGCGCCCTGGCCCGCCTCGACGGGCGGATCCCGCGGGAGCTCGCCGCCGACTCCTTCGCCGGCGTCTGGGACACCAACGTGCTCGACGGCAAGACCTGGGGCATTCCCTGGTACGTGGACACGCGCCTGCTCTTCTACCGCACCGATCTGGTGGCGGCGGCGGGCGGTCCCTGGCCGCCCCGGAGCTGGAGCGAGTGGCGCGAGACGATGGCGCGGATCAAGCGGCGCGGCGGCCCCGGCCGTTACGCCATCCTGCTCCCGATCGACGAGTGGACGCAGCCGGCCATCTTCGGGCTGCAGACCGGCGCTCCGCTCCTGGCGGACAACGGCCGTCGCGGCGACTTCCGCGAGCCGCGCTTCCGCAAGGCCATGGCCTTCTATCTCGACCTCTACGCGTCCGGCCTGGCGCCGGCGCTCGATCTGCAAAGCGTCGCCAACCTCTACCAGCAGTTCGCGGAAGGGTATTTCGCGATGGTGATCACCGGTCCCTGGAATCTCGGCGAGTTTCGCAATCGCCTCCCGGCGGACCGGCAGAGCCTCTGGGCCACGGCGCCGCTGCCGCCGCCGGAGGCCGGGATGCCCTATCCGGGAGTCTCGCTGGCGGGGGGCTCCAGCCTCGTCCTCTTCCGGCACGCGCGGTCGCCGGAGGCGGCCTGGAAATGGTTGCAATACCTCTCCGAGCCGGCCCAGCAGGCGCGCTTCTACAAGCTTTCGGGAGACCTTCCCTCCCGGCGCTCGGCGTGGGCCCTGGCCGGGCTCGCCGCGGACCCCAAGGCCGCGCCCTTCCTCGTGCAACTGGAGCACGCCGCGCCGACGCCGAAAGTGCCGGAATGGGAACGGATCGCCACCCGCATGGCCGAGTGCGCCGAGCAGGTGATGCGCGGCGGCCGCAGCCTCGACGCGGCGCTCGCCTCCCTCGACGCGGACGTCGACCGCATGCTGGAGAAACGGCGCTGGATGCTCGACCGCGCCGCCAAGGACGGCAGGCGCGCGGAGGCGCGGCGATGACCCCGGACCTGGAAGATCTGCGCGGCTCCGCGGCCGAGCGGCGGGCGGCCTGGCTGCTGCTCTCTCCCGCCCTGGGCGCCATCGCCCTCTTCTTCGCCCTGCCGCTGATCGCGGCGCTGCTGCTGTCGCTCACCGACTTCGACATCTACGCCCTGGCGGACCTGCGGAACCTGCGCTTCGTGGGCGCCGGCAACTACCTGCGGCTGCTGCGCGATCCGCTGTTCTGGAAGGTGATCCGCAACACCCTCGTCTTCGTCCTCCTCGGCGTGCCGCTCACCGTGGGAGCGGCGCTCGGCGGAGCGTTGCTGGTGACTTCGAAGGCGGCGCGGCTGCGGGGCCTCTTCCGCACTATCTTCTTCGCGCCGGTGGTCACCACGCTGGTCGCCGTGGCGGTGATCTTCCGCTATCTCTACCATCCGCGCTACGGCCTGATCAATCAGATTCTCGGCGTGCTCCATCTGCCGGCGATCGACTGGCTCGGCAATCCGGCCTGGGCGACCGTGGCCATCACTCTGCTCGCGGTCTGGCGCAGCTTCGGCTACGGCCTGGTGATCTACGTCGTCGGGCTCCAGGCCATCCCCGAGTCGCTCTACGAGGCGGCCCAGCTCGACGGCGCCGGCCCCTGGCGGCAGCTCCGCGACATCACCCTGCCGCTGCTGAAGCCGACCACCGTTTTCGTGGGAGTGCTCATCACCGTGAGCCTGTTCCAGATCTTCGCCGAGCCGTACGTGATGACCCGCGGCGGCCCGCTGTACGCGACGACCTCGATCACCCTGCTGATGTACGAGCAGGGGTTCCGCTGGTGGAACCTCGGCGCCGCGGCGGCGATCGCCTTCGTGTTGTTCGCGATGATCATCGCCGCCACCGGCCTGCAGGCCCTGTTCCGCGGGAGGAAGAGCGCGTGAGCCGCCGGCTGCTGGCGAAGACCGCCGTCAACGGCGCGCTGCTGCTCCTCGCGGCCCTCACGGCGCTGCCGCTCCTGTGGATGCTCTCGGCGTCGCTGATGCCCGCCGGCGAGGCGATGTCCCTGCCGGTGCGCCTCCTGCCTTCGCACCCCACGCTGCAACACTATGCGACGCTCTTTTCCCGTCTCAACCTCGGGCGGACCTTCTTCAACAGCCTCTTCCTCTCCCTGACCATCACCGCCGTCTCGCTGCTCTGCAACTCGATGGCGGGGTACGCCTTCGCCAAGCTGCGCTTCCGCGGCCGCGGCCGGCTCTTCGCTCTCCTGCTGACGACCCTGGTGGTGCCGCCGCAGGTGACGGTGCTGCCCCTCTTCCTGGAGATCCGGGCGCTCGGCCTGGTCAACTCCTTTGGCGGCGTGATCGTGGCCGCCATCGCCACCGTCTTCGGCATCTTCCTGATCCGCCAGTTCGCGCAGGGGATCCCCGACGAGCTCCTCGACGCGGCGCGCCTGGACGGCGCCTCCGAGCTCCGCATCTACTGGACCCTGGTGCTCCCCCTGCTGCGGCCGATCCTCGTCACTCTGGGAGTGTTCACGTTCCTGACCTCCTGGAACGACTTCCTGTGGCCGCTGACCGTGCTCACCGACGAGAGCAAATACACCCTGCCGGTGGCGCTCGCCAACCTCTCCGGCGAGCACGTGCAGGACACCGAGCTGATGATGGCCGGAGCGGTGATCACCGTGCTGCCCGGCCTGCTCGTCTTCCTGGCCCTCCAGCGCTCCTACGTGGAAGGGATCGTCATGGGGAGCATCAAGGAGTGAGCGCGCGCTCCTCTGTCCCCGCAGTCCTTGCAGCCCTTGCAGTCCTTTTTGCCGCCAGGCCGCTGAGCGCCCAGACCCTGGACGATTTCTCCACCCTCGCCGGATGGACGGCCGCGCCATCCGACGGCGTCCGCCTCGACCTCGCGAACGATCAGGGCTCTCTGCGGCTCGATTTCGATTTCCACGGCGGCGCGGGCTACGCCGTGGCCCACAAGGCCTTCGCGATCGACCTCCCGCCTAACTGGCAGATCTCCTTTCGCGTCCGCGGCGACGCGCCGGTGAACAACCTGGAATTCAAGCTGATCGATCCCAGCGGACAGAACGTCTGGTGGATCAACCGCCGCAATTTCCAGTTCCCCCACGACTGGCGGGAGGTGCGCACCAGGAAGCGCCAGATCGAATTCGCCTGGGGCCCGGCCGGCGGCGGCGAGATGAAGCGGATGGCCGCCATCGAATTCGCCATCACCGCCGGCACCGGCGGCAAGGGGACCGTCTGGATCGACGACCTGAAATTCACCGAGCTCCCGCCGGAGCACCCTTATAACCGCACGCCCGCCGTCACCACCTCGGGAGATACGATCACCTGGGACTTCCTGGAATCCCGCGAGTACGGCGGCCTGGTGATCGATTGGAGCCGTCCCGCCTCGTACACGGTCGAGATCTCGGACGACGGCAAACAGTGGACGGCCCTCCGCGAGGTGAAGGGGGGCAACGGCGGGAGGGATTATCTGTATCTGCCGGAGACGGAGTCGCGGTATTTGAGGATCAGGGTAACTGGGGCGTCCAACCCTCCGAGGCCTCACCCCCAGACCCCCACTCCACATCGTGGAGAGGGGCCGGGGGTGAGGCCTCGGAGGGCAGGACGCTCCGAAACCACCGCCGCCCTGGGCCTCCTCCACCTCGACGTCAAGCCCCTCGACTGGGCCCCCACGATCAACGCCTTCTTCGAGCGGATCGCCAAAGACGCCCCGCGCGGCTCCTATCCCCGCTCCTTCTCCGGCGAGCAAGAATATTGGACGGTCGTCGGCGTGGACGCCGACTCCGAGGAAGGGCTGCTCGGCGAGGACGGCGCGCTGGAGGTGGGGCAGGGCTCCTTTTCGATCGAGCCGTTCCTGTCCGTCGACGGCAAGCTGATCGCATGGAGCGACGTCCGGGCCTCTCAATCCCTGGCGGAAGGATATCTCCCCATCCCCACCGTGACCTGGACGTACGGCGATCTCTCCCTCGACATCACCGCCTTCGCCTCCGGCCCGCCGGGGCAATCCGTGCTGCGTGCCCACTATCTCGTTCATAATCGGGGAAAGGCCCGGAAAATTGAGCTTTTCCTGGCTCTCCGGCCCTTCCAGGTGAATCCGCCCACGCAGTTCCTCAACCAGCCAGGCGGCGTCTCCTCGATCCGCGAGATCGCCTGGGATGGCCACACCGCGATCGTCAACGGTACGCGCAGCGTGACCCCCTCGAGCCCGCCCTTCGCGTTCGGCGCCACGACGTTCGACGGTGGCGAGATCGTGGAGCATCTGCGGGGTGGAACGCTCCCCGCGACGTCGAAGATCATGGATTCGTTTGGCTATGCGTCAGGGGCGTTCGCGTGGGATCTGGGCCTGGCCGCGGGTGGGGAGGCGGGGGTGGAGGTGTCGGTGCCGCTGCATCCCGAAAAAGCGGACGTCAGGAGAGGAGAACAGGAGGTGAGATTGGCCTGGCACCGCCTCCTCGATCGCGTCGAGATCCACCTCCCACCCGCCGCCGATCCCCTGGTCCGCTCCTTCCGGACCGTCCTCGCCGACATCCTGATCAATCGCGACGGCCCCGCCATCCAGCCGGGCTCCCGCTCCTACGCCCGCACCTGGATCCGCGACGGCTCGCTCACCTCCTCGGCCCTGCTGCGCGCCGGCCTCGCGGAGCCGGTGCGCGAATTGATCGAATGGCTCGCCCCGTATCAGTTCCCCAGCGGCAAGATCCCCTGCTGCGTGGACTCCCGCGGCGCCGATCCCGTGCCGGAGAACGACAGCCACGGCGAATTCCTCTTCCTGGTCGGCGAATACTGGCGCTACACCCACGACCGCGCCACGGTGGAGAAGGTCTGGCCGCACGTCGAGAAGGCGGTCGCCTACATCGACGAGCTGCGCGCCCAGCGCCGCACGGACGAATACCGCCAGCCCGCCAAGCTCCGCTATTTCGGCCTCCTCCCGGAATCGATCAGCCACGAGGGATACTCCTCCCACCCTGTCCATTCCTACTGGGACGACTTCTTCGCCCTCACGGGCCTGAAGAGCGCCGCCGCCCTCGCCCGCGATCTGGGCAGGACCGAAGAGGCGACCCGCTGGGCCGCCGACCGCGACGAATTCCAGACCGATCTCTACGCCTCGATCAACCGGGTGATCCAGGAAGCGAAGATCGATTTCATCCCCGCCTCCGCCGATCTGGCCGACCGCGATCCCACCTCCACCACCACCGCGATCAGCCCCGGAGGCGAGCTCGACAACCTGCGCGCCAAGCTGCCGCCGCAAACCCTGGAACATACGTTCGAGTATTACTGGCGGGAGATCGAAAAAAGGAAGACCGGAGACTGGAAGGCCTACACCCCCTACGAGCTGCGCACCGTGGGCACCTTCGTCCGCATGGGCCAGCCTGAGCGCGCCCGCGAGCTGCTCGGCCTGTTCCTGAAGGATCAGCGTCCGCCATCCTGGAATCAATGGCCCGAGGTGGTCTACCGCGACCTCCGCGCGCCCAACTTCCTGGGCGACCTCCCACACACCTGGGTCGGCTCGGACTTCATCCGCTCGCTTCTAGACCTCCTCGCCTACGAGCGCGATTCCGACCAGGCGCTCGTCCTCGCCGCCGGCGTGCCGGACGAGTGGATCCGGGAAGGTGTCAGCGTGAAGGGAATGCCGACTCCCTGGGGACTGCTGGATTATTCGCTGAAGGCGGAAGGCGATTCCGTGCAGCTGCGGGTGGGGGGCGGGCTCACGGTGCCGCCGGGGGGGGTTGTGTTCCGGGGGACGGTGATCCGGAAGCTGCCGGCGGATCTGCTCGTACAACGTTGACGAGGATAGATCCTCATGATTCGAAGACTTAAATTTCTTGCGTAATGGCATTGACTAAGAGAAGCAGCCTGGCTATGATTTACCAATAACCAGGGTGCTTGCTGAAAGAGCAGGACTAGCGGGAGAAAGAAACATGGCTGAGATCGCCCAAGAGGGTTAAAGCTGGAGGAGGATCGAAGGGCAGGATGACAGAGCCCTCCGTTTGCGCTACACTGTATTGCATGAAGACCGAAGTCTATAGCTGGCGCCTCTCTCCCCACCTCAAGAATGAGCTCCAGGAGGCTGCACGGGCGGAGCAGAAGAGCATCGCGGACCTCCTCGAGGAGATCGTGAGGGACTGGCTCCGGAGCACCCGCGGCGGAGCCGGGACGGAGGAGGAGCGGCAGCAACATATACAGGAAGCGGCTCTGAAATGCGCCGGTACGATCGAGGGCAGCCCGGACCTGGCCGAGAACGCCCGGTCGGCGGTGCGCGCTCGGATTGCCAAGCGGCATGGACACTAGACCGCGGGGCCTCATCGATACCGGCGCGATCCTGGCATTTCTGAACCGGAACGACCGATGGCACAAGGTCTGCCGGGAGGCCATGACCACTCTCAGCTTCCCGTTGGCGACGTCCGCCGCAATCCTCGCCGAGGTCTTTCACCTTCTCCCGAGCTCCCGGGACCTGCCCCGGGTCTGGACCTTTCTGAGATCCGGCGCGGTGACCGTATTGCCGATCACGGACGACGACCTTCCCGACATCGAGGCTCTGATGGAACGTTATCGGGACCGTCCGATGGACTTCGCCGATGCCACTTTGGTCCACCTCGCGCGCCGGGAGGCGCTCACCACGGTCTTCACGGTCGATCACGATGATTTCGAGACCTACCGGATCGAAGGTAAACAGCGGTTTCGAATCGTCCCTGGCCGCTCGTAGGAGATCGAGGTGGCGCAAGCATGGAACAAGACCGGATTCATCCGCCCGCTCATCGAGCGGGAGAGAGAGCGCGAACGAGAGTTAGAGCTTCTCAAGATGTTCAACGAGGCGGCGGCGGACGTGACGGCCGAGGATCGGGAAGAGCGAGAGTCGCTGCTGGGTGGTCTCGCGACGGTGATCGATGAAAAGAAGCTTCGACTGGTCGATGACTCCCTCCGGATGATGTTGAGCCTGTAGCAGAGACAAGACAGCGGCTGTCCTGCCGCCCCTGGCGGGGCTTATAAATATTTATCTATCGGCCTCGAGCCCGGCGCTCACGCACCGGGCTAATTCCTGACGCGCCTGCGGGGCTGAAGAGGTTTGCTCTTCTTTAGGGCATGGGCGTACACTGAACGGTTGAGGCCAACCCAAAACGCATCGCCGTTCCGTGACAGGAGGCCGCTCCAATGAAGATCTCCGTGCTGCTCATGATCTGCCTTGCGCTGGCCACTCCCGCGGCGGCTCAAAATTTTCAAGCATCCACCTCGGCCGATCTCTGGCCCATGCCCGACTGGACGGTCGTGACTCCCGAGAGCCAGGGGATGAGCTCGGCCGATCTCGCCGAAGACCCTCGAGCACCTGCTCACGATGAGCCCCCCGCCCAGGGCGCGCAAGCTCCTGGACACCGCTGACCGGTTTCCCGCAGCGGCCTGGATCGAGCCGCGTCCCTGAGGCGCCGCCGGTGACGATACGCCGCGAAATCCGCCGTTCGGCGAATGGAGACTACGCCCCTCCGTTCCATAGGCTTCAGACTGTATGAAAAGGCCGGGAGGAACCGATCCGATGACATGTGCCAAGCGCCGCGAGAGGCGGGCAGGAATCGCTGTCGCCCTCTCGCTGTTGACCCTCATACCCTCCGTAGCCCGCGCCGAAGGGCCCGCGCCGCAGCCGCTGACGCTGCAGCAGGCGCTCCGCCGGGCGCTGGAGGCCAACGCGAGCACGGCCACGGTCCGCTCGCAGATCGCGGTCTCGGAGGCCCAGGTGCGTCAGCTCCGCTCGTCGGTGCTGCCGCACGTGGACCTCGACACCGCCGCCACCCGCAACAGCAACGAGGTCGCTTTCGACGTGAACGGCTTCCGGGCGACGATCCTGCCGCGCAACGACTGGAGCGCGCGGCTCAACTTCAGCCAGCCGATCTACGCCGGCCGGCGGGAGCTCATGGCCCTGCGCCAGGGGCGCCTGGCGGTGAGCAGCGGCGAGGCCGACCTGCGGTCCACGGAGGACCGGGTGCTGCTGGACACGGCGTCCAACTATCTGGGGATCCTCCAGGGGGAGGCCCTGGTGGACGTGGAGCGGAAGAACCTCGAGCTCGCCGAGCAGCGCCTCAAGCAGGCGCAGGCCTTCTACGAGGCCGGCGAGCAGACGAAGGTGGACGTGCTGCGGTCCGAGACGGACCAGAAGGTGGCCGAGCGGGCGGTCACCGCGGCCGTGCAGAGCCGCGATCTCGCGGCCAGCCGCCTGCGGCTCAACCTCGCGCTCGACGAGCCCGCGGGAGCTCCCATCCAGGCGGTATACCCGGATCTCAAGCTGCCGCCCCTGCCCTCCCCCGAGGTGCTGGTGGCGCAGGCGCAGGCGGCCCATCCGGCGGTGCGGCGGGCCGAGCTGGCGCTGCAGATCGCCCAGCTCGAGACCTCCAAGCAGGGGGCCGCCCGCCTGCCCACCGTGCGCGCCGAGGGGGACGTGCTCCGCCAGCGGACGTCGTTCCCGGCGGACCAGACGGCGGCGCTGACCATCCGGCTGACCATGCCGATCTTCGACAGCGGCGAGATCTCCGCCAAGGTGGCGGTGGCCCAAGAGCAGCAGCGGCAGGCCGAGATCGCGCTGGCCGAGGTGAAACGGCAGGTGCGCGAGGACGTGCTGCAGTCGCTGCTCGACCTCGACACCGCCACCAAGGACCTCGCCCTGGCGAAAGAGCAGCTCGCCTCCGCCCAGGCCCAGTACAACCAGAGCTTCGAGCTCTACCGGGCCGAGGAGGCGACGGCGCTCGACCTCCAGGCCTCCGCGGCCACCCTCGCCTCGGCCAGCCGGGCGGTGGTGAACGGCACCGTGAGCCGCGCGCTGTCCGAGCTCAACGTCTGGTCCGCGGCCGGAGCCCTGAAGAAGACGATCCTCACCGAGGAGGGTGCGCAATGAACCGGAAGATCCTCGCGCTCGCCGCGGCCCTGACGCTCGCCGCCGCCTGCGCCGCCGATAAGGCCGACAAGAAGGCCGCCGACAAGCCTGTCGAAAAGCCCGCGCCGGCGCTGCCGGCCGACGTGGCGAAGCTCGCCCAGCCGGAGACGACGGCGGCGCCGGAGACCACGACGCCCGCTCCCGCGGCGCCGGCGGCGGCCAGCCTCGCCGGCCTCCAGCCCACGGGCGAGTTCGTCTCGCCGTCGCGCTCCGAGGTCTCGCCCAAGGAGCCCGGCCGGGTGGCGGCGGTGTACGCGGACGCCGGCTCGCGGGTGGGGCGCGGCCAGCCGCTGCTGACGCTGGAGACCGAATACTTCAAGATCGAGGTCCAGCGGGCCGAGGCCGACCTCGCGCGCGCCAGGGCCGGCGAGGCGGACGCCCGCCGCGATCTCGACCGCAAGAAGGGGCTGCTCGGCAACCAGTCGATCCCGCAGTCCACCTACGACCACTCGCTGTCCGCTCACGATCAGGCCGTGGCCGCGGTGGCCTCGGCCGAGGCCGCGCTGGCGCTGGCGCGGCAGCACGTGGACGACGCCGTGCTCCGCTCGCCGCTCACCGGCGTGATCGCCGAGCGCCGCACCGACGTGGGCCAGCGGCTGGGCGAGGCCGGCATCGCCTTCGTGATCGAGCAGACGGCGCCGCTCAAGCTCCGCTTCAGCCTCCCCGAGCGCTATCTTGGAGAGGTCAGGACGGGCCAGACGGTGACCGCCCGCGTCGATCCGTATCCGGGTGAGACCTTCACCGGCCGCGTCAAGACGGTGGGCGGCGTGATCGATCCGCAGACGCGGACCTTCTTCGCCGAGGCCGAATTCGCCAACGCGGACGGGCGGCTGCGTCCGGGCCTGTTCGCCCGCGTGGATTTAGGTGAAAAATCGGGGGGAAAATAACCCATGCAAAAGCTAGCCGAGCTCTGCGTCCGCCGCCCCGTCTTCGCCACGGTGCTCGTCCTGGCGCTGGTGGTGGTGGGCTTCTTCGCCTACAACCAGCTCGGGGTGGACCGCTTCCCCAACGTCGAGTTCCCCTGGGTGATCGTGACCACCAGTCTGCCGGGCGCCGCGCCCGAGGAGATGGAGACGGAGGTCACCGACAAGATCGAGGAGGCGATCAACACCGTGAGCGGCATCGAGGAGATGATGTCCACCTCCTCCGAAAACGTGTCGCTGGTGCAGATCCAGTTCTCGTTGGAAAAGAACCCGGACGTGGCCGTGCAGGAGGTGCGCGACAAGGTCAACGCCATCCTGGCCAACCTGCCCAAGGACGTCGATCCGCCGATCATCCAGAAGCTCAGCGCCGACGCCGATCCGGTGATCTCGATCGCCCTCTCCGGCCCCGCCTCGCAGCGGGAGATCTCGGAGTACGCGGACCACGTGCTCAAGCGCCGCCTGGAGACGGTCAACGGCGTCGGCCAGGTGAAGCTCGTGGGCTCCCGGCTGCGCCAGATCAACGTGATCACCGACACGCAGCAGCTCGACGCCCAGGGGCTCACGTCGGCCGACGTGGTCAACGCGCTGGCCACGCAGAACGTGCAGATCCCCGGCGGCAAGGTGACCGAGAGCCGGCGCGACCTCTCGCTGCGCACCTACGGCCGCGTCGGCACGCCGCAAGAATTCGGCCGCCTGCCGGTCGCCAACCGCAACGGCTATCCGGTGCGGGTGAGCGACGTGGCCCACGTCGAGGACGGCGTCGAGGACGCGGTGTCGACCGCCGCGGTCGCCGGCAAGCCGGCCGTGGTGCTGCAGATCCTCAAGCAGTCGGGCACCAACACGATCGACGTGGTGAACGGCGTCAAGGAGCGCTTCGAGGAGCTCAAGGCCCAGGTGCCGGCGGGGTGGAAGGCGGAGATCGTGCGCGACCAGTCGAAGTTCATCGTGGCGGCGGTCGAGGCGGTGAAGGAGCACCTGGTCTGGGGCTCGATCTTCGCCGCCGGCATCGTCTGGCTCTTCCTGCGCCGCTTCCGGCCCACGGTGATCTCGGCGATCGCCATCCCCAGCTCGCTGATCGCCACCTTCGCGGCCATGAAGTACATGAATTTCACCCTCAACGTGATCACTCTGCTCGCGCTGACCCTGGCGGTGGGCATCGTGATCGACGATGCCGTGGTGGTGCTGGAAAACGTCTTCCGCCACATGGAAGAGAAGAAGCTGACGCCGCGCCAGGCGGCCATCGAGGGGACGCGCGAGGTCGGCCTCGCCGTGCTGGCCACCAGCCTGTCGCTGATGGCGGTGTTCCTCCCCGTGGCCTTCATGGGCGGCATCGTGGGCCGGTTCATGTACTCGTTCGGCGTCACCATGGCGTTCGCCATCGCCGTGTCGCTGCTGGTCGCCTTCTCGCTCACGCCGATGCTGGCGTCGCGATGGCTGAGCCTGAAGGACACCGCCGGCGAGGGCCATGGATCGCGCCAGCGCGGCTTCTACGCGGTGATCGAGCGCACGTACCTGCGCCTGCTCGATTTCGCCATGGCCCACCGCTGGGTGGTGGTGGTCACGATGGCGCTGGTGTTCATCTCCACCGTCCCGCTGTTCATGCTGGTGAACAAGAACTTCCTGCCCAACGACGACGAATCACAATTCCAGGTGGTGGTGCGCGCGCCCGAGGGGGCGAACCTGGACACCACGCAGACGATCCTCGAATCGGTGGCCTCGCGGGTGCGCAAGCTGCCCGGCGTGGTGACCACGGTGGTGACCATCGGCGACGATCCGCAGAAAACCCAGAACCTGGGCAAGGTCTACGTGCAGCTCGACCGGCCGGAGAAACGCGAGCAGAACCAGTTCCAGATCATGCAGCGGGTGCGCACGGAGATCCTGCCGCAGTATCAGGCGCTCCAGCTGCGCGCCCAGGTGGCGCTGGTGTCGGCGTTCGGCGGCAACGTCAACAACGACATCATGTTCTGGATCGGCGGCCCCGACCTCCAGAAGCTCGACCAGTACGCGCAGACGCTCAAGGCGGCGCTCGCCAGGGTGCCGGGCACCACCGACGTGGACACCAACTTCATCGTCGGCAAGCCGGAGCTGGGCGTGCGCATCGACCGCGACAAGGCGGCCGATCTGGGCGTGCGGGTGCAGGACATCGCCAGCTCGCTCAACGTGCTGGTGGGCGGCCAGAAGGCCACCAACTACTTCGAGGGGGGCGAGGAGTACGAGGTCCATGTGCGGGCCGAGGAGGGGGACCGCAACAACGCGGCGGTGATCTCCTCGATGGAGGTGCCGTCGCTGCGGGGCCCAATCCCCCTGCGCGACGTGGTGACGCTCAAGGAGGGGACGGGCCCGTCGCTGATCAACCGCCTCAACCGCCGGCGGCAGGTGATGGTCACCGCCAACATGCTGCCGGGGCACTCGCAGCAGGCGGCCATCGACGCGCTCACCAAGGCGGCCGCGGCGCTCAAGATGCCCGCCGGCTACTCCTACGGCCTCACCGGGCAGTCGCGCGAGCAGGGCAAGGCGGCGAAGGCGTTCATGACCGCCTTTCTGCTGTCGATCATCTTCATGTACCTGATCCTGGCGGCGCAGTTCGAGAGCTGGCTGCACCCGATCACCATCCTGCTCTCGCTGCCGCTGACGGTGCCGTTCGCGCTGCTGTCGATTTTGATGTTAAATCAGTCGGTGAACATCTTCTCGTCGCTGGGCATCCTGGTGCTGTTCGGCATCGTGAAGAAGAACTCGATCCTGCAGATCGATCATACGAACGGTTTGCGGGCGCTGGGGATGCCGCGGGCGGAGGCGATCCGCGAAGCCAATCGTGATCGCTTGCGGCCGATCCTGATGACCACGCTCGCCTTCGTGGCCGGCATGATCCCCCTGGTGGCCTCCAGCGGCACGGGAGCCGGCACCAACCGGGCGATCGGCTCGGTGATCCTGGGCGGTCAGATCCTCTCGCTCGTGCTCACCCTGATCGGCACCCCGGTCGCCTACAGCATCTTCGACGACTGGGCCGAGTCGCGGCTGTTCTCGCGGATCCGGAGCCGGTTCTCGCGGGGTGGGGCGGTGGCGGAGGACGACGGTCGGGTGGGGGTGACTCCGGCGCCGGCGGTGGACTGAGCGGCGGAAGAGTGCCAGGAAGATTGCCCAAGCGCGCCGGGATGGTGTAAAATAAGCGTAAGTCAAGGGCGGGGACTGGCAAGCCACCATAGATGGTGGTATCCTCCCCTTGGCTTCACTATTACTAGCGGACGCACGCACATGTCCGCTACTGAGAACAAAGGGAGGCCGCGATCCCGAACAAAATGGCCTTGCGATGTTTTGCGGTGACCGTCCGGTGCTGGTGCTCGGCTCCCGCCGAGATAGCCCCGCATGGATGGCTTTCCACTTGGCGCATGAGCTGGCCCACATCTTGAGGCGGCATGTAACGGCTGGCAGTCCGCCCCTGGCGGATTCGGATTTGCAGGCGGCGTCAACGGATAAGCAGGAAAAGGAGGCTGACGCCACTGCCCTTGAGCTTCTTACGGGATTTCCTGATCCCACGATCCGCAACTTAAAGTATAATGCCCTGAAGTTGGCCGTCATGGTCGCAAGAGAAGGGCCCACTCTAGGCGTAGGCCCTGGCGTAATGGCCTTAATCTACGGCAAAAGTAACGACCGTTGGCCGGTGGCACAAAACGCCCTCAAGCATCTTTCTTTAGCCTCGGGAGCACAGGAGATAATTTCCGAGGCCTTGCGAAAGAGGTTCAATCCTGAAGATCTCTCCGAGTCGTCAGAGCGATTCCTCTCGCCGCCATATCCCCCCTGCGGGAACACAACAGCATGCTGAACGCGGTATTTTCCATGGGCACACAGACTCCTGAAGATCACTGCCGCGAAGGTTTGACTTCATATCTCTCCGAGCTCACGCGCGATCTTGGGTCGTCTTTCCTTTTGAATATTCACGACATTTAACGGAACGGAGCATCGCCCCGCTCGGGCTACAGCAATGCTAAGCGCTCCGCGTTCCTAGCCCGAGGCTCCCCGCGATGCGGGCCTCCCCAGGGCGGCGTCGATGAGCCACGCCGGAGATGGAGCCCCGCCCCGCGGCTCGGTGCCGGCTACAGGCGCCAAGCCTCTGGGCGTTATGCTGCTAAGCTCAACCTCGTACCGAGCCCCTGAAGCTCGAAGCCGTCATGTCGGCGTCTTGCGTCAAGACGGCTTCAATGGCAAGGTAAGCGTCATGCCCGTCCCCGGTCCGATCTTCATTGCCGCCCCCACCTCTTCCGGAGCCGCACTGCTCTATGAAATCCTCGCCAACGCGCCGGCGCTCTCGCCGGTGCGAGGCGAGACGGCGCTGGAGCTCGGATCGGCGGCAGAGATCGAACAGGCTCTCGAACGGCGCCGGCATCATCACGATCAGCGGCTGCTGGTTCACGATGACAACGTTGCGGCCCGCGTGCCGTTTCTGGCCGCCGCCTTTCCCGATGCGCAGTTTCTCATCATCGCCCGCGACCCGGAGGCGGTCATCGCGTCGGCGTCCGATCCCGAGCGCGTAGCGGGCGCCTGGATCGAGCTCACGTCGAAGCTGCTCGACGATCTGCAAAGCCTCGATGCCGGACGCTGGCTCGCGGTCGGCTACGAGCGGCTCCTCGCCAACGTCCGCCAGGAGTTGCTGCGCGTCTGCCGTTTTCTCGGCATCCCGCTGCCTGAAGTAAACGTCACCGTGACGGAACCGCCGCCGCTTCCCGAAGGTTTGCGACCGCTCGTCGACCTCACCACCCCGGTTGCCGACCGGGCCCGCGCATTCTTCGCTCCGCGGGCGGCGACACCATACGCCCATCCTCCGGCCGTCTCCTTCCAGGAGGCATTCCGGAGCAACTCCACCGCCAGCTTTCCTGAGATCCTCCACGACCTCGGGGTCTCGCTGATCGTGACCACGTACCAGAGCGGGAAGGTCGTTCTGGTCCGGGCGCCGAATCCCTCCTCGCTCAACACGCATTTCCGTTCGTTGCCCATGCCGATGGGCATCGCCGCAGCGCCGGAGGTCGTGGCCATCGGCACGAAGCGGGAGATCGTCGAGCTCAGGAACGTGCCGTGGCTCGCGCCGCGGCTCGACCCACCTGAGGTCAACGATGCCGTTCTGGTGCCGCGAAACGTGCACATCACGGGCGACATCCGGATCCACGAGATGCTGTTCGCCGGTGGCGAGCTATGGGTCGTGAACACGCTCTTCTCGGCACTCTGCACGATCGACCTGGCGCACAGCTTCGTCCCGCGCTGGCGCCCGCCGTTCATCACGGCGCTCGCCCCCGAGGACCGCTGTCATCTCAACGGCGCGGCTGCGGAAGGAGATCGCATCCGCTATGCCTCGGCGTTCAGCGAGACCGACGCCGCCGGTGGCTGGCGTGCAAACAAGACCGGTGGGGTCGTGATCGACGTCGAGTGCGGGGAGACGGTGATCCGCGGCCTCTCCATGCCGCATTCTCCGCGCATCTATGGAGGGAGGCTCTGGATCCTGGAGTCGGGACGCGGAACGTTGGCCACGGCCGACCCGCGGAGTGGCACGGTGGAGACGGTGGTGGAGTTGCCGGGCTTCTCGCGTGGTCTGGCGTTCTGCGGCCCCTTCGCCTTCGTCGGACTGTCCCAAGTGCGCGAGAGCAACGTCTTCGGCGGCATTCCGCTGGTCGATCGAGTGAAGGAACGGCAATGCGGGGTCTGGGTGATCGACCTCCGCTCCGGCCGCGTCGCGGCGTTCCTCTGTTTCGAGGGGATCGTCCAAGAGATCTTCGACGTGCAGGTGCTTCACGGCGTCCGCTATCCGGAGATGCTGGAGATCACTGACGATATGGTCAATAGTGCATACGTCTTTCCGGCTTGACTTTTCCCCGCCCTTCTTATAAGGTTGCTTCATGGCTGATCCAATGCCAACCACCCTGACGATCAAGAATGGCATTCCAGGCAAAGACAGCGTGTTGGTCTACCTCACCCTCGGAGCCCAGTCGAACAACGCCAAGATTTCCGACTTCCCGTATTTCACGCCGGTTGATGGCAATCCCTACATGGGGTCTTATTCGCTGAAAGACAGCTACACCTTTGCCGGAAGATACATGTCCGGGAATATCTGCTTCGGTGCCCAGCCGAGCTGTCCGAACGAACAGGCTCCGAACGGCACGAGCATCTTCGAATTCACACTTAACCCCTCCGGTGATCCCCCCCATGAGTCGATCGACATCAGTTGCGTCAATGGTGTGAACTCGTTGATCAGCGTCGATGTGACCGGTGACGGCGGCACATTCTTAGCCAACGGTCAGGTAGTGTCGTTCCCGATCTACAACCAAGGAATGGGCTACGGCGACAACTACGGCCTGACAGGCGTCTACCCAATCGGTTGTCCCAGCTGCACCTACGCCAACAATCCGCCGCCGTGTCCCTCCCTCACGTCGCAGCAGCCGCAGACGGATCCGATTTGCAGCCTCGGCCGCACACAACGGGGCGGCAACATCTCCGTGACCGTAACCTCGTACTACACCCCCCCGAGCCCGTAACCCGAGGGCGGACGTGATCGAGCCCCGAACCGCCAATCGCGGTGGGCATGCGTACTGTCTAGCCGTTATCCGGACCGAAAAGCGGCTATCGGAACCGGGGAGGGCGGATGAGGGGTGCTTATCGAGGTTCTTCTATGACTGTTTAGGTGGCACCTGTCCCAGTTCGGGCGCTGGGGATGCCGCGGGCGGAGGCGATCCGCGAGGCCAACCGCGATCGTTCCGGCCGATCCTGATGACCACGCTCGCCTTCGTGGCCGGCATGATCCCGCTCGTCGCCTCCAGCGGCACGGGCGCCGGCACCAACCGGGCGATCGGCTCGGTGATCCTCGGCGGCCAGATCCTGTCGCTGCTGCTCACCCTGATCGGCACCCCGGTCGCCTACAGCGTCTTCGACGACTGGGCCGAGTCGCGGCTATTCGCGCGGATCCGGAGCCGGTTTTCGCGGGGCGGGGTGGGGGTGGACGATGACGGGGTGGTGGCGGTGCCTGTGGCGGAGTAAGCGTCAAAACCGACCCAACGAACGGGCCGGGAGAGCCTATCCCAGGGCTGAGGCCGAAGGCCGATGCCCTGGGTTGGGGAGTTTTTGGCGTTCAACGCGGTGGTCGGGTGAGTGGCGGCATCGTGCAATAGCGCGGTATCCACCCACTCCACTGCTCGGGTTGGGTCCTTCTGCTGCCAGTCGATCAGTCATTTTTTTAGAACGCCCGCTCGCTTTATTACTTCCCCGTCCTTGATCACAAGACAACATACAGGAGTTTCCAGAATTATAGCATTAATATTACCCGAATATAATAATGAGTCACCCTTACTCAGGGATAACGATTTCTGCCTCTGATCTTGCCTCAGGTATAGCTGAGTATCCCTCCATCGGTCTTTCCACCAACGCATTTGGTCTTGCGAGAAGTAGGAGGAGACTCTCTGTTGATCAACTTCGTGAAGAAGATCGACTATCACCTCCCCGCTTGGACTGCTTCTTACGTCAGCGACTATCCCTGTCCACTGACACCTACTTGCCTTAAACTTGTTAATCATTTCCATGGTCGCCAACGATGTTGAATTGTGTAGTAACACAGGCAGTACATCTGACGGAGTTAGACGCCCTGTGGCTGCGTAACCCTTGCTTTGGTGCACTGGTGAAATTTTGACTTCCTTGACTTGGGTCATTGGGAATGCCGCTGCCTCAGGAAGACCCTCTTCACCACAGTAGAATTCATAGTTGCTGGACGAATAAACAGTGATTACCTTTCCGTCGATCCTGGTAAGACGGATCTCTATGAAATCTGGACTAACGTTATCAACCTTCCTTAACGGCCCTGGCTGGAGAGACTGGATGTTTTCAAACGACATTTCTGTCAAACTTTTGACCTTATCTGGATCCCACCAGTATTGGAAGACGTTGAAATGCATTTCTCGAAATGAGATATCCCGACATTGCGTTTCACTTCCGTCTTTGAGCACAATGGTTCCAGAGAATTTTCCCGCCAATGTCCCTTGGTCTTTCCCTGCTCGGGGGGCAGGAATATCTCTTGCTGGCGACTGGTTAGATGTACCCCTTGCGGGCTCAGGAGGATATGTACTGAGTTCACCTATCTTAGGGTCAGTCTTCCCCTCGGGTTTTTCACTCTTCCTTTTCTCATCACGAAGTCTCTGATTCTCGCTCCTTAGCTTTTCGACTTCCCTTCTGAGGCCAACAACCTCGGCTGATTTCGGAACTACAGTTAGCTGTGCAATTTCAAGAATCGTTTTGTAGGTGCCTATTCCCGAGAGAAAACCTGTAACGAGGAAGCCTAACAACCAGAGGACGGCATTCTCTTCGACTCTCTCTTTTAAGCTCATCGCACAGCCCAGCCTACTTAGACCTAGTTAATAAATGTTGAAGTGACGACTCTGTTAGCGCAAGGATGCATCTTATCGTCCAACTTTAGATTAGCCCTTCGCCGTTTTCCCCCAGAATGCCTATGGTGGTCGAAGTCACCCCAGGGCCGATCTCTCCGTTACTGTATGTCGTTGATTCTATAAGTCCCTTCAATTCTACGCCTCCCCCTTATCAACGTCAATACCCCGACAGGACCGCGGATAAGACGACGGTCCCCTCCATATCCCCGGACCCCCGTCCAGAAAGCGGAGTGAGGAAGCTATCTGACGGCCACAACAGGATCTCCCTATGTCCGATAGACCAACGACGCTCGTGCTTCGGGGCCCAGCTCGGCGACGTACAGCTCGAAACCCGGCACGTATCGCTCCCGGTATCGATCCTCGATCTCGTCAGGGTCGGCCATGCCTTCTTGCTTCCGCGCTCGCGCTCTCGCGATGCAGGTCTCGTAAGCCGCCGCGACGAAGATAGTGAATTCAAAGCAGCCTTCCAACTGCGGCGCATGCAGGAAGAGCCCGTCCAGCAAAAGGATCGCCGAAGAGGCAGCCACCTGCTGTGGAGAAGGGTCAGGGCGTAACGCGCGAATATCGTACGCTGAGGTCCTGTACTGGCGAGAGCCTGTCGGGCCGAGGGGTTCCAGCAGCTCCGAACGCAGGGCCTGGAAGTCGATCGCATGACGGAAGAAACCTTCGGGCGATCGCGGACCAAGCTGCCAGCGCACTTCGGGCGGATTCTGGAAATTGTCCGCGGAGGCACGAATGACCCTACGTTCCTTTGCCTCAAGCTTCTCAGCAACGGCGTTGGCAAGCGTGGTCTTGCCGGCAGCGCAGAAACCATCGATGCCGATCCGCAGCGGGTGCGGGGCTTCGAGAGCCAGTATCATTGCGGCGATTTCAGCGGTGCTCATTGCGCTTCACGCCATCGCCTGCCGACGCTGTGCCTATGAGCGATGGGAACCGCGCTGTTTGCGGTTGCCGTCCGCTCGGCCGCCGGTTAAGCGGCTCCGCGTTCCGCCAGCACATGGACCTCGACCGTTAGGAGAGCATTAGGAGGAACCACACCGGGAATGCCGTCCTCACGGTAGCCGAGGTGCGGGGCCACTCGCAGCCGACGGGTTCCGCCCACCCTCATGCCCTCGACCCCGTAGAAGAGACCGGCGAACATGTACTCT
>DASXJP010000177.1:0-1687 GCA_036497345.1 Thermoanaerobaculia bacterium
GGCGCCTCCCGGGCCGGCGCCGAACAGGGGCCAGTTGGCGACCCAATTCATGTCGCCGCGCATGAAGAAGAAGGCGGTCAGCAGCGCCGCCCCCAGCCCCACGCCATAGGTGGCGAAGCGGCTCTTGGTCAGCGCCAGGACCGCCGCGATGAAGGCCATCCAGACGATCATCGTGGGGGTGAGCAGGAGCCCCCAGACGATCAGGAAGGGCCCGATCTCCAGCGGCACTTTCCCCTGCCCCGCCATCATCAGGACCGCCACGCCGAACGCGCCCAGGAGAGCGACGCCCAGCACCGCGAGGTTCGCCGCCAGCTTGCCGGCCACCATGGCGCCGGTCGGGGCCGGCGTGGCGTAGAAGAGCGGGGCGATCCCGGAGGTCCGCTCGCGCTCCAGCGATTCGACGGTATAGAACAGGAAGAGCAGCCCCAGCGCGAACGTGAGGTAGGGCAATCCCATGGCCGCCGCCGTCCCCGGCGTCCACAGGAGGACGGCATTGAACTCAGCTCCCCGGGCGTCCCGGTAGAGGATGTAGAGGAACAGCAGGATGAACGGGATGAAGATGTAGAGCCCGGGCTGGGCGATCAGCTCCTGGAGCTCGAAGCGGGTCACCGCCCAGGCGCCGCGGAGGAAGGTCACGGGGCGCGAGGTCATGCCCAGGACGCCGAGGGTCCGAGACGGCGCGGCGGCTGGAGTGGCTGCTTCGGGACGCCGGACGCGGGCCGGCCGGCGCAGCCGTCCCGCGAAATGGCGGCGGGAGAGGTCGACCAGGAGCAGCCCGGCGGCGGCGAACCCGATCCGGCTCAGCAGGAAGGGTGTGTCATAGGCGATCGGCCGCGTGTTGTAGAAGGCGAGCCCGCGGTCGGTCAGCAGCCAGCTCTCCTTGAGCCAGCGGAAGCCGGTCGGATCGAGATAGCGCAGGACGTCCGAGACCCCTTCGCCGATCCGCGGCGGATACGTTCCCCACAGAAAGCTCTGGCAGAGCAGAAAGACGAGCACCGGGAACAGGAAGACCAGGATCGCACGGCCGGTCCAGCGTCCGAGCGCGAAGCTCACCCCCGCCGTGAAGACCACGGCCGGCGCCAGGAAGACCAGGAGCGGCCGGACGTAGGCCATGAGGTGGAACGGGCCGTAGATCTCGGGGCTGCCGGGGTCCGGCAGGAGATGGGTGAGCAGCCCCGTGCTCAGGGGCAGCACCAGCACGGCCGCGAAGCTGGCGAGCAGCGCGGCGAGGAATTTCCCCCAGACGTACTCGGCGGGGCGCAGCGGCGTCGAATGCAGCAGGTCCCCCACCTTCTGCTCGGCGTCGCGGATCAGGGGCATGCCGGACGCCACCGCGACGAAGAACGAGATCATGAGGTAGCTGATCAGGGCATAGATGTAGGCGGTCTGGAACTCGGAGTCGGCCCAGGCCTTGTTGCCGCCGAGCGAGGTGTCGATCGAGCGGAAGATCCAGGAGCCGCGGGACATCAGATAGCCGTTCCAGACCATGATCACCGCGAAGATGAGGAACAGCGGCCGGCTGAGGCTCTCCTTGAGATCGAGCCCGGCGACCAGGCCGAGACGGCGGAAGCTGAATCCCTCCGCGCGGGTCCCGGGCTGGCTGTAGGGGGTGGATAGCGAGCGTTCCATGGGCAAGAGCCTCCCAGGACCACTACGGTAGTCGGGGGGGCGGGGTTGCAGGTACAGG
>DASXJP010000178.1:0-7724 GCA_036497345.1 Thermoanaerobaculia bacterium
ATGCCGGAGCTGGCGCCGGTGACGACGGCGATCTTCCCTGGGGTCATGAGCTTTCCTCCTCGGCTCCTTCAAACAGGGGCTCCAGGGACAGCAGGGACTCCAGAGACTCCAGGGACAGGGGAGATTTGCGATGGGCGCTCTTTTTCATGTCTCTGTTGTCCCTGTCGTCCCTGGAGTCCCTGCTGTCCCTTTTTCCTAGATCTCCGCCGACGGGCAGAGGTCCGCCACCGGGCAGACGGCGCATTCGGGCTTGCGGGCCTTGCAGGTCTTCCGTCCGTGATCCTGGAGCAGCAGGGCGAAGCGCGTCCACTCCTCGCGCGGCAGGATGGCGATCAGATCCCGCTCGATCTTCTCCGGGTCCTCCTCCTCGGTGAGGAAGAGCCGCCGGGAGAGGCGCTGGACGTGGGTGTCCACGGCGATCCCCTCGTTGCGGCCGAAGGCGTTCCCCAGCACCACGTTGGCCGTCTTCCGCCCCACCCCCGGCAGCGCCACCAGGCTCTCCATGCTGTCCGGCACCTCGCCGCCGTGCTCGGCCATCAGCGTCATGCCGAGATTCTTCAGCGCTTTCGCCTTGTTGCGGTAGAAGCCGGTCTGGCGGACCATCTCTTCCAGCTCCGCGAGGTCGGCCGCGGCGAAGTCGCGGGCCGTGGGGTAGCGCCGGAAGAGCGGCGGGGTCACCTCGTTGACTTTCTGGTCCGTGCACTGGGCGGCGAGCACGGTCGCCATCAGGAGCTGGAGAGGATTCTGGAAGTCGAGGGCGATCCGGGTCTGCGGAAACTCCCGCCGGAGCCGCGCCAGGATCTCCGCCGCGCGCTCCCGCCGCGCCTTTTTCGATTCCCGCCGTGCCTGCGACGGGGTGATGCCGGTCCGCGCCATCTGCTTATGACTCCTTGGTGAAGGCCCGCACCAGCCAGTTGACCAGCGCGATCACCAGCCCGCCCAGGATCGCCGCGCCGCAGCCGCTCACTTGCAGGGTGTGCGGGAGGAGCAAGGCGGCGAGCCAGAGCATCAGCCCGTTGATCACCAGGTAGAACAGCCCCAGGGTGACGACGATCAGGGGGAGGGAGAGCACGGTGACGATCGGCTTCACGATCAGGTTGATCAGGCCGATCACCAGACCCACGAGCAACAGCGACAGCAGGCTGCCGGTATAGGAGATGCCCGGCACCAGGTAGGCCGCGACCAGGACGGCCACGCCGTTCAGCACGACCTGCAACAGGGCTCGCATCATGGGTGATCTCCTCCCGGCCGCCGATCTTATCCCGTCTGGCCGGAGGCCTGGCGGTCCGGCTGGACGATCGCGCGCGCCTCCTGGACCACCCGGCGCTCGTTCTCGAAGCTGAGGCGGGAGATCCCCTCGTCCCAGGAGAACCACTCGGCCCCCGAGACCTCGCGGGAATCGAAATCGGCGGCGTCGCCGCTGACGTAGGTGAGCAGGAAGTAGTCCACCTGCTTGTGGACCCGGTGGATCCCCTTCTCCACGAACCAGTACTCGACGCCGGGCAGGGGGGCCACCACGCGGCCGGTGACCCCCGTCTCCTCCCGTACCTCGCGCACGGCGGTCTCCTCGGGGGTCTCCCCCTCCTCGATGTGCCCCTTGGGGAGCTGCCAGCGGCGGCCGCCTTGAGTGGAGATGAGGAGGATGCTGGAGCCCCGCACGACCAGTCCGCCGGCCGATCGGTGATGGACGGTCTTCATGGCTCCATCGAGGCGCCCGGCGGCGGCCTCAATTCGTCGAATCCTCGGAATCCCGGCCCGGGATCCAGGAGGGGAGGACGGCGGGGTCGATGCCGACCGACCGCAGGGCGGCGCCCCAGATCTGCTCGGGATCGGGGGCGAAGATCAGCTCGCTGCTGGCCGGCGCCGTCAGCCAGTCGTTGCGGAGGATCTCCTCCATGAGCTGCCCCTCCCCCCAGCCGGCGTAGCCCAGGATCAGCCGGAACCGGTCGGGCGGCGCCTCGGCCAGGCGCGAGAGGTCGCCGATGTGCTGGGTCAGCGCCACGCCGGGGAGCACCTCGGTGGCGGTGTCCTCGGGGTCGCTGTCGGGGGCGAGGGGGGCGAACAGCACCGTGCCGAGGTTCGGCTGCACCGGCCCGCCGAAGTAGGCCACCGCCTCCTCGCGCCCGGACCAGCCGACGTCCATCCCCTTCAGGATCTCGCTCACCTTGATCCCCGTGGGCCGGTTGAGGATGAAGCCGAAGCTCCCCTCGTCCTCGTGGTGGAGGAGCAGGACGACGCTGCGGTGGAAGAAGGGGTCCAGCACCTGGGGCATGGCCATCAGCAGGACCGGGGTGGAGAGATCGGAGCCGCTCACCGACATGGGCTCATCTTACCCCGGCTCCCCGCCTCTGGGAGAAACCGGAGCCGTGTTATATCTTTGAACCAGCCGGCGCTTCGCTCCCAGGCGCGGCGCGGGCGCCATCCCCTTGAGCGACCCTGAGGAGAAAGATCCCGATGAAAGATAGCTTCGGCAGCCGCGCGACCCTCCGGGCGGGTGAGCGCGAGCTCCGTCCTGATCTCCATATCGCCCGGCTGGACGCGCTGGAGAAACGGGGATTCAACGTCGCCCGCCTCCCCTATTCCCTGCGCATCCTGCTCGAGAACCTGTTGCGCCGCGAGGACGGCTCGGCGGTCACCGCGGACGAGATCGAGGCCCTGGCCCGCTGGGATCCGCAAGAGACCCCCAAGCGCGAGATCGCCTTCATGCCGGCCCGCGTCCTCCTCCAGGACTTCACCGGCGTTCCGGCGGTGGTGGACCTCGCCGCCATGCGCGACGCCATGGTGGCCATGGGGGGCGATCCCCGGCGGATCAACCCGCTCCAGCCGGTCGAGCTGGTGATCGACCACTCGGTGCAGGTGGACGAGTACGGCTCCGCCGCCGCCTTCCTGATCAACGCCGAGAAGGAATTCGAGCGCAACCGCGAGCGCTACGCCTTCCTGCGCTGGGGGCAGACCGCGTTCAGCAACTTCCGCGTGGTGCCGCCGGACACCGGTATCGTCCACCAGGTCAACCTGGAATACCTGGCGCGGGTGGTGATGGAGGGGGACGTCGACGGGCAGCGCTACCTCTATCCCGACACCCTGGTGGGGACCGACTCCCACACCACCATGGTCAACGGCCTCGGCGTCCTCGGCTGGGGCGTGGGCGGCATCGAGGCCGAGGCGGCCATGCTGGGCCAGCCGGTGTCGATGCTGATCCCCCAGGTGATCGGCTTCCGCCTCTCCGGCGAGCTCCCCGAGGGGGCGACCGCCACCGACCTCGTGCTCACCGTCACCCAGATGCTGCGCAAGCGGGGGGTGGTCGGCATGTTCGTGGAATTCTTCGGCCCCGGGCTCGCCAACCTGCCGCTGGCCGACCGCGCCACCATCGGCAACATGGCGCCCGAGTACGGCGCCACCTGCGGCATCTTCCCCGTCGACCAGGTCTCGCTCGACTACCTGGCCTTCACCGGCCGCTCGCCGGAAGCTGTGGCGACCGTCGAGGCCTACATGAAGGAGCAGGGGCTCTTCCACGCGGCGGATTCCCCCGAGGCGGCCTATACGGACGTGCTCTCGCTCGACCTCGGCACGGTCGAGCCGAGCCTCGCCGGCCCCCGCCGGCCGCAGGACCGGGTGCGCCTCTCCGACGTCAAATCCTCCTTCCTCAAGGAGCTGGAGGGGATGACCGCCGCCGGCCGCACCGGCAAGGCGCGGCCGGCGGCCGCCGGGCTCCAGGCCGTGGGCGGCACCGCCACGGGCCTGGCGGTGGCCGAGCCCGAGGTCGACGTCGCGGCCGATCCCGCCGCGGCCGCCCTCCAGGACGGCTCGGTGGTGATCGCCGCCATCACGAGCTGCACCAACACCTCGAACCCGTCGGTGATGGTGGCCGCCGGCCTGCTGGCCAAGAAGGCGGTCGAGAAGGGGCTCTCCACCAAGCCGTGGGTCAAGACCAGCCTCGCCCCGGGCTCCAAGGTGGTCACCGAGTATTACCGCGAGGCCGGGCTCACCCCCTACCTCGACCAGCTCGGCTTCAATCTTGTCGGCTACGGCTGCACCACCTGCATCGGCAACAGCGGCCCGCTCCCGCCGGCGATCTCCAGGACGATCGAGGAGCGCGACCTGGTCGCCGTCGCCGTGCTCTCGGGCAACCGCAACTTCGAGGGGCGCATCAACTCGGACGTGCGGGCCAACTACCTCGCCTCGCCGCCGCTGGTGGTCGCCTACGCCCTCGCCGGGCGGATCGACGTCGACCTCCAGACCGAGCCGCTGGGCACCGGCAAGGACGGCCAGCCGGTCTACCTGCGGGACGTCTGGCCCAGCCGCAAGGAGGTGGCGGAGACCATCCTGCGCGCCGTGCGCTCCGACATGTTCCGCGACCAGTACCACGACGTCTTCGCGGGCGACGAGCGCTGGAACGGCCTCGACGTCCCCGAGGGGGACACCTACGCCTGGGCTCCGGATTCGACCTACGTCCGCCAGCCCCCCTATTTCGTCGACATGCCGGCCGAGCCGGCGCCGGTCGAGGACATCCGGGGCGCCCGCGTGCTGGGCGTCTTCGGCGACAGCATCACCACCGACCACATCTCGCCGGCCGGCTCGATCAAGGTCGCCAGCCCCGCCGGCAAGTACCTGATCGACCACGGGGTGGCGCCCAAGGACTTCAACTCCTACGGCGCCCGCCGGGGCAACCACGAGGTGATGATGCGGGGGACCTTCGCCAACATCCGCATCCGCAACAAGATGGTCCCCGAGATCGAGGGGGGCTTCACCGTCCACCTGCCGGACGGCGAGCCGCTGCCGATCTACGACGCGGCGATGAAATACAAGGCCGAGGGGGTGCCCACGGTGGTGCTCGCCGGCAAGGAGTACGGCACCGGCTCCTCCCGCGACTGGGCGGCCAAGGGCCCGCTCCTCCAGGGAATCCGCGCCGCCGTCGCCGAGAGCTTCGAGCGCATCCACCGCAGCAACCTGGTGGGCATGGGGATCGTCCCGCTCGAATTCACCGGCGGCGACACCGTGGCCAGCCTGGGGCTCACCGGCCACGAGGTGATCGACGTCGAGGGGTTGGCCGCGGCGGTCGAGAGCGGCTTCAAGAATGGCCGCGAGGTGACCGTGCGGGCGAGGAAGGACGACGGCCCGGTCACCGCATTCAAGGCCCGGGTGCGGCTCGACACCCCCCAGGAGGTGCAGTACTACCGCCACGGCGGCATCCTGCACTACGTGCTGCGGCAGCTCCTGCGAAGTTGATCGGCGAGGAGGGATCGGATGTCGGATACCGATGGCGAAGCCCTCGATCCTGAAACGGAGGAGGCCGCGGAGAAGACTGTTCCTCAGGCCTGCTTTGTGGATACGAACGTGCTGGTCTACGCCGCGTCCTCGGGAGCGCCGCTCCACCAGAGGGCTTCAGGCGAGCTCCAAAGGCGCAGCGAAGCCGGACAGGAGCTCTGGGTGAGCCGGCAAGTTCTGCGGGAATATCTGGCGACTTTGAGCAGGCCACAGACCTTCGCGAAGCCCCGGCCAGTCCGTGAGCTCATCGGCGATATCCGGTATTTCTTGAGCCACTTTCAGCTTGCCGAGGAGGGACCTGAAGTAACCGAGAAGCTACTGGAGCTGATCGAGAAGATAGAGATCGGCGGCAAGCACGTCCATGATGCCAATGTTGTTGCTACGATGCTGGCAAACGGGATCTCCGTTTTGTTGACTCACAACGTGGAGGATTTCGTCCGCTTCGGCGGCCTGATCGAGGTAGCTCCTCTGGAGGGGGAGCCTTGACGCGAGCCTTTACCTCTCGTCCTCTCCATAGAGGTCGCTCCGTCTCAGCGGCAGGTCTTCGGGCCAGGCACCGACATCATGGACGGGAAAGTCAGCCAGAGAGACCTTCGTCTGGGAGGCAGGCTGCTCGTCGAGCACCACCACGGCGCGATGCCGGCCGGGGGGGACATCCTTGGATAGCTTCAAGTCGATCCTGATCCTGCCGTCCCGGGTGACGAAGACGTCCGTCTCAATGGTCTTCATGCTCGTCAGCTTACTGGATGGCCGGAAGGGCCGCAACAAAATAAAAAGCCCCGCATCGGGGAGGGAACCGCTGCGGGGGGAGGAGAGGGAGCTGAAGGAGATTGTCGGAGTGTGTGACTCCGGGACGGGTCCAACTCCCGAACCCCGTCCCGCTCGTCACAACAGGCGCGGGGTATGGGAGATTCCCATTTCTCCAATTCCTTGGATCGCCCCCAGGGCTCTCGGATGCGGATCTTCCTGACCGGCGGCACCGGCTACATCGGACTCGCCCTGGCGCGGCGGCTGGCCGCGGCCGGGCATGAGGTCCGCGCCCTCGTCCGGTCCACCAGCAACGTCGAGCCGCTGAAGCAGCTCGGCATCGCCACCTTCACCGGCGACGTGGCCGACCGCGCCTCCATGCGGGAGGGGATGTCCGGCGCCGACTGGGTGATCCACGCCGCCGCCACCGTCGAGCTGGGGGGCCCTCCCGAGCGGATGCGGCGGGCGAACGTCCAGGGGAGCGAGAACGTCGCTTCGCTCGCCTACAAGCTGGGCGTCGGGCGCTTCCTCTCCGTCTCCTCCATGGCCTACTTCGGAGGCAGCCCGCCGGACGGCTCGATCGTCGACGAGGCGGCGCCCCTCCAGACACCCTTCCCCACCCCCTACAGCGCCACCAAGCACTCCGGCGAGCTGGCCATCCAGGAGTGGGCCAAGAAGGGGTTGAGGGTCAACACCGTCTACCCGAGCATGGTCTATGGTCCGCCGGGCAAGAGGGAAGGGGCGAACGCCATCCTGCGCGGCTTCCTCCGCGGGCGCTACCCCTTCCTGGCCGGCGCCGACCGCAAGACGTCCTGGATCTACATCGACGACCTCGTCGCGGGGATGCTCGAGATGATGGCGAAGGCGCCGCCCGGCCGGAAGTACCTGATGGCGGGGGACGTCACCACCCTCCGCAGCCTGGTGGACCGCGTCTGCGCGCTGGGCGGGGTGGCGCCGCCGCACCCCTACCTCAGCTTTCCGGTGGGGCTGGCGCGGGCCGGTCTGGTCCTCTCGACGCCGTTCTTCCGCCTGACCGGCCGCCGCCCCCCCTTCTCCCATGAGCAGCTCGACAGCCTCGAGCGGCACTGGGCGTTCAGCGACGCCCGCGCCCGGGCCGAGCTCGACTGGCACCCGCGCAGCCTGGACGAGGGGCTGCCCTCTACGGTGGAATTCCTGAAGGTCCCTTAAGGAGGTACCCGCTTTTCGCAACCTCCCCTGGAATGTCTTCTCTTTCCGTAATAAGCTGCACGCCATGGCGCGCCGCAAGGACCAGGACCAACTCGCCCTCTTCGCCTTCGAGCCGGAGCCCGCCCCGGACCGGAAGGCCGTCGGAGCGGCACAGCCCTCCGAGGAGGTCGAGGCGCTCGGCCGGACGCTCCCCCGGGAGATCCATCTCGGCGGCTCGACCTGGTCGTTCCCGGGGTGGGCGGGGCTGGTCTACGACCGCACCTACACCCCCTCGAAGCTGGCGCGGGAGGGGCTCGCGGCGTACGCCCGGCATCCTCTGCTCCGGGCCGTGGGGGTGGACCGTACCCACTACTCGCCGGTGGAGGCCGTGGAGCTGGCCGAGTACCGGGCGGTGGTGCCGGAGGATTTCCTCTTCCTGGTGAAGGCGCATGAGGCCTGCACGCTGGCGCGCTTCCCGGACCATGCACGCTACGGCGCCCAACGGGGTCAGGAGAACCCCCTCTTCCTCGATCCGCGATACGCCA
>DASXJP010000179.1:0-4102 GCA_036497345.1 Thermoanaerobaculia bacterium
CCCTGCGTCCAAGCCGCTTCTTTTCACCATCCCCCCGTTGCACTCGAACTCGCCAAGGCTCCCGCCGCCCTGCCAACCTCGCGAATCTACCCCCTGATCTGCGATTCCTTCACAGTCTCTGAGTTCTTCTCCAGCGGATGGGGAGGGCTTCTGCCCACCTACATGGAGATCAGGGGGTGGCTTGCTCGACTTGACACTCCTGAGGCGAGCCCCTACCATCCACCTATGGAGGTGTATATGGAGCTTACGAAGAAAACCACCATCCTGTTCCCGCCTGACCTCCATGAGCAGCTCTCGCGTCTGGCCGAACAGCAGGGGACGAGCCTGGGGGATCTCGTGCGGAAGGCGTGCGAGCTCCAGTATGGGTTGGTGTCCGCCGAGACACGCCTCGAGGCGGTCCGGCAATTGGCGGCGATGTCTCTGCCGGTCGGGGATCCCGGCGTGATGAAGCGTGAATCGGTTCCCCGGGCCGAGGATCTCCTGCCGTGATCCTGATCGACGCGAACATCTTCATGTATGCGGCCGGCGCCGAGCATCCTTACAAGGAGCCAAGCAGGAGATTCCTGGAGCAGGTAGCCTGCGGGGAGGTGGATGCCGCCTTGGATGCCGAGGTGCTTCAGGAGATCCTCCACCGGTATCGGGCGATCCGGAGGTGGTCGGAGGGGCGCAGCGTCTATGATCTTGCGCGGCAGATCGTGCTGATCGTGATTCCTATCACGGCCGAGGTCCTCGACCTGGCCCGGCATCTCCTGGATCAGTATGAAGACCTCATGGCGAGGGATGCTCTCCATGCCGCGGTCGCCCGGATTCATGGGGCTCAGGCGATCTGTAGCTACGATGGGGACTTCGACGAGATCGCGGGTCTGCGCCGGATTGAGCCTTCAGTCTCGGGATCTTGAAAAAAGCTTGGCTAGAAGGCCGGCGAGGACGCCGGCGGTCCCAGGGGGCGGGCCGGCAACCTCACCACAAACTCACTCCCCTGCCCCAGCCCCGCGCTGAAAGCTTCGACGCTGCCGCCGTGCATCTCGACCAGCCCTTTGACCAGGTTGAGGCCGATGCCCAACCCTCCCTGGGAGCCGGCCTCGGCTTGCGTGAAGAGGTCGAACACGTGGGGCAGGATCTCCGGCGCCAAGCCCTTGCCGTTGTCCCGGATGCGCACCAGCCATTGGCTCTCTTGACGCTCCGCGGTCAGCCAGATTTTTCCCCCGGGTTCCGTGTATTTGGCCGCGTTGGTCAGGAGGTTGAGGAAGATCTGCTCCAGGCGGGCCGGGTCGCCCTCGAGGAGCAGAGCGCCCTCGGGCAGCGACGTTTCAAGGTGGTGGTTGCGGGATTCGATCTGCGGTTGGGCCCCCGCGATCGCCTGCGCGATGACGACCCTCAGGTCCACGGTCTCCGGACGGAGCTGGATTTTCCCCTGGCTGATGCGGGCGGCATCGAGCAGGTCGTTGATGAGGCGGGTCATGTTCCCCACCTGCCGCTCGGCGGTGGCGCAGGCCTTTTCGACCGCCTCGTCTCCAGACCCACGCGACTTGAGGATGGCCAGGGTGAGGGAGACCGGGGAGAGGAAGTTGCGGAGCTCATGCGCCAGCACGGTCATGAATTCGCCCCGTCTCTGATCCTGGAGGCGGAGGGCGAGGATGAGCCGCCGCTGGGCCTCGTGGTGCCAGTTGATGTAGAACGCCGCTCCCAGATAGGTGGCGAGCCATACCCAGGTGGCCGGGCCGAAGTCCAGGGAGTAGGTGGTGGGGAGGAAGAAGAAGTCGAGGGCCAGCGTGGACAGGACGGTCGCCGTCAGCCCCGCCCCCAGGCCTCCGTACCAGGAGCTGACCAGCACGGCGGCCAGAAACAGCACCGAGGGAATCTGCTCCAAATTTTTCAGCAGCAGATTGATCCCCAAGGCGAGACCGACGGCAGCCAGGGCGATGCCGTAGCGGACGACAAAAGGTTTTTGCGGCCGGCTCACTTCACCACGACCGCTCCGCTCACGGCCGCCCCCACAGATCCTTCTCCGACTTCGGCGCCGCCGGCTTCCGGCGATCCTTGGAGAGGGCCTGGTGGGCCTCTTCGAGGGTGGCGGCGAGGACGGCGCTCTGGGCCGCCGCGAGCTCGGCGATCCCTTTGAAGGCGAGGTCGACGAGGGCGTCCATCTCCTCGCGGCGGAAGCTGCGCTTCTCTCCCGTCCCCTGGATCTCGACGAGGGAGCCGCCGGCCGTGGCGACCACGTTCATGTCCACCTCGGCCACCTGGTCCTCGACGTATTCGAGGTCGAGCCGGGGGGTCCCTCCCACGATGCCCACGGAGACGGCGGCGATCTGGTCGCGGATGGGCCAAGTGGTGATGTCGCGGGTCATCGCCAGGCGCCCGAGGGCCAGGACAGCGGCCACGTAGGCGCCGGTTACCGCGGCCGTGCGGGTGCCGCCGTCGGCCTGGAGGACGTCGCAGTCGAGGGTGAGGGTGCGCTCGGGGAGGGCCGTCAAGTCGATGGCGGCGCGCAGGCTGCGGCCGATCAGGCGCTGGATCTCGGCCGTCCGCCCCGAGGGCTTCCCCTGCGCGACCTCCCGCTGGTTGCGGGTGTGGGTGGCGCGCGGGAGCATGGCGTACTCGGCGGTGAGCCACCCCTCGCCGCTGTCCTTCTTGAAGGGGGGGACCCGGTTCTCGACGCTCGCGGCCACCAGCACGCGGGTGTCGCCGAGCGAGATCAGCGCCGATCCCTCGGCGAATTTGAGGACACCGGTCTCGATGCGCACCGGGCGCAGGGCGTCCAGGGCGCGGCCGTCAGGGCGGGGGGAGGGGGTCGTGCTCATGGCCGGGCATTCTATCCGTCACAAAGAATTTTCGTGCAGGGGCTCATCCGCCGGGTGGCTTGGTTGCGTATTCCGGGTCAGAAGGGTTGAAAGGCGGCCGCCTCGGACCCTGCCAGACGAGGCTTCCCAACCATTTCTCAGGAGGAGAAACCGTGAGGATTCGTATTGCCTTCGCCCTGCTCGCCGTGACGGCGCTGTGCGGCCTGCTGCCCGCCCATGCGTCCAGCCACCGGGAGGCGCCGTTGATCACCCAGATGCCCAAGGTGGACGGCACCGATTTCTACATGTTCAACAGCTATGAGGCCGGCCGGTCCGGCTATGTGACCCTGATCGCCAATTACGTGCCTCTCCAGGACGCCTATGGCGGCCCCAACTTCTTCACCCTCGATCCGGACGCCCTCTACCGCATCCTGATCGACAATACGGGGGATGGCGTCGAGGACATCACCTTCCAGTTCCGGGTCGCCCAGTCCCTGCGGGACATCCAGATCCCGGTGGGCAGCCTGAACGTCTCGATCCCCCTGGTCAACGCCGGCCAGATCCTGGGCCCGGTGGCGCCCACCCAGAACGTCCTGGAGTCCTACACCGTGGCGGTGATCCGCGGGCCGGCCGACGGCCCGGGCCGGACGGTCGGCTACGCGACCAACGCCCTCACCGGCAGCACCCGTTTCGACAAGCCGGTGGACAACATCGGCAAGAAGACGATCCCCGACTATCCGTCCTACGCGTCGGGGTTCATCCACGAGATCACCATCCCCGGCTGCACCGCCGGCACGGGGAAGGTCTTCGTGGGGCAGCGCAAGGACCCGTTCGCGGTGAACCTGGGGGAGATCTTCGACCTGGTCAATCTCTCGAACCCGCTCGGTCCCCGCGACTCGCAGCCGAACACGCTCGAGGACAAGAACGTCACCTCCTTCATCCTGGAGGTGCCCAAGCAGTGCCTGGTGAGCGGCGGCAACACCACGGTCGGCGGCTGGACCACGGCGGTGCTGCGGCGCGACCGGGCGCTCAAGGACGCTCCCGATTTCAAGAATCCGACCGCGCAGAGCGGCGATTACGTCCAGGTCTCGCGGCTGGGCATGCCCCTGGTCAACGAGGTGGTGATCGGCCTCAAGGACAAGAACAAGTTCAACGCCAGCCATCCGAAGGACGACGGGCAGTTCCTCTCCTACGTGACCAATCCGACGCTGCCGGCGCTGATCGAGCTGCTGTTCGGCAGCGCGGGGGTGAAGGCTCCTACCAACTTCCCCCGCACCGACCTGATCGCGACCTTCCTGACCGGCATCGACGGGCTCAAC
>DASXJP010000180.1:0-25288 GCA_036497345.1 Thermoanaerobaculia bacterium
TCTTCGAGGGGGCGATCCGCAAATGGATCTTCCCCGGGGCCCAGGATCTGATCTATTTCGCCAAGGACGTCCTGCTCCTGGGGGTCTACGGCGGCTTCCTCCGCGACCGGTCCCGCCTGCGCATGCGCCCCCTGCCGCAGCCCCTGCTCTACGGCCTCCTGGCGCTCAGCGTCCTGCTCGGCCTGCTGCAGATCTTCAACCCGGCGCTGCCCAACCTGCTGGTGGGTCTCTCCGGCTTCAAGGCCTACTTCTTCTATGTGCCGCTGGTCTTCGTGGTGCCCGCCGCCTTGCCGAGCGACGCGGCGCTCTACCGGTTCCTGAGGCGCTACTGCCTGATCTCCATCCCGGTCGGCCTGCTGGCCATGGCGCAGTTCCTCAGCCCGGCGTCGAGCATGCTCAACACCTACGCGCGGACCAACGAGGAGGCGTACATCGCCACCTTCGGCAGCTCGACCCACGTGCGGGTGACGGCGACCTTCTCGTTCATCACCGGCTACAGCTCCTATCTGCTGGCCATGGCGATCCTCGTCCTCTGCCTGGTGGCGGCCGCCCGCTGGCAGTTCCGGGGCAACCTGCTGATGTTCGGCGCGCTGGGGTTGACCCTGCTCCCCATGCTGATGACCGGCTCGCGGGGCCCCGTGCTCTTCCTGGTCCTGCTCTTCCCCTTCTACTGGTGGCTGGCGGTGATCCGCGAGCGGGGAGGTGGGGTGGCCTTCGGCCGTCTGCTCGTCGCCCTCGGGCTGGTGGGAGGGATCCTGGTATCCACCGGCCAGAACGCCATCGACGCGTTCCGCGGCCGGGCGGAGGCGGGGTCGGACATGCGCAACCGCATCACCTCCCCCCTGCTCTCCCCCTACCTCCTCCTCCCGGACTCCGGGCTCACGGGCTTCGGGATCGGCGCCACCCATCAGACCGCCCCCACGCTGGCGCCGGGCCTGGCGCCCTACTCCTGGCTGCACGGGCTGCTGGTCGAGGTGGAGTCGGGCCGGGTGATGCTGGAGCTGGGCGCCGTGGGGTTCCTGCTGATCTATTTCCTCCGGGCCTACCTCTCCTTCTTCGCCCTGCGGCAGGTCTTCACGCTGCGCACCCGCTTCCACCGCGCCCTGGCCACCGCGAGCTTCCTCTTCTCCCTGACCGCCCTCCCCGGGGTGGTGGTGTTCGACGTGACGTCGGACGTCTACTACTGGTTCTTCGCCGGCCTGCTGCTGCTGGCGATCCGTCTCGACCGCGAGGCGGTCCGGAAGGCCGCCGTCCGCGCCGCGGCCGGGCGGCCGCCGGCGGCCGTGGCGATCCCGCCGGAGCCGGCCCTGCCGGCCGCCGTCCGATGAAGATTCTGGTGACCCATCCGGGCCGGCAGCACTCGCACCAGGCGGCGCTGGCGCTCCAGAAGGCGGACATGCTCGCCGGCTACTGGTCGGGCGTGCCGGCGGCCGGGCTCCGGCGCTACGCTCCGGTGCCCCTCGATCCGCGGCGGACGCGCTGGTTCCCCTGGACCCCGGCCCTGCGGCGGGCGGGCCCCTGGGCCGACCTCGCCGCCTGCCGCCTGTTCGACCGCTGGGCCGCCCAGGGACTGCGGAGGAGCGGCGCGGACGCCGTCCTCGCCTGCGAGATCTCGGCCCTCTCGACCTTCCGGGAGGCCCGCCGGCGGGGGATCGCCACGCTGCTCGACGCGCCGTCGATCCATCACGCCGCCCAGGACCGCCTGCACGGGACCACCGACTCCCCCCGTCTCCATCGCCGGATCGTGGGGGTGAAGGACGAGGAGATCGCGCTCGCCGACCACATCCTGACCGTCTCGGAGCTGGCCCGCGAAACCTATCTGGAAGCGGGAGTGCCGCCGGAGAAGGTCCACGCCGTGCCCCTGGGAGCCGATCTGGAGCTGTTCTCGCCGGATGGGGAGCGGAAGACCGGAGACCTCGCCTTTCTCTTCTCCGGCGCGACGATCCACCGCAAGGGGCTCGACCTGCTGCTGGAGGCGTTCGACCAGGTGAGAGCGGCCCACCCGGCCGTCCGCCTCCGCCTCATCGGGCCCCGCGGCGACTCCGCCCACCTGTTGGACCGGCGCGGGACGGAGGGGATCGACGTCCTCGGCCCCATGCCCCAGCCGGCGCTGGCGGCGGAGCTGCGGCGGGCCGACGTGCTGGTGCTCCCCTCGCGCAACGACTCCTACGGCATGGTGGTCGCGGAGGCGCTGGCCTCGGGGACTCCGGCGCTGGTCTCCGCGATGGTGGGAGCGAAGGACCTGGTGAGCGAGGGGAAGACCGGCTGGATCGTGCCGGTGGGGGACGCCCCGGCCCTGGCCCGGCGGATGGCATGGTGCGCCGCGCACCCGGAGGCGGTCCGCGCCCTGCGGGAGGGCTGCCGCCAGGCCGCGGAATCCGCCACCTGGCCGGCCTACCACCGGCGGTTCGCCGAATTGCTGCGAGACCTCCTTTGAAGATCCTGCACGTCGTCCCCACCTACCTGCCGGCCTGGCGCCACGGCGGTCCGATCCTGGCCGTGCACGGCCTCTGCAAGGCGCTGGCGGCGCGCGGGCACGAGGTGACCGTCTTCACCACCGACGTGCATGGGGATGGGACGCTCGACGTCCCCCTCGGCCGGCCGGTCGGGATCGACGGCGTCGAGGTCCGCTACTTCCCCGTGCGCTCCTTCCGCCGTCTCTACTGGGCTCCCGGGCTGGCGGCGGCCGCGCGGGCGGAGATGGCGCGCTTCGACGCCGTCCACCTCCACTCGGTCTTCCTCTGGCCCACCTCGGCCGCGGCGCGGGCCGCCGAGCGGGCGGACGTCCCCTACGTGCTCTCGCCCAGGGGGATGCTGGTGCCGGAATTGCTCCACGCGCGGGG
The DNA here is from genome assembly GCA_036497345.1 of Thermoanaerobaculia bacterium. Classification (GTDB taxonomy): domain Bacteria; phylum Acidobacteriota; class Thermoanaerobaculia; order Multivoradales; family UBA5704; genus DATARR01. The sequence continues at coordinate 2,844 of DASXJP010000180.1, forward strand.
GCGCTGGCGCAAGCTCGCCTGGCTGGCCCTCGCCGAGCGCCGGACGATCGAAAGGGCCGCGGTCCTCCACGCCACCAGCGATCTCGAAGCCGCGGAGGCGGCCCGGCTGGGCCTCCTCCTGCCGCCCGTGGCCGTGGTGCCGAACGGGATCGCTCCCGAGCCCTGGGACGGGGATCCCGGAGCGCTCTCGCCGCCGGTCCGCGAGACCGTGGACGGGGCGCCGTTCCTCCTCTTCCTGGGGCGCCTCTCCTGGAAGAAGGGGCTCGACCGGCTGATCCCCGCGCTGGCGGAGGTCCCCGGCGCCGTGCTCGCCGTGGCCGGCAACGACGAGGAGGGGCTGGGCCCCAAGCTGGAGCGGCTGGCCGGGGATTCCGGCCGGGTGCGCTTCCTGGGTCCGGTCCACGGGGCGGACAAGGCCGCGCTCCTCCACCGGACGGCGGCGCTCGTCCTCCCCTCCCGCTCCGAGAACTTCGGCAACGTGGTCCTGGAGGCCTGGGCGGCGGGACGCCCGGTCGCCGTCACCCCCGAGGTGGGCCTCGCCGGGACGGTCCGCGAGACCGGAGCGGGGATCGTACTGGATGGGAGCATCGGAGCGGCTCTCTCGAGCCTTCTCAGCGATCCCTCTCGGCTTGACGAGATGGGGAGACGCGGCTCAGAGGCGGTGCGGGAGCGCTTCGGCTGGCCGGCGGTGGCGCGGGAGATGGAGGAGGTCTATCATCACGTCATGACGGGAGGTTGCGCAGCCCCAGGCGGACATGATCTGATCCGGGAAATTTCCCGGGAAGGACGGCACGTATGACCGCGATTCCTTTCCAGCGCGAGATCGTATATCCGGAATCCGACGGCCAGCCGATGGCGGAGAGCGACCTTCACCGCAAGGAGATGACGTACCTGATCGAGGCCCTGACGGAGCATTTCCGCCGGGCAGACGACATCTATGTCGCCGGGAATCTCTTCTTCTACTACAAGAAGGGAGATCCCCGGGCGGTCGTCGCCCCAGACCTCTTCGTCGTCAAGGGGGTAGCGAAGCGGGACCGCAAGGTCTACAAGCTCTGGGAGGAGCACGGGTCCCCCTGCTTCGTGGTCGAGGTCACCTCCGATACGACCCGGGACGAGGATCTATCCGATAAGCTGACCGTCTACGAGCAGTTGGGAGTGGCGGAATACTTCCTGTTCGACCCCCTGGGCGACTATCTCGATCCACGTCTCCAGGGTCATCGGCTGGTGAACGGCCGGTATCGGCCGGCACCGTTGGAAGCCGACGGCAATCTGATCAGCCGGACCACAGGCGTGACGTTCCAGATCGAGGGGAAGCACCTCCGGCTGACCGAGACCTCGTCCGGCAAGCCACTGCTCCGCTACGAAGAGCACGCGGACCGTGCGCAGCAGGCTGAAGCCCGAGCTTCCGATCTGGAGCGGGAGAACGCCCGCCTGCGGGCCGAGCTCGAGCGGCTCCGCAAGACCGACTGATTTCATCCTTTCTCTTGAAGATCGCCTTTCTCGTCGAACGCCCGACGCAGTTCGAGGCGCCGTTCTACCGCTTCGCCGCCCATGACGCGGAGCACGAGCTCCGCGTGCTTTTCACCGGGCGCGGCGTGGCGGAGCCGGTCTTCGATCCCGAGCTCGGGAAGCCGGTCGCCTGGGGGATCGACCTGCTGGGCGGCTATCCCCACGAGGTCTGCCCCCAGGAGAGCGCCGGCCGCTGGCTGACGGAACGGCTCACGTCCGAGCGATGCGACCTGCTGATCGCCAACGGCTACACGCAGCCGCTCTATCGCCTGGGAGCCCGGATCGCGAAGCGGGCGGGGGTCGCCACCGCCCTGCGGCTCGATTCGGTGCTCTGGGACACCTCCTGGTCCAAAGGCCTCGCGAAACGGATACTCTTCGCCACCTATATGAAACGGGCCTACGACCTCTTCCTCGGCGTGGGGAGCCTCACGCTCGACTACCTCCGCGCCTTCGGCGTGCCGCGCGAGCGGACGGGGCTCTTCCCCTATGCCGTGGACGTGGAGAGCTTCGCGGAGCGCTCCCGGCTCTCCCCCGCGGAGCGCGCGGCCTTCCGGGAGCGGCTCGGCGTGCCCGCGGAAGCCCGGGTCGTCCTGGGGCTGGCGAAATTCAACCAGCGCGAGGCCCCCTGGGATCTCCTCCGCGCCTTCGCTCATGTCCAGGAGCCGGACGTCTGGCTCGTGCTCGCCGGGGACGGCCCCGGCCGGCCGGCGCTCGAGGGATTCGCCAGCGGGCTCTCCCGGGTGCGCTTCCCCGGCTATGTCCCCTACCCCGAGCTCCCCGCCCTCTACGCGGCCGCCGACCTCTTCGTCCATCCCGCCCGGGAGGAGCGCTGGGGGGTCTCGGTCCAGGAGGCCCTCGCCTGCGGCCTCTCCGTGGTCGCCTCGTCGCGCGTGGGAGCGGGCTACGACCTGATCGAGGTGGGCGGCAACGGCTTCGTCTACCCGGCCGGGGACAGCGAGACGCTGGCCCACCGCATCGGCGAGGCGCTCGCGCTGGATCCGGAACGGGCAAAGCAGCGGAGCGCCGCCATCCTCTCCCGTTGGGACTATGCCGCCACCTGGCGCAACCTCCTGCGGGCCGCGGAGAGCGTGGCGCCATGATCCCGCTGTCGGTCCTGGTCACCACCCGCGACGAGGAGGCGAACGTGGAACGCTGCCTGCGGAGCGTCCACGGCTTCGCCGACCAGGTCTTCGTGCTCGACTCGGAGAGCACGGACCGCACGGTCGAGATCGCCCGGAAGTACGCCGAGGTCCAGACCCTGGCCTACGACCACAGCCGGATCATCCCGTGGATCTTCCAGTGGGGGTTGGACAACCTCCCGCTGCGCAACGACTGGGTGCTGATCCTGGAGGCCGATCAGGCGGTGACGCCGGAGCTCCGCGAGGAGATCGCGGCTCTCCTCGCTCGGCCGGACGCCGTGCGCGAGGACGGCTTCTACATCCGCCGCCGGCAGATCTTCCGCGGCAAGCCGCTGCGCTTCGGAGGGTACGGCGGCAAGGTCCTGCTGAAGCTCTTCCGGCGCAGCCGCTCCGGGCTCGATCCGGTCGAGCAGGACACCCGCGTCTACGTGCGCGGCCCGGTCGGCCGCCTGCGGGCGCCGCTGGAGGAGTGGAACGTCAAGGAGGACTCGATCCAGTTCTACCTCCAGAAGCACCTCCGCTATGCCGAGGCGTTCGCCCGGGAGGAATTCGCGCGCCGCCGCGGGGACGTCCCCTGGAAGACGGCGCCCCGTCTGCTCGGGACCCCGGACGAGAGGATCCTCTGGATGAAGTCGCTCTACTACCGCATGCCGCTGTTCGTCCGTCCCACGCTGTACTTTCTCTACCGGTACTTCTTCCTGCTCGGCATCCTGGACGGCAAGACGGGTTTCGTCTTCCATTTCCTCCAGGCCTTCTGGTTCCGGCTGATCGTGGACGTCCGGCTGGAGGAGCTGTTGGAGGAGGAGGGGCGGTGAGCCGGATTCTGGGCCTCTCCGTCTACCACGCGGACGCTGCGGCCGCGGCGGTGGTGGACGGACGCTTTGTGGCGGGCGTCGAGGAGGAGCGCTTCCGCCGCGTCAAGCACTGGGCGGGCTTCCCCGAGCGGGCGGTCCGCTTCTGCCTGGACGAGATGACCGGCGGCGATCTCGCGGCGGTGACCGCCCTCGCCGTGGCCCGGCAGCCCCGGGCCTATCTGGCGCGCAAGGCGCTGCTGGCGCTCTCCCATCCGCGCAGCCTGCGCCGCGCCCTCGGCCGCGCCCGCAACCTCCGGCAGGTGGCCTCGCTGGAGGAGCGGATCGCCGCCACCCTCGGCGGACCGGCGCCCGAGCTCCACCCCGTCGAGCACCACCTCGCCCACGTGGCGTCCGCCTTCTACTGCTCGCCGTTCGAGGAGGCGATGTGCCTGACGGTGGACGGCTTCGGCGACTTCGTGTCCACCATGATGGCGGTGGGCCGCGGCGGCTCGATCGAGGTGCTCGACCGCGTCCATTTCCCCCACTCGCTGGGCCTCTTCTACACGGCGGTCACCCAGCACCTGGGATTCCTGGGCTTCGGCGACGAGTACAAGGTGATGGGGCTCGCGGCCTATGGCGAGCCCTCGTTCGCCGGCCAGGTCGGTCAGATGGTCACGCCGCGGCCGGACGGCACTTTCGCCCTCGACCTCCGCTTCTTCCGCCACCTCTCCGAGGGGGTGGACATGACCTGGGAGGACGGCTCGCCGGAGCTGGGGCTGATCTACACCCCGGCCCTCATCGGGCTGCTCGGTCCGCCGCGCCGGCCCGAGGAGGAGCTGACGCAGCGCCATAAGGATCTCGCCGCCTCCCTCCAGAAGGTCTACGAGGACCGCTTCTTCGCCCTGGTGCGCGCGCTCCAGCGCCGCACGGGCCTGCAACGCCTGGCCCTCGCGGGCGGCTGCGCCATGAACTCGCTGGCCAACGGCAAGCTCTTCGACCGCACGGACGTCCAGGAGGTCTTCATCCAGTCCGCCGCGGGGGACGCCGGCACCTCGCTCGGCGCGGCGCTCTACGTCCACCACGCCGTGCTGGGAGCGCCGCGGAACGGCTTCGTGATGGAGCACTCCTACTGGGGACCGGCCTATGGCGAGGAGGAGATCCGCCAGGCGCTCGCGGCGGCGGTTCCCGAATCCGGTGGGCAGGATGGCGCCTGGGGAGAGCTCCGCGTCGAGACGATCCGCGACGAGGAGATCCTGGCCGACCAGACCGCGGAATCCATCGCCCGCGGGGACGTGGTCGGCTGGTATCAGGGGCGCTCGGAGTGGGGGCCCCGCGCCCTCGGCAACCGCTCCATCCTGGCCGATCCGCGGCGGGCGGACATGAAGGACGTCCTGAATCTCAAGATCAAGCGCCGCGAATCCTTCCGTCCGTTCGCCCCCTCGGTGCTGGAGGAGCGCACGGGGGATTGGTTCACGATCGACTACCCGGACCCGTTCATGATCAAGGTCTACCCCATCCGGCCGGAGAAACGGCCGCTGGTGCCGGCGGTGACCCACGTGGACGGCACCGGCCGGCTGCAGACCGTCTCCCGGCGGGCCAATCCCCGCTACTGGCAGCTGATCGCCGCCTTCGAGCGCCGGACGGGCGTGCCCATGGTGCTCAACACCTCGTTCAACGAGAACGAGCCGATCGTCAACACCCCCGCCGAGGCGCTCGACTGCTTCCTGCGCACCCGCATGGACCGGCTGGTGCTCGGGGACGTGCTCCTGGAGAGGACCTGATGCTGCGCGCTCTCCTCGAACGGTTGAGCCGGGGCCGCGTGCTGCGCCGGCGGCTGCCGGCGGCGCATGGCGGGCACGCGCTCTACGTCTCCCCCGACGCCGCCATGCGGCTCTGGCGGCGGGACCTCGGCGCGGTCGATCCCTATCTGCTGAGAATGGCCGCCGGTCTGGTCAGGCCGGGGATGACCGTCTGGGACGTGGGGGCCAATGTCGGGCTGTTCGCCTTCGCCGCGGCTTTCGCCTCCGGAGCGGCCGGCCGGGTGCTGGCCGTGGAGGCCGACGGCTGGCTGGCGGAGCTCCTCCGGCGCTCCGCCCGGACCGCTCCTCCCTCCTACGCCCGGGTCGAGGTCCTGGCCGCCGCGGTCTCCGACGCTCCCGGCACCGCCGAGTTGTGCATCGCGCGGCGCGGGCGGGCCGGCAACCACCTCAGCCGTGTTTCCGGCTCCACGCAGACCGGCGGCACCCGCGAGGTCGTGCAGGTTCCCGCCGTGACGCTGGACGGCCTCCTCGACCGCTTCCCGCCGCCGGACCTGGTCAAGATCGACACCGAGGGGGCCGAGCTCCTGGTCCTGCGAGGGGGAGGACGGCTGCTCCGGGAATTCCGTCCGCTCCTGCTCTGCGAGGTGGTAGGCGAGAACGCTCCCAAGGCCGGCGCCCTCCTGCGCGGCCACGGCTATACGCTGTTCGATGCCGAGGCTTACCCCGGGGGAGGACCGGTCGACCGGCCCACGTGGAACACCCTGGCCCTGCCCGCGGAGGAGGTACGCCGGTGAGGCTCAAGGCTCTCCGCCTCCTCACCGTCCTGGTGACGACCGTGATCGGCCTGGGAGCGGCCGAGCTGGTGGCCCGCAGGACCTACGGCGAGGGGTTCAACATCCTCATCGATCCCTATGAGGACCACTCGTACCGCCCCTTCCTGGAGTACGAGCAGGTGTGGGGGGACCGCACGATCCGCTTCTACACCAACTCGCTCGGCTGGAAGGACGACCGGTCGGACCGGGTGATCGCGAAGCGGCCGGACCGCGAGCGGATCGTCGTCCTGGGCGACTCCTTCGCCGAGGGGCTGGGCTATGTGCAGTCCGAGACCCTGAGCGGCGTCGCCGAACGGGAGCTGAATGCGGCCGGCCGGCGCTGCGAGGTGCTCAACGGCGGCCGGGCCTCCTACTCGCCGCTCCTCGAATACCAGCGGCTGAAGAAATTCCTCGCCGCCGGCTACCACGCGGACACGGTGGTGCTCCTCTACGACGTCTCGGATGCGGAGGACGAGCTTTACTATGCGTCCCGCTATCAGTTCTCCGCCGCGGGGGAGCCCGAGCGGTTCCGGGGGTGGAACTACCATCCGGCGCTGCGGTCCCTGTACAACCATTCGGCCCTGGTGCGCCGGATCCGGCGGATGACGCTGGATCCCGGCACCGTCACCCATCCGGGCCCGCAGGACGCGCTGGATCATCGGGTGCCGCCCGATTTCGCGCCGGGCGCGCCGCCGATCTCCGCGCGGCGGCTCGTCGAGCTCTCCCCCTGGGCCTACGGCGTGCTGCGGGCCAACTGGACGGCCCACCCCGCCAGCCTCGCCGGCTGGGCGGAGGACGGTCTGCGCGCCAGCTTCGGCAACCTCCAGCGCATCCAGCGCCTCACGCGCGAGCACGGCGTCCGCCTGATGATGGTCATCTACCCGATCCCCCAGATGCTCTATACCCGCGAGGACCCCGCGTACTACGCCGTCCTGAAGCGCACCTTCCCGAAGTGGCTCGCGGACCGCGAGACGATCTACGGCACGCGGCCGGGGCCGCTGGTCACCGAGTACGAGCGGCGGGTGACGGATTTCTGCCGCCGGCAGGGGATCGAGCTGCTCGATCTGATCCCGGAGCTCCAGGGCGTCCCGGAATGGCACCGGCTGTACATCCCCGGCGACATCCACTTCAACGATCTCGGGCACCGCCTCGCCGGACGGCGGATCGCCGAGGCCCTGATGGGAAAGCCCGGCGCTTGAGGATCCTCATGGTCAGCCACCCGCCGCTGACGGCGGAATTCGGCGCGGCGCAGATCGCCCTCACCCTCGCCGCCGCCCTGCGCGAGCGCGGGCACGACGCTTTCGCCTGGTCGCCGGAGCCGCTGCCCCCCGGTACCCGCTGGTGGAACCTCTGGCGGCGGCAGGCCGAAGGCATCGAGCGCTTCGCCGCCAGCCACGGCCCCTTCGACGTGATCGACACCCCGGCCATCACCGCCAGCGCGCGGCTGGCGCGCCACGGCCGGCTGGTGGTGCGGAGCATCCAGCCGGAGCTGCTCTATCTGTTCTTCGACCTGCGGAGCGACCTGCTCCGGCGCCCCTCCCCGCGGGCCCTGGCCAACGCGGCCGTGGCCCTGGCGCGCGCCGCCGACATCCGGGCGGGATGGCGCCGGGCCTCGCTCATCCTCTGCCTGGGCAGCCGCGAGCTGGCCTGGATGCGCCGGCGCTTTCCAGCCTGGGTCCCCAAGCTTCGCTCCTACGTCTCGGCGCCGCCGCCCGCGGAGCGCGCCGTGCTCCTGGAAGGCCGCCGGCAACGGCAAGGCGGGCCGGAAAGGGAAGGGGTGCGCTTCCTCTGGATCGGCCGCTGGGCGGCCCACAAGGGGACCCGGCGGCTGCGGTGCTGGCTCGCGGAGCGGGCATCCACGGCTCCCCGCGACACCGTGACCCTGGCCGGGTGCGGCCCCGCGGCGGAGCGGGAGCTGCCGCCGGAGTGGCTGCGCTCCGGCCGCGTCCGCCTCGTCCCGTCGTTCCCGAGATCCGAATTGCCCGGGCTGCTGGCCTCGCACGACGCGGGGCTGTTCACCAGCGAGCTCGAAGGCTGGGGGCTCAGCCTCAACGAGATGCTGGAGGCGGGCCTGCCGGTCTTCGCCACCGAGGCTGGAGCCGTGCAGGACCTGCGCCCCTTCTTCCCCCGGTCCCTGCGACCCTTCCCGCCGCCGGCGCGGCTTGAGCCGTGGCCGGAGCCCGAGGATCTGGAGGCCAACGGCTACCTCGCGCGGTTCTCCTGGGAGGCCATCGCCCGCTCCTACGAGGAGGCGGTGCTCGCGTCATGAGGCTCCTCCTGGGCCGCCTGCGGGCCTCCCTCTGGCGCTTCCACACCCTCCCCCTGGCGGACCGGCTGTTCGCCGGGGTGGCGGCGGCCCACGTCCTGGAGCGGTCCCTCTTCGGTCTGCGCCTGCGCGTCGACGTGGCGCGGGGCAACCCCCAGCGGCTCCTCTATCTCGAAGGGGAGCGGTTCATGCCGGAGCGCGAGGTCGTGCGCCGGCTGCTGCGGCCCGGCATGCGCGCCGTGGACGTGGGGGCGAACATCGGTTACTACCTGCTGCTGATCGAGAGCGTCGTGGGCCCCGGCGGCTCCGTGGCCTGTTTCGAGCCCGAGCCCGAGAACCTGCGCGAGCTCGAGCGCAACGTCGCGGCGAACCGGCTGGCGAACGTGCGCGTCCTCGCCGCCGCCGTGGGCGCCGAGGACGGCCGGGTCTCCATGCGCGTCGGGATCAATGCCGCGGTCGTGGGAGAGGAGGGCGGGGACTTCACCGTCCCCCTGCTGCGGCTCGACTCGGCCCTGGACGGGCCGGTCGATTTCGTCAAGATCGACGTCGAGGGGTACGAGGGGCACGTGCTGGTCGGCGCCCGGCGTCTGCTGCGGGAGCACCGGCCCGCCCTGCTGGTGGAGATCCACCCCGGATTCCTGGCCCCGCCCTCGACGGTGGACGGCATCCTGGCCGAGCTGGGGGAGATCCAGCCGCGGATCGAGCTGCTGGAGATCGCCCCGCAACGGAGCTTCGGCGAAAAGGTGCGGGCGCGCTACCTGGGACGGCCGGTGCGCCGCATCCCCGACCGGCAAGGCCTGCTGGCCGACTGCCGCGCGGGGCGGCGGGAGGAGCCCTTCTGGGCGGTCTGTACCCCCTGAGGGCGCTGCGCCGGGCGGGGAGGGCCTCCGGCGCCGCCTTTATGGAGGGGATCGTGCGGCTCGCCGCCCTGCGCGCCCCTTCCGCGGCCGCTCTTCCGGCGGAGCCGCGCTCGATCTTCGTCCTGCGCAACAACGACATCGGCGACCTGCTGGTGATCACGCCGCTCTTCGAGGCCCTGCGCCGCCGTTTCCCCGGAGCCCGCATCGCCGCCGGCGTCGGCGACTGGAATCGGGAGGTCCTGCGGCTCAACCCGCACCTCTCCGAGGTCCTGCCGGTGAACGCCCCCTGGCTCAACAAATATCAGGGCCACCAAGGCCCCTGGGACCGCCTCGCCTATCTCCGGCGCTCTCCCGAGGTGCGGGAGCTGGCCGGCCGCCGCTTCGAGATCGGCATCGACGTCCTCGGCAGCGCCTGGGGCTCGCTCCTGCTGCTGCGGGCGGGGATCCCGTACCGCCTCGGCGTGCGGGGGTACGCGGGCGGGCACTCCGCCGTCCAGGCGGCGGTCCCCTTCGATCCCCATCTTCACGTCGGCCGCGCCGCCCTGCGCTTCGCCGAGGTCCTCGGCGCGGTCGAGCTGCCGGAAAACCGGCCGCAGATCTTCCTCGACGCCGGGGAGCGGGAGGAGGCCGAGCGCTCCTGGGCCACCGCCGAAGGCGGGGAGCGGGGGGTGAGGATCGTGGTGGGTCCCGGCGGCGGGCTGCCCGAGAAGTGCTGGCCGGCCGCCAGCTACGCCGAGCTCGTCGCCGGGATCTCCGGCGCCTCCATCCTGGTCCTCGGAGGTCCGCGCGAGACGGCGGTCCTGGGCACCGTGGCCGCGGCCTCGCCGCGCGCCTGGCAGGAGGCCCCCCCCCTGCGCCGGGTCTTCGCCCTGGCCGCCGCCGCCGACCTCGTGATCTGCGGCTCCAGCATGCTGATGCACGCCGCCGCCGCCTTCGCCGTGCCCACGCTGGTCCTCCTCGGGCCCTCCTTCCCCTCGGCCCGCCAGCACCAGGCCCAGTGGGGCTATCCCGGGATCTGCCGCAGCCTTGGAAAGGAGGCGGGAGAGCGCGAGAGCCTTTATACTCCCGCTGAAATCCTGGCCATTCTCCGGGAGGAGATCCGCGCATGCCGATGAAGACGCGGGGCGACCGCACCGTCCTCTGGCTCGCCCTGGGAGTGTTTCTGGCCTATCTGTTCACCTCGTCGGGCGGGGTGGAGTCGAGCGACGCCGTGCTGCGCTATGAGACGGCGAGATCCTGGATCGAGGGGCGCGGCGGCGTCCTGCCGGCGAAGCTCGGCTGGGACGGCGGCGCCGTGCTGCCGGACGGCCGGATCTACTGCTTCTTCGGCCCCCTCCAGTCGATCCTCATGGTCCCCTTCATCCTGCTCGCGCGGGCCGTGCCGGCCCATGGCATGGACCCCAGCGTGATCGAGACCTTCGCCGTCTCGCTCGGCCTGCTCCCACTCGTCTCGACGGCGGTGATCGTGCTCCTCTTCCTGGCCCTGCGGCGGCTGGGCCACCCGCCCCGCAACGCGCTCCTGGCCTGCCTCGCGATCGCCTTCGCCAGCCTGTTCTGGCACTACGCCCGCATGGGGCAGGAGGAGAGCCTCGTGGCGCTCGGCTTCGCCCTCTGGCTCTACGGCGCCGCGCGGCTCACCTCGGACGGCACGTTCCCCGCCACCCTGATGGCCCTGGGCGCCGCCGTCGCCCTGGCCACCCGCTGGGCCAGCGCGCCGGTGCTGGCCGTGCTCTGCGCGGTGACGCTGACCCTGCTCTGGCGATACCGGCGGCGGGTCGCGCCCGGGGACGTCGCCCTGGGAGGGGCGCTCGTCGCGATCACCACCTTCCTTCTGCTGCTCTACAACTACGTCCGCTTCGGCGACTGGCTGCAGACCGGCTATGGGATCTGGTACGCCCACTACGGCCTCAAGATCCTGCAGGCCAACGGCTACCTAGACCATCTCGCGGCGCTGCTGGTCAGCCCCTATCGCGGCCTGCTCTTCTACTCGCCCATCGTGCTGGCGGCCCTCGCCGGCACCTTCCTCCTGCGTGGGACCGAGCGCATTCTCGGGCTCGGCGCCCTGGCGGCGCTCGCGGTGGCGCTCCTCTTCTTCTCCGGCTTCCACTTCTGGGGCGGCGGCCACTCCTGGGGGCCCCGGTTCCTCACCTCGCCCCAGGTGCTGCTGGCCCCGGCCCTGGCGGCCCTCTTCGCCCGGCGCCCCCGCAGCGTCCTGCTCCTGCCGCCGCTGGCGCTGCTGCAATTCTTCTCCGTCGTGCTGCCGGCTTCCACCGAGGAGTACGTCTGGTTTAACATCAACCGCTCAAAACCCGGCACCTGCAACGAGTGGCAGCTCGAGTGCACGCCGGTCCCGGGGCGCGTCCCCCGCGCCGTGGAGGCCGTCCTGAATACGATCGCCAACCGTCCAGGCATCACCGTCAAGGGGCGGCCGGTCGTCGCTCCGGAAGTCGTCCTCTCGACCTCGGACTACCGCACGCTCTACTGGTGGCCGGTCAGGATCGCCTTCCGGCTCCAGCGGTTCCCCTCCTGGGTAGCCGTCCTGTTCTGTTTCGCCGGCCTGGGGACGGCGGCCGTCTGCCTGCGCCAGGCCTGGCGGGCGGCGGCCGCGGCCTCGCCGACCTGAAGAGAGATCAACGCATGCTGCGCATCGCCGTCCTCGGAGCGGGCCATTGGGGCCCCAACCTGATCCGCAACTTCCACAACCACCAGGCGAGCGACGTCGTCTGGGTGGTGGACCGGGACGAGTCGCGCCTGGCCCTCACCAGGAGCCGCTATCCCGAGATCCGGGTGACTCCAGACGTCGACCGCGCCCTGGCCGATCCGGAGGTCGACGCGGTGGTCGTCGCCACTCCCACCACCACCCACTACGCGCTCGCCGCCGCCGCCCTGCGGGCCGGCAAGCACGTGCTGGTCGAGAAGCCCATCGCCACCCGGTTGCCTGAGGCCGAGGAGCTCTGCGCGCTCGCCGAAGCCGGCAAGCGGGTGCTCATGGTCGGCCACGTCTTCCTCTTCAACGCCGCCATCCGGCGGGTCAAGGAGTACCTCGACCAGGGGAAGCTGGGGCGGATCTTCTACATCTCCATGATGCGCACCAACCTCGGTCCCATCCGCATGGACGTCAACGCCGCCTGGGACCTGGCGGCGCACGACGTCGCCATCGTCAACTACTGGCTGGAGGCGGTCCCCACGCACGCCGCGGCCCACGGCGGCGCCTGGATCAACCCGGGGATCGAGGACGCCGCCTTCGCAACCTTTTGGTATGGCAACGGCGTCATCGCCAACCTCCACGTCTCCTGGCTCAACCCGCGGAAGGTCCGCGACATCACGATCGTAGGCGAGAAAGGCATGCTGACCTTCGACGACATGAACCTCTCCGAGCCCCTGCGGCTCTACGACAAGACGGTGACCGAGCAGCGGTCCCCCGCCGGCTTCATCGACACCTTCGCCTCCTTCCGCACCAGCATCCGGGAGGGGGACATCCTGATCCCCAAGGTCCCCACCAACGAGCCCCTGCGCGCCGAGTGCGACCACTTCCTCGAGTGCATCGCGCAGGGGACCCGGCCGGTCTCCGACGGCTGGAGCGGCGCCGCCGCCGTGCGCGTGCTCTCGGCCTTCGACCGCTCCATGGCCGCCGACGGCCAGAAGGTGGCCGTATGAGCGGCGCGGGCATCCCCCTGGTCGACCTCAAGGCGCAGCACGCCGAGATCGCCGACGAGGTGGCGGCCGGCTTCGCCCGCGTGATCGCCGACACGGCGTTCATCCTCGGCCCCCAGGTGCGCGCCTTCGAGGAGGAATTCGCCCGCTTCTGCGGCCTCCCCCACTGTGTGGGGGTCGCCAACGGCACGGACGCCATCGAGCTCAGCGTGCGGGCCCTGGGGCTCGCGGCCGGCGACGAGGTGATCGTGCCGGCCAACACCTTCATCGCCAGCGCCCTGGGGGTGGTGCGGGCGGGCGCCCGGCCGGTGATCGTGGATTGCGACGAGTATCAGCTCCTCGATCCCAGTCGGATTGAAGCCGCCATCGGGCCGCGCACCCGCGCGGTGCTCCCCGTCCACCTCTTCGGCCAGATGGCGGATATGGAGGCGATCGGCGAGACCGCCGAGGCCCGCGGCCTCGCCGTGATCGAGGACGGCGCGCAATCGCAGGGGGCGCGGCGGAACGGCCGGCCGGCCGGCGGCTTCGGCGTGGCCGCCGCCGTCAGCTTTTATCCGGGCAAGAACATCGGCGCCTATGGCGACGCCGGCGCGGTGATCACGAGCTCGGAGGAGATCGCCGGCCGCCTGCGCAAGCTCCGCAACTGGGGGAGCGAGATCAAGTACCACCACCCGGAGATCGGCTTCAACTCGCGGCTCGACACGCTCCAGGCCGTGGTGCTCTCGGCGAAGCTCAAGCGCCTGGCCGCCTGGAACGAGGCCAGGCGCCGGGCGGCGGCCCGCTACGGCGAGCTCCTCGCCGGCGTCCCGGGCGTCGAGCTGCCGAAGACCCTCCCCGGCAACGAGCACGTCTGGCATCTCTACGTGGTCCGTGTGGCGAAGCGGGACGAGGTGCTGGCGAAGCTCAACGCCGAAGGGATCGGCGCCGGCATCCACTATCCGGTGCCTCTCCACCTCCACGGCGCCCTGAACGCTCTCGGCTATCGCGAAGGGGACTTCCCCAGGGCGGAGAAGGCCGCGGCGGAGATCCTGTCGCTGCCGATGTACCCCCACATCACGCCGGAGCAGCAGGCGCGGGTGGCGGAGGCGCTGCGGAAGGCGGTCTCGGCATGACTCCCCGGGTGCTCTACATGGCCTACGGCGAGATCGGCCGCTTCTGCCTGGACCGGCTGCTGGAGCACGGCTTCGAGGTGATCGGCGTCTTCTGCCGCGCCTCGGACCGCACCGAGCGCGACGACACGCCGTCCGTCTACACCGCGGCCCGGCGCGCCGGGCTGCGCGTCTTCGCGGCCACGGACCCGAGCGACCCCGCGTTCCTGGCGGAGGCGCGAGAGCTGGCGCCGGACCTCCTGCTGTCCGTCCAGTACGACCGCATCCTCAAACCGCCGCTGCTGGCGATCCCCAAACACGGCGCTTACAACCTGCACTTCGGACCGCTGCCGCGACTCCGGGGCTGCTTCCCCACCAAGTGGGCGATCTTGGAGAACGAGCCCGGCGGCGTCGCCTTCCACTGCATCGACCCAGGGATCGACACCGGCGACGTGATCGCCCGCGCCGTCGTCCCCCTCACCCCCGGCGAGACCGACCAGACCCTCTACGGCAAGCTGGTGGAGGCGGGCAAGGCGGTATTCGTGGAGCAACTCGGCTGGATGCGCGCGCTCAATCCCCCTCCCGCGCTCCCCCAGGACGGGGCCGAGGCCTCATACCATCCCAAGCGGATCCCCTTCGACGGCGTCCTCGACTGGAGCCGCGATGCCGCCTGGGTCGAGCGCTTCGTCCGCGCCTTCACCTTCTCCCCCTATCCGGCCGCCAGAACCTGGCTGGATGGAAAGGAGATCCAGCTCCGGGCGCCGGTCGGCATCGGTCCGGACCTGCCGGGGCGCCGGCCGGGCGAGATCGTCTTGGACGGCGGCACGGCGAGCGTACGTTGCGGCGAGGGCTCGCTGATCGTCCGCACCGTTCTGGTGGAAGGCCGGGAGGTCCTCCTCTCCGCGCTGATCTCCGGCGGGCACCCCATCTTCCAGGGCCAACCATGAAAGATCTGCCCAGGGAGGAGATCCTCGCCCTGATCGACGCGGCCCCGGCCACCCCGCCGGACCGCCGGGTCCGCTATCGCGGCCAGTCCCTCGTGGTCGTCATGGCCTCCTGGAACGAGGCCGGCAAGGTCGGCCCCGGGGTGCGGGCGGTGCCGCGGGACCTCGTCGACACCGTCTGCGTGGTCGACAACGGCTCGGTGGACGGCACGGCGGAAGAGGCCCGCGAGGCGGGCGCCGTGGTGATCTCCCATCCGCGCAACCTCGGCGCCGGGGGCGGCTACCGCTCGGGATACGTCTACGGCCTCCGCAAGGGGTTCGATCTGATCGTCGAGCTGGCCGGCGACAACCAGGACGACCCCGCGGACATCCGCCACGTGGTGGACCACCTGCTGGACGGCGGCTACGGCTACGTGCACGGCTCGCGCTGGATGGCCGGGGGGACCCGGGTCAACATGACCCGCTCCCGCTCCTTCCTCACCCGGCTCTACTCGTTCCTGTTCCGGACGCTCTTCGGCTTTCCGGCCACCGACGCCACCAACGGCTTCCGCGTCTTCAGGACCGGCCTTCTGGAAGACCCGCGGATCGACCTCTGGCAGGAGTGGCTCATCCAGTACGAGCTCGAGCCCTACTTCTTCATCAAGGTCGTGCAGCACGGCTACGAGGTGGGGGAGGCGCCGGTGCGCAAGATCTATCACCAGGAGATGCGGAAGAACACGAAGATGGTCCCGTTCAAGAGCTGGTACTCCATCCTCCGGCCGCTGTTCCTGATCCGTTTCGGGCTGAAACGCTGATATGGTACACCGATTCCCGCGTTGGGCAAGGAGACGCAGAGCATGGATTGGAATCAGAAGAAGGTCCTGGTCACTGGGGGCGCCTCGTTCATCAGCTCCCATCTGATCGATCATCTCGTCGAAAAGGGCGCGCGGTCGGTCCGCGTCGTCGACGACCTGACGAGCGGGCGCCTGGCCAACATCCAGGGGCATATCGACTCCGGGATCATCGAATTCCGCCAGGAGGACCTCCTCCAGCCGGGAGTCGCCCAGCGCGCCGTCGAGGGGACCGACGTCGTGTTCCACCTGGCGGCGATCCACGGCGGACGCGGCTTCGTGGACCTCCATCAGGCCGCCTGCGCCCAGAACCTGGCCATGGACGGCATCCTGGCCAAGGCCGCCTACGAGGCTGGAGTCGGGAAATTCGTCTTCGCCTCCTCCGGCTGCGTCTACCCGAACTACCTCCAGAACGACGTCACCAAAGAGCTCTACCTGACCGAGGAGATGGTCGGCCCCCCCTACGAGGCCGACAACATGTACGGCTGGGCCAAGCTGATGACGGAGATGACGCTGCGCGCCTACGCCCGCGACTTCGGCTTCAAGTCCGCCTCATGCCGGTTCTTCACCGTCTACGGCGAGCGCGGGGTCGAGAACCACGCGGTGATCGCCATGATCGCCCGCGCCTTCGTGCGCCAGAACCCGTTCGAGGTCTGGGGGGACGGCACCCAGATCCGCAACTGGACCTACGTCGGCGACATCGTGAGCGGCATGGCGCTCGCCGCCGAGAAGATCGACGACGGCACCGCCGTGAACCTCGGAACGGAGGAGCGCACGCGGGTGATCGACGCCGTCCGCGAGGTGCTGCGCTACACCGGCCAGGAGGCCGAGATCAAGCTCCTCCCCCACATGCCGACCGGTCCCCTCAACCGCGTGGCGAGCAACCGTCTGGCCAAGGAGCTCCTCGGCTGGGAGCCCAAGATGAAATTTATGGACGGCCTCCATCGCACGATCGACTGGTATTTCGGCAGCCGGCAGCGCGAGACGGTGAACGGCTATCTCCAGGAGATGCTCACCGAGCGCTAGACGTCCGCCGTGACCCGATTGGTCTACCTCTGCGACTGGCTGCCGCCCGACTTCGGCGCGGTCGGCCAGTACAGCCTCCTCTTCGCCCGCGAGCGCGCCGCCCAGGGGGACGACGTGGTCCTCGCCGGCCTCTCCTCGACCGCCCATGCGGTCGAAGAGGAACGGCACGGGGAGGGCCGGCTGCGGATCGTCCGCCAGCGGGCCGCCGTCTACGATCGCGCGGATTTCCGCGCCCGGGCGCTGTGGACGGCGCGGACCGATCTCGGGCTCGTCTGGGCGGTGCGCCGCGAGCTGCGCGCGGCGGACGAGATCCTCTTCACCGGCAGCCCCCCCTTCCTGATCCAGCTCCTGGTCCCCCTGAATCTCCTGCTCCGCAAGCGGCTCACCTATCGCATCACCGACTTCCACCCCGAGTGCCTGATGGCCGAGATGGACAGCGATGGTAGGCAAATACCGGCGCCGCTCCGGCTCTTCCATCGCTGGACCGTGGCGCTGCGCCGCCGGGTGGACCGCTTCGAGGCATTGGGGGAGGATCAGAGGAAGCGGCTGCTCGCGATTGGCATCGATCCCGGACGGATCGTCCTCAAGCGCGACCCCTCGCCGGTCGAGGTCCCGCCGGGCACCCCGCCGCTCGACCGGCCGGCGGAGCTCGCCGGGTACGCGATCCTCCTCTACTCCGGCAACTTCGGCGTCGCCCATGACCACGAGACCTTCGTCGAGGGGTATCGCCGCCACCACCGCGAGGGGTCGGGACGGGTGGCCCTCTGGCTCAACGCCACCGGTTCCAAAGCGGACCGGGTCGAGGAGATCCTCCGCCGGGAGGGGCTGCCGGTCCATCGCGGCCGGCCCGTGCCGCTGGAGGAGCTCCCCCGCCTCCTCGTCACCCCGGACGCCCACCTGATCACCCTGCGCGACGGCTTCGTGGGCTACGTCCTCCCCTCCAAGGTCTACGGCTGCGTCCAGTCCGGCCGCGGCGTCCTCTATGTCGGTAGCCCCGATTCGGACGTCCATCTCCTCTGCTCGCGCGGAGCTCCCCCCGGGCGTTATTGGCGCGCCGACGCCGGCGACCCGGCCGGGGTCTTCCGGGCCCTGGAGGAGATCGGACGCTTGCACGAGCCCCGGGAATCTGTTAGATATAGCTCGTAACTAGCGATCAGAGCTGGATTTGGGGTCGCCGCGAGGCGCCGGGTCGCTCGGAGTAGCCGGATGGAAGGGATTCTGCCGTACGCCGTAGCCGCAGCTTTCGTCGCCGCCCTCGCCACCCATCTGATGGTGCCGCC
Organism: Thermoanaerobaculia bacterium; assembly: GCA_036497345.1. Classification (GTDB taxonomy): domain Bacteria; phylum Acidobacteriota; class Thermoanaerobaculia; order Multivoradales; family UBA5704; genus DATARR01. Next base: position 20,806 of record DASXJP010000180.1, read on the forward strand.
GGTCGCGCGACTCGCCGTGCTCCTGCGCGCCCTCGATCACCCCGGAGAGCGCAAGCTGCAGACGGGCGCCGTGCCCCGGCTGGGCGGCGTCGCCATCGCCCTGGGGCTCGTCCTCGGCGGCAGCGGCGCGGCGGTCTCGCTCTGGGGGCGGCTGGGAACGACGGTCGGACGCGGCGAGCTCCTCGCTTTGGCGTTCGGCACCATCACCGTCTTCCTGGTCGGCGTGGTGGACGACATGGTGGGGGTCTCGGCCGCCACGAAGCTGCTCTTCCAGCTCGTGGCGGCGTGGCCGCTCGTCCACGCCGGCTGGGCCTTCGAGGTGCTGCGCCTGCCCCTCCTCGGCGAGATCCACCTCGGGCTGTTCGGCGGTCTCGTCTCACTCCTCTGGATCGTGGGCGTCACCAACGCGATCAACCTGATCGACGGCCTCGACGGGCTGGCCGGCGGCGTCGTCGCCATCATCTCGGTGAGCTTCCTCGGCTACGCCATGCTGCAGGGGAACGCCGGCACCGTGATCCTGATGGCCGCCGTGGCCGGCTCCTGTCTCGGTTTCCTGCGCCACAACTGGGAGCCGGCGCGCGTGTTCATGGGCGATTCGGGCTCCCTCATGCTGGGCTTCCTGCTCGCCGCCACGGCCGTCCACTCCTCCCTGAAGGCGCCCGCGGCGGTGGCGATCCTGGTGCCGATCCTCGCTCTCGGCGTGCCGGTGATGGACACCCTGCTGGTGATGGCCGTCCGCTTCCTCGACCGGCCGAAGTCGGCGCCGACCGACCGCTTCCTGCGCATGTTTCACGCCGACCGCCAGCACCTGCACCACCTCCTCGCCCACTTCGGCGGCGAACGCCGGCGCATCGTCGCCCTGATCTACGGCGTCGTCCTCTCCTTCTGCGCCCTGGCGCTCTTCGTGGCCGCCACCGGCGAGACGACGCTCGGCGTGGCGCTGGTGGTGCTCGAGTTCTCCGTCATCCTCACCATGCGGCGGATGGGGATGGCGATGGAGGCCCGGCGCCTCGCCCGCCTGCAACGGGAGGAGATCAAGGCCGAGGTGCTGGGCCTTGGCTCCGCGGCCGAGCCCAAGACCGGCGGGGTCCGCCGCATTATTCGCTAGAATATTCGCTAGGATCGGCCGCTAGGATCGGTCGCTTAAGGCCAGAGCTTCGCGGCCCGCTCGCGTAGCGTGTCCCGCTCCTCCCGCCACCGCTCGGCCGCCACGTCACTGCGGGCCCCCGCCGCCAGCCGGCTGAGCCCCTCGATCGTCTGATCGCAGTACCGCCGGGCGGCCTCCTCCGCCCCCACCGCGAGCGCCCGCTCGATCGACCTCTGCAGGTGGGGGAGGGCCTTCTCCCACTGGTTGGCCACGGTGTAGTGGAAGGCCAGCGCCTCGCAGTCCCGACCGCCGCGCAGCTTTTCCAGCGCCGCCGCGATCTGGGCGTGCATCGCCTGCCGGCGCAGCGGATTGAGCTCGTCGTAAATCGCCCTCCGGGTGCGGTTGTGGGCGAATTCGAAGCTCCCCTGGCGGGACCCCCGGGTCCAGACCGCCAGGGGCTCCTCGTCCCCCCGGCCGTCGGTCCAGAAATAGGCGAAATGCCGGATCAGCCATCGCTTGAGCAGGATCTCGAGCCCGATCTCCACGACCTTGGCATGCTCGTCGGCCGCCTCCTGCAGGAGCGGCACCTCGAAGATCTGGCCGAGGATCGCCGCCAGGGAGGCCAGGCGCCGGGTCGAGTTGGGGAGCCGGCGGATGCGGAGACGGATCAGCTCGTCGAGCTCCTCCGGCACCTCGACCTCGCGCAACGCCCGGGCGAGCTTCCACCGCCCCGCCTCCTGGGCCACCAGGACCCCCTCGTCCCAGAGATAGTTGATGAGCTCGCTGACCGCGAGCGGCAGGCCGCCGGCCTTCACCGCCAGGAAGCCGGCCAGCTCCGCCGCCTGGTCCTCGTCGACCAGCGACTCCGCGATCTCCTCGAGCATCGGGAGCACCAGCGGCTCGAGCTCCAGCCGCGTCAGGCTCCCCGCCTGCTCGGCGCGGTGGAGGAGCCGGCTCAAGGGGTGGTCCTCCTCCATCTCCTCGTCCGGCCGGAAGGTGGCGACGATCCAGATCGGCCCCGCCAGCTTCGCGACGAGGAACCCCAGCAGATCTAGCGTGTCGCGGTCCGCCAGGTGGAGGTCGTCGAGGAAGAGGATCAGCGGATCGCCGCTCCGGCACAGGCTCTCCAGGAAGAGCCTCACCGAGGCGAAGAGACGGTCCCGCTTCGCCAGCGGCGCCGGCTCCGCGAGGTCCGGCCGCAGATCGCGGATCTCGGGGACGAGGCGGGCCAGATCCTCCAGGACCTCGTTCTGAACCAGGCCCAGGACCTGGCCGGAGCCTTCGGCCGCCTCCGCCAGCGCGCCGCGGAGGATCTCAATGAACGGCCGGTAGGCCTGCAACGGGCTTAGCTCGTAGCACCGCCCTTTGAGGACGCCGCACGTCTGCTTGGCCGTGGTGACGTCGAGGAACGTCTTGATCAGCCGGGTCTTGCCGATCCCTCTCTCCCCCGTGACCAGGGTGAGGTGGACCCTGCCGGCGAGCGCCTGGGACCACCCTTCCAGCAACCGGACGTAGGCGCCGGTCCGGCCGGCCAGAGGGACGATCGGCCCCACCGGCTCTTCCGGGTCCGCGACGATCTCTTCCTTGGCCGCCTCCGAAAGGATCGACTCGTAGAGCTGACGGGTCTCCTTGAGCGGCTCGACCCCCAGCTCCTCGCGCAACAGGCGCGACAGCTCCGCGTACTGGGCGAGCGCCCGGCTGCGCTGCCCGGCGAGGGCACAGAGCCGCATCAGCTCGCGGTGCGCCTCTTCCAGGAGCGGTTCGATCGCCACCAGGCGGCGGGCATAGTGGGCCCCGAACCGGTGCTCCCCCCGCCGGCTGTAGCTCTCGATCAGATGATGCAGCGCCTCGACGGTCGCGTCGCGCAGCCGCACCTGCTCGGCGACCATCCAGTCCTCGAAGTCGGGGCTGTCCTTGACGAAGAAGCCCGCCATGAATTCCCCACGGTAGAGCTGCACGGCCGCGGACAGATGGTGCGGATCGACCGTCCGCCCCGAGCCGAGGCGCAGGGACTCCTCGAAGGCCTCGACGTCGAGCCAGAGGTCGGCCCGGGGGACGAACCCGATCTCCGCGTTGGTGACCTGGAGGAGGGCGGCGCCGCCGTCCGGCAGCTTCGAGCGCAGGTTGTACACCGCCTGCCGCAAGGCATGGCGGGCGGTGTCCCCGTCACGCTCCGGCCACAGCATCCCCGCCAGATGATCCCGGCTGAAAGCCCGGCGCCGGTTGCAGACCAGATAGGCCAGCAGGGCCCGGACCTTCTGCGATTCGAACCCCGCGATCTGCCGCTCGCCGGCCCAGACCTCAAACCCCCCGAGGAAGCGTACCCGGATCTTGCTCAAGATCATCTACACCCATGATGGAGACTCCCCGGCTCTAAGCGCACGAAATCACGAAATCAGCTATGAGAGAGAGGGATTGTACCTCAGGCCCCCGTCTCCTGACGAGCCTGGGGAAAATTTTTTGTCCCCTTTAGGGCGGTTGAGAGCACTTATACACCGAATCATGCAGCAGGGCGTCTCCTGACGATTTCCTGACGGGGCGCGTCGATACTCGCGGGACCTGAGCCGAATGTCTATCTCTGGACTTTCCACAATCGAGGTGCGTATCCCGTGAGCGAAGTAAAGCCCAAGACTGGAAGCATCGCCTTGTCCTGGCTGGTCCGTTGCTGGGAAGAGCCGAGCCAGCAGCCTGACGAGCCCCCGGTCCTCCGCGCCTTCGTCCGCGACCTCAAGACCGGCAAGGAGCGCTATCTCAGCGATCCGGGCGAGCTTGGGGAGATGGCCACGCAGGAGATCCTGGACGCGGAGAAGACGCGTGAAGAGGGCGAGGAAAAGCCCGCATCGGAGGACTGACGATTTCCTGACGCCCGTATCCGAAACTACACATAGCATCCCGTAGCTTGGGAAATATTTCATTCAGTCTTCCCCACCCTCTCCGGGTGGGATGGAGGATGAGAGGAGGTCTCTTTTATGCTTTCCTTGCGATGGAAGTTTATCCCATTGATCGCCTTCCTGCTCGCGGGATCGGCGTGGGGGCAGACGGTCTACAACTGTCTGCCGACCTGCGCCTCCAACGACGCGCGGTTCCTGGCGATCGCCAACGGAACGGGCTTGATCACTCTGAGCCAGTCCCCTCTCGACTTGGAGATCGCGGTCCCCAAGGGCACGACGACCTTTACGGTCGGCGTCTTCGACGGCGACGCGAAGGGGGTCGACGGCAGCGGAGTGGCTCACTGGGACACAAGCTCCCCGGCGACGTTCAGCTACACGCTCTATGCCGATCCGAACCGGGATCACGCGGCGGCGATCGTGGTTCCGATGTCGGGCCTACCGGCCCAACTCTCCACCACCATGCCGGACAACGCCTGGATTGATTACACCGTCAATACCGATCCCA